>URXI01000017.1 GCA_900551775.1 uncultured Eubacterium sp. | reverse complement strand
GCTGGTATCCGGCGAATTCGTGACCAAGCCGGAATTCCAGAAATACAACTGCGTGCAGATTCCGGAAGAGGAAGCATACGCTGCAAACTGCATCTGGGTCAACGACACCGTCATCGTGCCGTCAGGTTATCCTGCAGTACTGAAAGCCGTACAGGACCTGGGCTACAAGACCTTGCTCGTTGACACTTCAGAATACAGAAAGCTTGATGGCGGGCTCAGCTGCTTGTCACTGAGATTCTAAGGAAAATACGATTAGACTCCACGGGACCGGTGGAGAGGTCGCTTCATAAAATGAAGAAAGAGAGGACCGTAAAATGCCAACCCTTAATGACAAAAAGAAAAAATTTAAATTTCCAAGCAGTACGCTGATGCTGTTCAGTATCATCATCATTATTGCAATCATGACCTACATTGTACCGGCAGGGCAATACGCCTATGTAGACCAGGGCGGTACTCAGGTCGTTGACGGCAACAGCTTTCAGTATGTAGACCAAAAGCCAGTCAATCCGTTCAGAATTTTCGTAGCGATTCAGGAAGGCTTTCTCAATGGCGCACAGATCATCTTCCTGATTCTGTTCGGATACTTCTGGGTGTATTCCGTCATGCAGACTGGTGCATTTACTGCGATGATCAATAAACTGCTCGGCAGCAGAGCGAGAGACAGCAAGCTGTTCATACCGATTGTAATGCTGGTATTTTCACTGGCAGGATCCACCTACGGCGAATTCGAAACCGTGTACGGATTAATCCCGATTTTCGTCGCCTTGGCCATCGCCTTGGGATACGATGCCCTGGTGGGCATGTGTATGTCCGGCGTGGCGGTCGCAGTGGGGTTTGCCTCCGCAACGACAAATCCGTTTACCATTGGCATCGCACAGACCTTCGGCGATCTGAAGATGTTCTCAGGGCTGGGATACAGATGGATTGTATTCGTAGTATTCTATCTGGTTTCTATGTCTCTGGTCATGAGATACGCCATGAAAATCAAGAAGGATCCGACCAAGAGCCTGATTTACGGAGAGGACTACTCCGCCTTTAAAGTTGAAACTGATACAAACATGGAGTTTACTGCAAAGCACAAGATTTTGATGCTCGGCATGGTGGTGACAGTGGTGACTATCGTCATCGGCTCCCTGAAACTCAACTGGTACATAAACGAGATGAGCGGCGTGTTCATCATCTCTGGCATCTTATCTTCCATCATCGGAGGAAAGAGACCGGAGGGTATCGCAACAGACCTGATTACATCTATTTCCGAGATGACCGTGGCTATGGTAGTGGTAGGCCTTTCCAGGACAATTCTGGTTATCATGCAGAACGGTGTGATCATCGATACCGTGATTCACGGCATGAACTCCTTGATGCAGGGACTGCCTACATGGGCAACTGGCGAAATGATGCTGGTGGTTCAGAATATCTTGAACTTCTTCATCCCTTCAGGCAGCGGACAGGCGGCAGCGATTATGCCGATTATGATACCGCTGGCAGACTTGACGGAGCTGAACAGGCAGATTGCCGTTCTTGCCTATCAGTTCGGAGATGGGTTCTCTAATCTGATCTGGCCGACAGGCGCCTGTGCCATCATGTGTGGTATTGCTAAGATTCCGATGGGAAAATGGTACAAATTCTTCTTACCGATCTTTGGAATTATGTTCCTGCTGCAGTCATTCTTTGTAATACTGGCTGTATTCATCGGGTATCATTAATAGAAAGGTGTAAGGCAAATGTTAGACGAGAAGCAATTAAAAAATCTGTTGCTGCCGAAAATTGACAGCTATAGACAAGAAATAAATGCATTAAACGACTACATGGCGGCAAATCCGGAAATCGGAAGTGCGGAGTTTCACAGCTCCGCCGCCATTGTAAAACTGCTGAGAAAGCACGGTATAGAGACAGAATATCCTTTTGCCGGATTTGATACCGCCTTCAAGGGTGTCATCAATCCGGAAAAAAACAACAGGATGGCGCTTCTCGCAGAGTATGACGCGCTGAGAGGTCTGGGGCATGCCTGTGGCCATTGTGCCAGCGGCAGTTCCAGCGTCCTCGCAGCCCTCGCTTTGAATGAGGCAAGAGACCAGTTAGACTTTGGCATAGACATCATCGGCACGCCCGATGAGGAAATCAACGGCACCAAGTGTCTGATGGCTGACAAAGGTGTTTTTGATGGGTATGATTTTGCCGCCATGGTCCACATGGGTCCCTTTAGTACAGCGGTGTCAGAATTTATAGCCCTCGACGGATTGGGTTTTAAATGGCACGGACAGCCGGCTCATGCAGCGGCGGCACCGGAAAAGGGCAGAAACGCCTTCGTTTCTGCCAGGTTATTCATGGATGCTACCGATATGATGCGGCAACATGTGATCGAAGAAGCACGTATGCACGGGTTCATCAAAAACGGCGGCGAAGCGTCCAACATCGTGCCGGAATTTGCAGAGGTTGAATTTTTGACCAGAGCACCCCGCAGAGAGGATCTCAATGACATCACTGCATGGGTAAAGGACTGCGCCAGAGCGGCAGCCTTGGCGACGCGGACAGAAGTAGAAATGTTCCCTGTGGGAGAACCTTTCCACGAACTGTATATCAGTGAATTAGGCGCAAAACTGATGTGCGAGAGCTTTGATGAATTGGGGATTCCGCGTTCCAATCAACCGGGCATGAAAGGCTCTTCTGATATTGGAAATGTGGACTACAGATGTCCGGCATTTCATCCGATGATGGGCATCGGCATCGAAGAAAACTGTCATACGCAGGAATTTGCTGATGCGATGACGACGGAGAGCGCTCATGACGCCATCAAAAATTCTGCGGCTTTGCTCCTCTGCATGGCTGGAAAATTGTACGGCAACCCGCAATTGCTTCAGCAGATCAAAGCAGAGCACAAGGCCTATCGAGGCTATTGAAATATACGACAAACGCCAATCCAGCCATAGGCTGGGGCGGTTTAGCATAAATTCTGTCATGCAAATCGCCTACGGCTCTTTGGACAGAATGTTAAAAAGAACATGATCACATGTGATAATCAGGGAGTGTAGAAATGCATTCCTTGATTGCGTATCAAAAGAATTTACGGGAGGTATATGAGTTATGAATTACGGATGTCAGAGTATGGTCAAGAAGATCGATACGATTATGATAAAACGCCCGGAGGCGGCCTTTGTCAGCCAGGAGAATCTGAATGCGACTTGGGAGGCGTTCAAATATTACGGCTGTCCTGATTATGAGAAGGTATTAGAGGAGTATGCGCAGTTTGAGAAGGTCATCAAGGACAATGTAGAAAATGTATATTATCTGCCATATGACGAGAGAACGGGTTTGGATTCCATCTATACCCATGACTCTCTGAAAGTGACTAGCAAAGGTGCCATCTATTTTCCGATGGGCAAAGAACTGAGAAGCAAGGAACGTCTGGCTACAGAAGAATTCCTCAGTGCCAACGGTGTACCGACCCTTGGCTATATTACGGCTCCAGGAAAGATGGAAGGCGGCGACGTTCTCTGGATTGACGAAAAGACCGTGGCTATCGGGCGCGGCTATAGAACCAATGACGAAGGAATCAGGCAGTTCAAAGAATTAACGAAGGATTTTATTGACGAATACATCATCGTGCCGATGCCTCATGGAGACGGCGAAGAGGCCTGCCTCCACCTGATGAGCATTATCAGCTTCGTGGATACCGATAAGGCGGTCGTCTATTCCAAGTACATGCCCGTATTTTTCAGAGAATATTTGATCGAAAAAGGAATTCAGCTGATCGAGTGCAACGACGAAGAATATGATTACCTGGGGACCAATCTATTGGCGTTGGAACCTGGAAAGTGCATTTTGATCAAGGGCTGTCCGGATATCCAGAATAAAATTGAAGATGCAGGCGTAACCGTGTATACTTATGAAGGAAAAGAATTATCATACAGGGGAACCGGCGGGCCGACCTGCCTGACCTGTCCTGTATGCAGAAAATAAGAATACGAGGTAATATCATGCAGAACACAGACATTGATTTTGCCGCATTGGGCAGCAGGATCAAAGAAATACTATATGAATATGTCAAAATCCAAAGCTTTACAAATACATCGAAAGAAAGAGAAGTAGAAGGCTTTTTCGAAAATCATTTTAACCAAGTTACCTATTTCAGAGAACATCATGAATTCTGGGGGACCTATCCCCTTGAGAATGATCCTCTCAAAAGAAATGTATGCTGGGCCATGGTGAAGGGAAAAGGGAATAAGACGGTAACTCTCGTTCATCATTACGATATCGTGGATATCGAAGATTTTAAAACCCTTAAATCGTTCGCCTTTTCCCCTGACCAGCTCAGGAAAGAACTGCTTCTCCACAAGGATATGCTGCCTGAAGATGTACAAAAGGACTTGGAGGAAGATACTTTTTTGTTCTGCCGTGGAGGCTGCGACATGAAAGCCGGAGGCTCCATCCAGTATGCTTTATTGGAAAGCTACAGTGAACTTGCCGACTTTGACGGTAATGTCATCGTCATCGGCGTACCCGATGAAGAAAACCTTTCGGCAGGAATGCGTGCTGCTGCAAAGCTGCTTGCAGAATTGAAAAAGAAATATGATTTAGAATATATCATGATGATCAATTCCGAACCACATCAGAGAAAAGACTTTGCCAAGGGCGTTTTTTCTGAGGGTACGGTGGGCAAGATGATGCCATTTGTATATGTGAGGGGATTTCTCTCCCACGCAGGCAAAGTTTTCGAAGGCCTCAATCCAGTATCGGTTCTGTCGGAAATCGTAACTCGTACAGAGGTCAACATGGACTTTGCTGATGCAGTAAATGGGGAAGCGGCGCCGCCGCCGACCTGGCTTTACATGAAAGACAGTAAAGACCGCTACGACGTGTCCATGCCGCTGACAGCACGCGGCTGCTTCAGCGTTCTCACCCTGAAACAGACTCCTTCTGAGCTGTTGTCAAAGGTGAAGCGGGTCTGCCAGGAAGGATTCAGCGCAGTCATTGATAGGATGAATCGCAATTATACAGACTTCTGCCGTAAGACAGGGCAGCCAGTGAAACCACTGCCATGGTCTGCCAAGACCGTCAACTTTAAGGAGCTGTACGAAGAGGCGAAAGCAAACGGTGGCAGCGCCTTTATCAAAGATTATGAGGCGGCTTCGCAGGAGATTCTCAAAGACATGGAATCCGGTAAAATCAATATGATAGAGGGGAACTTCTGTCTCATTGAAAAAATCTACGACTATATTGAGGACATTTCGCCGAGGGTGGTCTACGGCTTGCTGCCACCATACTACCCTAACGTGTCCAACGTCTATTTTGACGGCATCGCACCGGCGGCGAGAGGCATGAGCGAAAAGCTGTCGGCCTATGCGCAGGAAGTCTATGACCAGGAATACACCAAAGAATACTTCTATACCGGCATCTGCGACTTGAGTTACATTAATATAGATGATCCCGAGAGACAGCGGGCTTCTGTGGCCGATTCTATGCCACTGCTGGGGCAGTATTACGATATTCCCTTTGAGGAAATCAAAGAAATTTCCATGGCCGGCATCAATATCGGGCCGTGGGGCAAGGACTTCCACAAGCTGACGGAGAGAGTCTATAAAGAAGACCTCTATGAGAGAACACCTCACATACTGGATGCGGCGATCAAAATGCTGCTGAAAGGAGAGGAATAAGCAATAACATAAATAGACACCTGTCGATTTGAAAACGGCAGGTGTTTCAAACATTAAAAGACATGTGTGCTGCGGATCATACATCTAATCATAAATGGAAGACCGTAAGTAGTATTACAGGTGTTAGCAAGTACAGAATAATTCGATTATAGTTATAAGAGAAACCGAGCTGCAAATATGCAGTTCGGTTTGATAAATTTTTAGTAAAGAGGGTTATTATGAAAATAAAGAAAAAAATAGTCATGTACCTTTCTATATTAGCAATACTTTTAATATTTATGTTTATACTGTTTCGTGCAACGCAAATTACAAAGTTTTAAGTAAAAGTGGGACGTGGACAGCAGTATTCATGAACACAGAGAATCAAAATGATGGCACCTGGAGTGGATATTTGGTATATAAAGGGGATTTCCCACATATTGAAAATGTTAGTATTGATGCGGATATAGATTCTATAAAGAAATATAAAGGGGTTGTGCATATTGCAGATGATCAAATCAGCCTTCTAAGGCGAATATCTTCTGGTATTTTCAATAAATCTTTCTACGGCTTTTACTCTTTTGATAAGAAACCGAAATCTATATTAATACGGATTGCATGGAATGAGAATGGAGAGCAAAAAAAAGAAGAAATAAGCTATCCAGAATAGAAACGAAACTTTACTAGTCTATCAACATAAACAGCGGTTCCGGTCGGATGAACCGTTGTTTATACAAAGGAAATTTCTGTCTCATTGAAAAATCTACGACGATGTCGAGGATATTTCACCAAGGGTAGTCTAACCCCTGCTTCTCGCCACGAGAAGCAGGGGTTTCCATTTTGTGATTATAACTGGCTGTAAGCCACAGCAATTTTTGCCGCCTCTTTCGCATTGTGATAAGCTAGCTGCAGGTTAGAAGCCAGGGACACGCCGTCAGTGTATTCCTTGATGTGGGCGAGGAGGAAAGGTGTCGTCGCTTTGCCGTGGATGCCTTCTTCCTGGGCGGCTTTCAGAGCTTTATTGATAACCGCTTCCATTTCATCGTAGTCCAGTTCGTATTCTTTTGGAATCGGGTTGGCGATCACGGAACCGCCTTTCAGACCCAGATCCCACTTTGCCTTCATAACCTTTGCCACAGTTTCTTCGTCAGGGGCGTTGTAATCCACGCCGAAGCCGCTCTTCCTGCAGTAGAAGGCAGGGAAGTCATCTGTCTTGAGACCGATGACAGGCACACCCATGGTCTCTAAGTATTCTAGCGTCAGACCGATGTCTAAGAGACTTTTCGCGCCGGCGCAGATAACTGCTACTGGTGTATTTGCCAGTTCCTGCAGATCGGCAGAGATATCCATGGTGGTTTCCGCTCCGCGGTGAACGCCGCCGATGCCGCCTGTGGCGAAGAAGCGGATGCCCGCCATTTCCGCCAGCATCATGGTGGTTGCTACGGTGGTGGCGCCAGTCTGGCCCGTTGCCAGACAAATTGCTACATCTCGGCGGCTGACCTTGGCAACGTTTTTTGCCTGGCACATGATTTCCCGTTCTTCTGCTGTCAGACCCACCCGCAGTTTTCCGCCGATGATTGCAGTGGTTGCCGGAATGGCGCCTTCTGCACGGATGATCTCCTCTACTTTATGAGAAAACTCCAGGTTTTCCGGGTAGGGCATGCCGTGGGAAAGAATGGTGGACTCCAGTGCTGCCACCGGTCTTTTTGCTTCCAGAGCAGCTTTCACTTCTTCCGTGATACATAAATATTCGTTCATTTCATTTACCTCTCTTTATATATTTTGTAAAATAGTCTCTTTTAGCAGTGATTCGGACATCTGTGGATTGATGGTCTGCTCACTGAGTATGGCCAGCGTCGAAACAGTCATAGCGGCCGCCAGGGTCTCATCGATATTGAGATCGTGCAAGTAGGCATAGAGAAGTCCTCCCAGGAATGCATCCCCAGCGCCTGTTGCGTTGGCAATCTGATCCAAAGACCGTGGCTGACGATGTTTTGCGGTACCTGAATGATCCCGGTAATAGACACCGTTTTTGCCCAGACTGATAAAGACACGTCTGACTCCGCAGTCGATGATGCGGTCTGCAGCCTCCTGCAGGTCGCCGAAGGTGCGAATCTTCACACCTGACAAAACTTCTGCTTCCAGCAGGTTGGGCTTCAGCGTATGGATGCCTTCAAGGCGGCCGACCAGTTTTTCGGCATAGGTGGTGGATACAGGATCAGCAAAGACGGCCGTTTTGCTGCAGTATGTCTCAAGGAGATAGTCGATGGTCTCTTGAGGAAGACCAGTATCAAAGGTGATCGCTGCCGCATTTTCCAGTAATTCACTTTTTTGCTTCAAATGAGCCGGCGAAAGACTTTGCAGTACATTCATGTCCGATACTGCGATATTCATCTCACCATCCGGCTCGTGAATCGACATATAGGTGGAGCTGATCTGTCCGGGAAAAGCAAAGAAATGTTCTGTAGACAGACCCGCACTTTCGCAGGCCGTACGAATCAGCGTGCCAAAATAATCGTCTCCCGTAGCGGTGATGAAATTGACCGGAAGACCCAGGCGGCATGCATTTTCGCTGGCGTTATGGGTTGCGCCGCCGATGGAAATTTTGATTTGTCCCGGATTGGAGTCCTCTGAAACTAAAGACCTTTTGCTCCGTCCCATGACATCCACATTGACAGCGCCTACGCCGACGACGTAAGGTTTTGGGTTCATATAAAATCCTCCTGTACAGGCGGCCTATAGGACGCCTTTCTTGCCCTTAGTATAGCAAAGACAATTGCGAAAAAATAGGACATATGGCATAATGAGAACAGAAAGATAGGAAGGGGCAAAAGAGATGAAGATCAACGATGAGATGGTAAGACAGCAATATATTGTGAAATATCCCATTCAGCAGTTGTTTTCCGCGCCGATAGAAGAGTTTCTGGAAGTACATGTTTTTGAAAAGGGGGAATACATTTGTGAAGAATTGATGCCTCCCGAACGGCTGTATTTCCTGGTAAAAGGGAAGGTGAAACTGTACATGATTCATCTGGACGGCAATGTATCGCTGGCACAATACTACGAGGCAGGAGACATCCTGGGAGAACTGGAATTTCTTGGCATTCGTACCCAGTCTCAATCCATCCAGGCCGTGGAACCGTCCGTCTGCCTGGCATTATCTTTTCAAGAGCATGGCAGTCTGATCCTTTCCGATGCAGTGTTCCTGCGAAATCTGAGCAAGCTGATTGCAGAAAAAATGCTCCGCGGTGTGAGCAAACTTGTGGCTACACAGACTTATCCTCTGGAAAACAGGTTGGCTGCCTATCTCCTTGAAAAGGAGGAGGAAGTGGGCAGAGGAAATTGGATCAGAGTGTCTCTGACAGATCTCGCCCAATATCTGGGAGCCAGTTCCCGCCATCTATTCCGCGTCATCAAACACTTTGACGAGGCCGGCTGGATTGAAAGAGAACGCGGCCGGATGTGGATCAGCAATCACAGGGCCTTAGAAGAGAAAGTTTTGCAGATGCAGATAGAATAGGAGATAAGAAAGTGAGTATGATCAAAGTAATGGCGGTGCAGGTAGGATGGACGCCGGATAAAGAAGATAATCTGAGACGGGCGATTGCTCTCATTGAAAAGGGAATTCAGCAGTACGGCCAGGCGGATCTCATCTGCCTGCCGGAGTTTTTCTACGAAAGCCCCGCTTATAAAAACAGAGACACGGTGGGGGAGTCCCTTGAAGGCATGTTCTATCAGACTTTTTCCCGCTGTGCTCGGGAACACGGAGTCAACATCGTAACAGGAACCTTTCCGCAGAGGAAGGAGGGCAGGCTCTACAACACCTGCCTCGCTATAGACAGACAGGGAAATTTGGCAGGGACATATGACAAAGTTCATCTGTTCGATGTTCTAGATCGAAAGGAATCCGACTACCTGACCGCCGGAAAAGATCTTGGCATTTTCCAGTTTGACTGCTGCAAGGTGGGCGTGGCAATCTGTTATGAGGTGCGGTTTTGTGAGTATCTGAGAACTTTGGCCTTGCAAGACATCGACCTGCTGGCAATTCCAGCCATGTTTTATCGTCCGCGGCAGGATCAATGGGATCTTTTGGTCAGAGGGGCAGCGCTGAACCATCAGCTTTACGTGGCAGCTGCCAACCAGTACAACAAACATTGCTTCGGCAGAAGCCAGATCGTTGATCCTTGTGGGCTGCCCGTGGCGCAGGCTTCCGATCGAGAGGATGTCATCTTCAGCTGCATTGATACAGAATATCAAAAGCAGGTCAGAGAGGAATTGGCTGTCTATGAGAACCGGGTGTCGGAACTGTACGACATAAAGTAAACAAAAAGTGCAGACGCTTTTCTACGAGAGAATGGCGCTGCACTTTTTGTCACATCAGACCGAGGACGTTTTGCAGAAGCAAGCTGACAAAGGTGATGCCGATCCAGCAGCAAGCGCCCATGGCAATGGGCTTGCCGCCGTTTTTAACCAGCTTGACGATGTTGGTGTTCAGTCCGATGGCTGCCATAGCCATGATGATGAAAAACTTGCTCAGCTCTTTGATCGGCGCAAAGAAGGATGCCGGAAGTCCGAAGTGGACGGCGGCAGTGGTGATGATGGATGCGCCGATAAAAAACAGAATGAAGAATGGAAAGACCTGTTTTAACTCCACCTTATTTTCGCTTTCCTGATTTCTTGCACGCAGGAAGGCTAGCAAGAGGGTGATGGGAATGATGGCTAAGGTTCTAGTCAGCTTTACGGTGACAGCCTTATCCAGAGTGGCTGAACCCAGGTTCCACATGCTGTCCCAGGTGGCCGCGGTGGCAGTAACTGAGGAAGTGTCGTTGACGGCAGTTCCGGCAAAGATGCCGAAGGCCTCGCCGGATCCAGTGTCAAAGCCCGCCAGCTGTCCGAAGGCGGGGAAGAGCAAGGCAGCCAGCACATTAAAAAAGAAGATGACGGAAATCGCCTGCGCCACCTCTTCTTCGTCTGCTTCAATGACAGGAGCCGTAGCCGCGATGGCAGATCCCCCGCAGATAGAAGAGCCGACACCGATTAAAGCTGAAGTCTTTGTGGGAATCTTCAGCGCCTTGTGAAGCAGGTAGGCGATGAGTAGTGAAATAGAGATGGTGCAGATAATAATGGGCAGGGATTGCTTTCCTGTCTGGAGGACAATATTGAGGTCCATGCCAAAACCTAATAAAATGACTGCCCATTGCAGAACTTTTTTAGATACGATTTTGATGCCTGGCTCGTATGAGGCCTTATCTTTAAAGAATAAGGTGACAATCATGCCGGCTAGGATTGCGATGACGGCGCCGCCGATAATGGGAAATGCACCGCCTAGAAACCAAGAGGGTATAGCGATGGCCAGGCAAAGTAAAATGCCAGGTCCGTTTTTTCTCAGTAAATTCATATTGTGTTTTGTTCCTTTCTAAATTTGATCGTAAGTGCATTATAAAACAACAACATGATAATGTAAAATTATAAAAAATGATAAAATAATAATATAATTTTATAATGAAAGAGGAGGCTGAGAACGCCTCCTCTCCGTATTTTTCGTTTTTTATAACTTCTTCGCGATCAGTTCGTGGAAGTTCTTTTTATCTCCTGCAACAATCAGATGTTGTTCTTCTGAGAAATAGTATTCATCTTTGTCGAGGGGAAGTATTTGATCGTGGCACTTGTATGCGATGATGTTGACATGGTATTTTTTCCGCACGTTGATTTCTTGAAGGGAACGCCCGATCCAAGACTTCGGCGCTGCGATTTCGAAGATCCCGTAATGCTTGCTCAGCTCGATATAGTCAAAGGCATTCTGTGCGCTGTACTTCATAGCTGTTCGAATGGCCATATCCCGCTCTGGATAAATGACGTCGTCAGCGCCGTTCTGTAACAGAAATTTGGCGTGGAGATCCTGGTTGACCTTTGTAACGATCTTGTGAGCGCCCAATTCCTTCAGGGTCATAGTGATGACCAGAGACGATTCCAGATCATTGCTGATGCAGACAAAGCAGAGATCGAAGTTGGCGACACCTAAGTCTTTCAGGACCACTTCGTCTGTACAATCTCCAATCTGAGCTGAAGTCACATAAGGTGCCATCTTATTTACTACCGCTTCGTTTTTGTCGATAACCATCAGTTCATTGCCCAGATCTGAGAGACTTGTTGCCAGATGGCGGCCGAAACGTCCAAGGCCGATAATTAGTATGGAACGCATTTTATTTTCTCCTTTATATCATTAACCGATTGTGATCTTCTCTTCCGGATAACTGATCTTCGGTATAATCTTTCTTCTGACGATAGCCATAGCGACTGCGATACTGCCCAGTCTTCCGCAGTACATCAGAACGATGAGGCACAGCTTTGAGAATGTACCCAGTTCGGGGGTGATTCCCATGGTCAATCCGACTGTTCCCATAGCGGACAGCGATTCAAAGAGGCAGCTTTCAGCTGTAAAAGCCGGATTTGCGACTAATAAACAAAACGTACACAACAGGACGGCCATGACGTAAGAGGCGATGCTGGAAAATGCCTTCCTCTGGGCTTCTGCCGGAAGCCTGCGTCTGAAAATACTAAGGTCCTGATAATGCTTTGCATAAGAGTACATGGAAAGCAGCAGTGTCGCAAAAGTAGTCAGTTTGATGCCGCCGCCCGTGGAACCGGGGCCGGCGCCGACAAACATCAGGAACATGGTCAGAAACCTGCCGGCAGTGGACATATCCGCATAATCCACAGAAGCAAAGCCTGCTGTTCTCGGAGAAACGGAAGCGAAGAAAGAGTTGAGCACTTTTTCGTCCGCAGGCATTTCTGCAAAGGAGTGAGGGCCCTCTACAAGGTAAAAGGCGAACGCTCCTAACAAAATCATCAGAAATGTAAAAAACAGCATGATCTTTGAGTGAAGGGCATATTTCCTGAAGCGGAATTTATGATCCACAATGTCTCCCCAGACGATGAAGCCGATGCCGCCGGTCACGATCAACGTCATGACGGTGATGAGCAGAACCGGATCATCGGAAAACTGTGTCAGGGAACTTCCGGGATCAAATCTTCCCAGTAAGTCAAAGCCTGCGTTGCAGAAGGAAGACACGGAATGAAAGACACCGTACCATAACCCCTGCCAGAATCCGACTTTGGGAATGAATTTGAAGGAAATAATTAATGCTCCCAGTCCTTCAAAGAATAAAGTACCGAAGAGCATTCTCCTTATGGTTTTTACTACACCTCCAATATGGAGTGTGCCTATGGATTCCATCAAAAGAGAGCGCTGGAATATGGTGATCTTGCTCCCAATCAGGAAGGAGAAGGTCATAGCCATACCCATGAATCCAAGGCCGCCGATTTGTATGAGCAGTATGATAATGAATTGTCCTAAAGAGTTAAACTGCGTATACGTGTCATAAACTGCCAGTCCGGTTACACATGTGGCCGACGTCGAGGTAAACAAGCCGTTGATAAAGGGAATGCCTTCGCCGCTCTTATTGCAGAGAGGGGAGGAGAGCATGATACTTCCCATTAAGATAAGCAGGCCGAAACCGATTGCCAGAATTTGAACCGGAAATAATCTTATGTGTCTTGACATAAGTACCTCCGAATTTCTGTATGAGTTATTGTATTCACCCTATTATAGAATATTTTTTTGTAATGTCAATATATTGCATCAAAATTCCCAAATTCGCATAATAATAAGAAAATTTGTCTTGCTTTTTCACTTCAATCAGACCTGCGTCGACAAGTTTCTTGACATGCTGGGAAATAGTTGCCTGGGCATAATCAAAGTTAGCTACAAGGTCTTTGTTGCATACTGTCTCCATTGACTTATTACATTGCATAATGTATCTGAAGAGTTTCAGGCGAACGGGATGGGCCAGCGCATCAGAAACTCTTGCAATCAATTCTATGTCTTTTTCTTCGAATGATTCTTGATCTTTTCTTATTCTCATAGTATTCCTCCGATTACAATAAATAGTCAAATACCAATATACAATAAATTTGTCATTTTTTCAATGAAAATGTAGATGCAAAATAATTTGCATCAGTCGAGATAATAGTGTAAAATAGAAAGTGTCACATGACAAACGACTGGGAGGTACAAGCGATTGGACGCAGAAGGATATAAGAAAATCATTGAAGAATTAATTAAATTAATCGACGCAGGCATATATGTTGTAGACCAGGACGGAATCGGATTGTTTTACAATGACGCCATGGCAGATATGGAACAGATCAACATCGAAGACGTTATGGGAAAAGAGTTTCATAAAGCTTTTCCAGGCGTTAAACTGAACGAAAGTACCCTGTATCAGGCGCTGAAAAAGAATGTTGCTACAAAGAATAAGCAGCAGACCTACAAGAACTTATACGGAAAGGAGATTACTACTATCAATAGTACGGTGCCCGTCATAGAAGAGGGCCAGACGATCGCTGCAGTGGAGGTTGCCAAGGACATTACGAACATTCGCTCCATGAGTGATACCATTTTGAAATTGCAGGAAAAGAAAATAGAACCTCACAAGGTAAAGCCGAAGATCAGGCAATATACGTTTGATAATATAATAGGAAACAATCCTCAGTTTGTAGCTGTTTTGGAACGAGCAAAGCGAGCCGCAGATAATAACGCATCGGTTTTTATTTATGGAGAGACGGGAACTGGTAAAGAACTTTTTGCCCAGAGTATCCATTACGCCAGCAGAAGACAGAACAAACCGTTTTTGGCTCAAAACTGCGCAGCACTGCCAGAATCTCTGCTGGAAGGTATTTTGTTCGGTACGTCAAAAGGCGGGTTCACAGGGGCAGTCGATCGAGCTGGCCTGTTTGAGCAGGCAAACGGAGGCACACTCCTGTTGGATGAAATCAGTGCAATGCCTTATGAATTGCAGAGCAAGCTGCTGCGGGTGCTGCAGGAAGATTACATCCGGCGTGTAGGGGGGACGACGGATATTCCCATCGATGTGCGAATCATCGCCACAGTAAATGAATTTCCTGAGAAATTGATTGAAGAAGGGAAGCTGAGAAAGGATTTGTATTATCGTTTGAACGTTGTCAGCATTGCCATTCCGCCGCTGCGCAGCAGGCTGGATGACATACCGCATTTGACGGAAAAGCTTTTGGCTAAACATAACGAACGGTTTGAAAAAGAAGTCTGGATGGTGTCAGAAGGAGCCATGGACAGGCTCTGCGAGTATGATTACCCCGGGAATGTCAGAGAACTGGAGAATATTATCATGCAGTCCGTCGCTATGGCAGATACGGAGCATGTGCTGACAGAGAAGCTGCTGCAGATGCCCATGCAGGTGAAGGCCATCGGTGCAGATGTTGAAAAATGGGATCGGAAAGGACCGCTGGATCAATATCTGGCTAATTTAGAGGAAGAGATCATTCGTGAGGTCATGATTACCGAAGGGGGAAATATCTCGAAAACTGCTGAAGTCCTAAAGATCAAGCGGCAGACCCTGCAGCACAAGCTGAAAAAGTATGGAATCAGGGGGTAAAGTGCAAAAATATTTGCATATAAAATGCCCGAAATTTTGCACTTGCTTTCGACTGAGAGAATCATTCTTAATCGTCATGTGATTACTTTTTGGTAATCTAGTGAAATTTACCAAAATATGGACTAAAATTTGTTCTGTTTTTATTAAAAAATGGCAATTTAAGTATGTTGTATACACAAAAAGCGTTGGCATGGATGTTGCTTTATATATAAGCATCGCGTGGAAGCCACGCAGAATTTAAAACTAATGGTTAATGTTTATTAATTTTTATGTAAAAAGGAGAGAAAACTTATGGAAAATGTAAAAGTAATTATTTGGGGACTTGGCGCAATGGGCGGCGGAGTTGCAGACATGCTTCTGACGAAGAAAGGTGTTGACATTGTCGGCGTTGCTGGAAGAGGCAAGAAAATTGGTACTTCCATGTTTGACTACATAAAGACTGAAAAAGGCGACAGAGAAGACGTTATCATTCAGGCTGCTGAAGATGTAATCAAACCAGGTGCTGCTGATATCGTTATCCTTTGCACTGACTCCTTCACAAAGAACGCTTTCCCTAGACTGAAGTTCATCATGGAACAGGGCATCAACGTAATCACTTCTGCTGAAGAGATGGCATACCCTGCTGCACAGAACCCGGATCTGGCTGAAGAATTAGATAAGATCGCAAAAGCAAACGGCGTATCTTGTCTCGGAACTGGTATCAACCCAGGACACATCATGGACCTGTTAGTATTAGTTATGACAGGCTGCATGACTGACGTAAAACACATCCTCTCAAGAAGGGTTAACTCACTGTCACCATTTGGACCGGCTGTAATGGAAGAACAGGGAATCGGCATCAGCGTTGACGAATTTATGAAGAGAAAAGCTGACGGTTCAATGGCTGGACACGTTGGATTTGCTGAATCTGTAGGCATGATGGCTGAAGGTCTCGGACTTTCTGTTGAAGAATTCGCTCAGAACATGGATCCGATCACAACTGACGTTGACAGAAAATCCCCTTATGGATTTGCTGCAGCAGGATCATGCGCAGGCGTTTCCATGACAGCAGATGCGAAACTGAACAACGGCATGGAAATCCGTATGGAGCATCCACAGCAGATCGAACCTGAACAGGTTGGCGTTCAGACTGGTGACTATGTCATCATCGAAGGAACTCCAGCAGTTAACATGGTTAACAGCCCAGAAGTTGAAGGCGGCTTAGGAACAATCGCTATGTGTGCTAACATGATTCCGCAGGTTATCAATGCAGAACCAGGACTTCACACTATGATCACGCTTCCTATTCCAAGAGCTTTGATGGGTGACGTAAGAGACAGAATCTGCCCAGACAAGAAGATCGTAAAATAATGAACAAATAAAAGATATCAGGGCACGCTTGGTTTAGGCTGGGGGTGCCCTGACAATCTGCGTTGAATAACAAAAAAATTGGAGGTAGAAATGGCAAAAAAAGGCGATTGGGTGCGCATTCACTCTGTAGTTTTAAAGGCTGCAGAAAGAACTGCTAAAATCCCTGAAGATACACAGAAATGTGACTTAGAAATGTGGACTAAAGGCACTCTGCAGGAAGATGCAGAAATTGGCGATGAAGTAACTGTAGTAACTGCAGCGAACCGTGTAGAAAAAGGAACTCTGATCGAAGTAGGTCCTTATTATACTCATAGCTATGGCAAATTTGTCCCTGAGATCATCGAGATCGACAAGCAGCTGAGAGAGATTATGTTTGGAGGTGACAAATAATGGCATTAGCAAAAGATTACGATTCCGTAATGGCGAGATCAAATGATATTATGAAGAAGGCACTGGGACTGGACTACAACGAGTTTGAATCCGGTACCATCGCATTCGATTACGAAGCACTGATGAAATCCACTGGTTACACTTTGGAAGAGGTTGCAAAGATTCAGTCCAGAACAGCAGTAGGTAACACACCGCTGATCGAGCTGAGAAATTTATCCGCACTTTCCAGAAAGTATGCAAAGCCGGGATATGGTGCAAGAATTTTTGCAAAGGACGAAGCCGCAAACGCTTCTGGAAGCTTCAAGGCTAGAAGAGCTGCCTGCGCAGTTGCTCACGCTAAGAAGTTAGGATATAAAGGCGTTATGGCTGCAACTTCCGGTAACTATGGTGCAGCAGTTGCATCCCAGGCAGCAATGCAGGGACTGGAATGCATCATCGTACAGGAATGCTATGACTCCAAGGGAGTTGGACAGCCAGAAATCGTTGAAAAAGCAAGAAAATGCGAAGCTTACGGTGCAGAAGTCCTGCAGCTGACTGTAGGACCTGAATTATTCTACTCCTTCCTCTCTGTTTTGGAAGACACAGGATACTTCAACGCGTCCCTTTACTCACCATTTGGTATCGCAGGTGTTGAAACATTGGGATATGAAATCGCAATGCAGTGCCGTGAAATCGTCGGCAAAGATCCGGATATGGTTGTATGCACAAACGCTGGCGGCGGTATGATGACTGGTACAGCTCGTGGACTTCTGAAAGCAGGCTGTGTTGATACACAGATGGTTTCCGCTTCCATCGACCTGACTGGATTACATATGGCTTCTGACGAACAGTTCAACAAGAAATCCTGCACAACAGGACACACTGGATTCGGTGTTCCTTACGCAACTGATCCTGACCACTCGGACGTTCCTCGTTCAGCAGCAAGACCTCTTCGCTACATGGACCGTTACGTTACAGTAAAACAGGGCGAAGTTATGTACATGACAGAAGCGCTGGCTAACCTGGAAGGTATCGAAAGAGGACCTGCAGGAAATACAGCACTTGCAGCAGCATTCTCACTGGCACAGGAACTTCCTGAAGATGCAGTTCTCGTAATCAGTGAAACTGAATACACAGGAGCTGGCAAGCACATCCAGCCACAGCTTTCCTTCGCAAGAGAGAACGGAATTGAGTTCAAATTCGGTGATCCGCAGAAAGAAGATAAGCCAGGCGTAAACATCGTATTCCCTAAGGATCCAAGCTTCATCAAGTGCGAAGATGCTGACATCGACCGTTTCAGAAGATCTTTGATCAACAAGGCTTGCAAGAGAGCCGGCATCATGAATCCGAGTGATTCCGATATCCAGTTCTTAGCTGAAGAGACAAAGACAAATGCAGATTTCGTAAAGAAAACTTTAGGACTTTAATACGTATAAAGGATATAAAGGAGAAAAAGAATGAAAAGAGCAGACGATTTCCAAGAAAGAAGAAAGCATATTGCTAATCTTTCTGACGAAGAACTTTACAACAGATTCTGGGAACTGACAGAACAGGTTGTTGAACCTCTTCTTGAACTCGGAAGAAAGAACACCACTCCTTCCGTAGAAAGAGCAGTATTGCTGAGAATGGGCGTATCCTCATTAGATACACAGAAAATCGTAGAAGGCTGCATGGACAGAGGCCTCATGGGTCACGGAACTGGCCATGTCGTATACAAGTTATCAAAAGAGAAGAACATCTCCATCAGAGAAGCAAGTGAACTACTGGCTAAAGGCGAATGCTGGGATGAAGTAACTGCAATGTTCAAAGGAGGTAAATAAAGATGGCAGACATGATTTTAAAACCAAATGAAAAATTGGATGTTAGAAACATCTTGAAAGACCTCGACAAATATGAACCGAGAAGAAAAGGATGGGTTTGGAGAAAACCTGCTCCAAATCTGAAGATGGGACCTTTCGAGTTCCATGACGTTTCCGAACCTCTGAAGAACAGTGTTGGTCTTCCACCTGCAAAGTTCTTTGAAAACATCGACCCACAGCCGCTTCCAGTCATCACAACTGAGATCGCTTCCGGAAGATTCGAAGACGATATCAGAAGAATGAGAATGGCAGCATGGCATGGTGCAGACCATATCATGGTTATCAGACATATGGGACAGTCCCATATCGATGGACTGATGGAAGGTACTCCACAGGGTATCGGCGGTATTCCTGTAACTAGAAAACAGGTCAGAGCACAGAGAAAGGCTCTGGACATCATCGAAGATGAAGTTGGCCGTCCAATCAACTACCATTCGTATGTATCCGGCGTTGCAGGACCTGACGTTGCTGTTATGTTTGCTGAAGAAGGCATCAACGGCGCCCACCAGGACCCTCAGTACAACGTACTTTACAGAGATATCAACTGCGTAAGATCTTTCGTAGACGCTTGCGAATCAAAGAAGATCTTAGCATGGGCTGATATTCTGCAGATCGACGGCGCACATAACGCCAACGCAACTGCAAGAGAAGCATGGAAGGTAATGCCTGAACTGATCGTTCAGCACGCTATCAACTCCCTGTTCTCAGAAAAAGTCGGCATCAAGCCAGAAAACATCGCATTATCCACAGTACCTCCTTCAGCTACTCCGGCACCATGTATGTACCTGGATCTGCCTTATGCAGTAGCTCTTAGAGACATCTGCGGAAGATACAAGATGAGAGCACAGCAGAACACAAAATATATCTGCTCATCAGTAAGAGAAGCAACAGTTACTCACGTAATGAACATGTTTATCTCCAAGCTGACCAGCGCTGACATCCAGTCCACAATCACTCCGGACGAAGGAAGAAACGTTCCTTGGCACATCTATAACATGGAAGCCTGCGACAATGCAAAACAGGCTCTCATCGGTATGGACGGTCTGATGGAAATGGTTGAGCTGAAGAAGGATGGACCTCTGAGAGAGAACGCCAGAGACATCAAAGAGAGAGCATGCCTGTTCATGGAAGAAATCATCGAAGTCGGCGGATACTTCCAGGCTGTCAAAGAAGGATTCTTCGTTGACTCCGCTAAATATCCGGAAAGAAACGGCGACGGTATCGCTAGAAATCCAGAAGGCGGCGTAGGCTATGGATACATCTTCGAGAGAGAAGAAGACTACATGGCTCCAGTAACAGCTCACTTTGGATATAACAACGTAGAGCAGTACGGCGGAGATCCTGCGGATCCGGCAGCTCTGATCGGCGGATGTACTTTCGAAGACAGAAGCAAGATCGTATTCATCGACGAACTGGATGATGAAGACAATGTAAATGTAAGACTTGAAAAAGTTAAGAAATACCTCGATGGCGAAGCAATCAAGCCAGAAATGGAATGGTGTGCAGACGGAACCATCATGATTACTATGATGATCCCGGCTAATGCAAGAACTGCGGAAGCTGCTGCTGTTGAAATCGGTAAGAAGTTAGGTCTGGAAGAACCTGTAGTAACAAGTAAAGAAGTGATGCAGGAAGCAGAAGGAACTAGAATCGAAATGAAGGGCAAACTGACCTTCGATGTAGACCCTTCCAACCTGGAGATTCCACCTGAACCACACCACCTGGACGACAAGACTCTGTATGATGAATTCCAGAATCATGACATGGTAGTCGTTTGCGGAACTGTCGGTGAAGACGAACACTCCGTAGGACTTCGTGAGATCATCAACATCAAGCACGGCGGAATCGAAAAATGGGGTATCAAGGTAAACTACCTCGGCACTTCCGTTCCAGTAGAGAAGCTGGTTGACGCTGCTGTAGAATTGAACGCTGATGCAATCCTTGCTTCAACAATCATCTCTCACGACAACATCCATTACAAGAACATGAAGAGAATCAACGATCTGGCAGTAGAAAAAGGCATCAGAGATAAGGTTATCATCTGTGCCGGCGGAACGCAGGTAATCCCTGAAGACGCTGTTAAGACTGGTATCGACGCTGGATTCGGAAGAGACTCCCACGGTATCGACGTAGCTACGTTCCTCTGTGAAGAGGCTAAGAGACGCCGCGGCGAAGAATAATCCTGCGCTTACGTAATTTGCGCCACAGTGCTTTGCAGACTTTTTGCCTGGAGTCGTCGTTTTTACCAGGCGAAAGCGAGCAATCACTTCATAGAAAACAAAAAGCCTAATTGGGGCGGGCAGTCAGCCCGCCCTCTTTTAATCAATTTTCAGAGAGACTCGCCGGTCTTTGTGCAAATTGATTATTTGAAAGGAGAGCAGGAACATGTTAATCGATGTAACCCTGAAGATCACGCCCAAGATGGCAACCGATGCCCAGGGGAATGAGAAAAAAGCGCTCGTCGGCCACCTGGGGACCCATTTTGATGTGATGGACAAAGAATTCCCGTTAGATTATACTAGACGCAGAGGAATTTGTTTTGATGTCAGTCATATCCCTGCTGACGGAGAAATCGACCAAGAGGTGGTCGACTTGTCCCTGGTAAAAAAAGAAATGTTCGTCTGCTTTTATTCCGGGTATATGAGAAAAGAGGGATACGGTTCCAGAACCTACTTTACGGAGCATCCGCAGCTTTCAATGGACTTGATAGAGCAGCTGCTGGCGAAAGGCGTTTCTATGATCGGAATCGACTTCGCAGGGGTGCGAAGGGGGAAGGAACACACCCCGACGGATCAGAAGTGTGCAGAGAACGGAACCTTTGTCATAGAGAACATGGACCATCTGGAGGATTTGCCAAAGGGCACTGAGTTTCTGATTCATACCTATCCGATGAATTATGAAGGAATGACTGGCCTGCCGTGCAGGATCGTTGCGGAGGTGCAAGATGCTTACCTATAGAAAATGTGAGAAGAAGGATGAGGCTCTGTGGATCAGACTGAACCGGGAGTTTATCGCCTACGAAAGCCAGGATGAAGATCTGTGGAACGGGGTCAGCCAGGTCAGCGATCAGCGGTTTGCCCGGACCTTCGAAGAGGCTCTGGCCTCGCCGGAACTGATCAACCTGTTGATCTTCGAGGAGGACGGAAAGCCTGTAGGCTTCGCTAATCTGATGACCATCTACAGCGTGTGGTCTCACGGCAAAGCTCTGTATCTGGATGATCTCTTCATCAGAGAGGAACATCGTGGAAAAGGCTACGGCAAAAGGGCTCTGGAATATATCGAAGAGTTTGCTCAATCCCTCGGATGCAAGAGAATCCAATTTCACTCAGAGACGACCAATCCAAGTGCCAAAGAGTTTTATAGGGCTGTGGGTTACACCCCGGCGGAGATGTATTTTTACGTAAAATATTTTGAAAAAGAGGTTTGATATGAACAAGGAACAGTGGGAACAGGAAGTTCTCAGATTTGAAGCAGAATATGAGGATGACAGTCCCTTTGACAGAAAGCTGGCAAGGGAGTTTTACGGATGTGATTTCGAGGAACAGAGAATTTCCCATCGTTTTCCGGCACAACCTTGGCAGAAGAACGAGAGGGGAGACGTACACGGCGGTATTATTGGCAGCATGTTCGACTCCGCCATCGGATTGACGGCCATCTTTGCGGCCGGCTGGCGTGAAGCGACCACCGTGGATTTGGACGTATCCTTCCTGCGCCCTCTTGATGGAGAATCCCATGCCATCATCCACACCTACATTGTAAAGAATGGCAGGAATCTCATCAGGCTGAGGGGCGAAATGATTTGTGAAGAAAGTGGAAAGCTGGTCGCGACTGCGACTGGCAGCTGGTTCCCACTATAAAATATAGATTGAAAATAGAGGTGATAAGATGAAAGTAGATGTACTTGTAGCTGAAATCGGCTCGACAACCACAGTTGTAAATGCTTTTAAAGATTTAAATACCGACAACCCCGTCTTTTGGGCACAGGGACAGGCGCCGACGTCGGTTCTTGACGGAGACGTGAGGATCGGCCTGCAGGGGGCGATCGACGATCTCTGTAAGAAGATGCATATCGAGAGTCTGGAATATGACGATATGTTGGCGACGTCTTCGGCAGCAGGCGGTCTGAAGATGACGGTTCATGGCCTTGTATACGATATGACAGCAAAGGCTGCCAAGGAAGCGGCTCTGGGAGCCGGCGGCATCATTCACTATATCACGGCTGGTAAACTGAGAAGGACGGACCTTGCCAAGATCAAAGAAATCAAGCCGAACCTGATATTGATTGCCGGCGGGGTCGATTACGGGGAGAGAGACACTGCGCTGGACAATGCGGAGAAAATCCGCGGCCTGGGGCTCAATACGCCGATTATCTACGCGGGAAATATCGAAAACCAAGAAGAGATGAAGCTCATCTTTGATGAGGAGAGCGGACAGAAGTTATATAATGTCGAGAACGTATATCCAAAGATTGACGACCTCAACGTGGAGCCTTGCAGAAAGGTCATTCAGGACGCCTTTGAAGAGCATATCATTCACGCACCAGGCATGGAGCACGTGAGGGATATGGTGAGCGGGCCGATTATCCCGACTCCGGGTGCGGTCATGGAATGCACCAAGCTGCTCTATGACTGTCTCGGGGATCTGATGGTTCTCGACGTCGGCGGGGCGACTACGGACCTGCATTCTGTAGCGACAGAATCCGACAAAATTGCCAGGATCATGATTGCGCCGGAACCGAAAGCAAAACGGACGGTAGAAGGGGATCTGGGCGTCTATGTCAACAGGATGAAGGTCATCGAATCTATCGGCGAAGAGCAGATGCAGAAGGACTGCGAGAAGATGGGCATCGACCTGGAAAAGACATTGGAAAGCTATGTGGCGATTCCAAAGACAGAGGACGAGTTCAAACTGGTAGAGCGTCTGACAAAAGAAGCGGTGCTCAAAGCCGTGGAGCGTCACGCCGGCACCATCAGATATATCTACGGGCCTTCGGGAAGAAGTACCGTGGCGGAAGGAAAAGACTTGACCCAGGTGAAATATATCGTCGGAACGGGCGGCGCGCTGACAAGGCTGCCGCACAGAGTGGAGCTGATGCAGGAGATTGCAAAGCACAACGAGTCTGGCATGATGCTGTTCCCGACAGAGCACGCCAGGATTTTGGTTGATAACGATTATATCATGGCATCCCTGGGGGTTTTGTCGAAGAAATACAGAGAAGCTGCAATCAGACTTCTGGAAAAGAGCCTGGACTTTGCGTTCCCGGAAAAAAAGGAACAGGAGATTGCGGTCAATGCCAAATTTATGGCTGATGTGGACCGCGAGCTTGCGGAAGCAGAGGCAAAACAGGAAGAGTACAGAAAGCATATTGAAGAATGCGAGGCCATGGGCTATGACATGAGCGCATTTAAAGAAGAAGAGACCATCGGCGGAGCCAGTGCAGAAGAACTGGAGGCTGTAAGAAAAGCTGCTCTTGCAGAGGCGGACGAGAAAGCAGCCATGCGCCAGGGCGGCGGCATCAAAGGAAAATGGGCGGCACAGACAGAAAACGGTGGACAGTACATGGGCGACTGTACCCACGACTGCAAGCACTGTACCAGAAGAAACTGTCCGAACCGAGTAGAGTAGAGGAATAAGAAAAGAGGAGAGAAACGATGTATCCAAAACTGATAATCAATCTGAAAAAATTAGAAGATAACCTGAACGCCTGCGCGACAATTACAAAGGATCACGGCAAATGTTCCCTGATGATTGTCACCAAAGGCCTTTGCGCGGACAAAGAGATGGTGAAGATGGTGGCGGAAAACCCAAGGGTGGATTTTATCGCCGATTCCAGAGTGAAGAATATTGCCAGCTTTGCTGATGTAGCAAGAGCAAACGGCAAAAAGACGGTTTTGCTTCGCATTCCGATGCACTGCGAGGCAGCGGAAGTCGTGAAATACGTGGATCTTTCTTTTAACTCGGAGCTGTCCACCATCAGACTGCTTAACGAAGAGGCAGCCAAAGCCGGCAAGGTGCACGACATCCTGCTGATGATCGACCTGGGCGATCTGAGAGAGGGAATCTTCTTCCAGAATCAGGAGCTGATCTACGAGGCGGTGGAGGAAATCCTCAAGATGGAGAATATCAACCTCTACGGCATCGGCGTCAACCTGACCTGCTACGGCGCCATCATTCCGAAGAACGATAACCTGTCTCAGCTGGTCGCCATCGCCAGAGATCTGGAAGCCAGATATGACATCAAGCTGGAAATGGTATCCGGCGGAAACTCCAGTTCCATCTATCTGGTGGACAAAGGGGAACTGCCGGAAGGCATTAACAACCTGCGTCTGGGCGAGTCCTTCCTCCTGGGAAACGATACGGCTTATGAGACAAAGCTTCCGGGGACGGTCGGCGACGGCCTGATTCTGCAGGCACAGATCATCGAACTGAAAGAAAAACCATCTCTTCCGATCGGGGAAGTCGGCGTGGACGCCTTTGGTGAGAAGCCATACTACGAAGACAGGGGCATCATGAAGAGAGCCATCATCGGCATCGGCAAGCAGGACACGGATCTGGGCAGCATGACGCCTTGTGATCCGCAGGTGGAAATCATGGGCGGCAGTTCCGACCACATCATCCTGGACGTCACCCACTGTGATAGGGAATACAAGGTGGGCGATATCGTCGAGTTCGAACTGGGATACGGCGGCATGCTGAAGACGGCAACCAGCCCGTATGTGGAGAAAGACTATATCAAATAGAATACAATGAAAAAGGACATCTCGTAGGAGGTGTCCTTCTTTTGTCAGAAGAACAGGGAAGACCAGATTTGGGCACTGTTGACCCGAAAGTTGGCACAAGGGCAAGAAAAAGCGACAGCAGTATGAGAGAAACCTCCAAATTCCAACGTGTCGTAAATTGTATAAATTTGGCACATCCCTTGCAATGTTATATCGTTAGAACGTACAAAGGAGGTTTATTTCATGGATCTTGAAACAATGGGCTGGATATCCCTATTACCGGCTATCATCGCAATCGTATTATCTTTTGCTACCAAGAATACCATCGTGGCGCTGATTGCTGCGTGTCTGGTGGGTACTTTGGCTGCAGGCCAGGGCATCATGGGGCTGCCGACACTGATTAAAGAGGCGACAGGGAATACGGACTTTTCCTGGGTCATGCTGCTCAATCTTTATATTGCAATTATCGTGGCATTTTTCCACAAGACGGGTGCCATTCAGGCATTTTCCGACTGGGTGCACAGTAAGAACTTGAAGAGAAAAGGTGTACAGCTTCTGGCCTGGTTCCTGGGAATCTTCGTATATTTCTCAGATTCCTTCTCTCCACTGTTCGTGGGGACTGTCATGAGAGATATATCTGACAGGGCGAAGATCTCTAAAGAAAAGCTGTCCTACATAGCGGACTCTACGGCTGCGCCAGTCAGCGTACTGGTACCGATTACAGGCTGGGCCGCATATTTGATGACACTTGCTATAGGCGTGGGCTGCATCGCCACTCAGGCTGATGCGCAGAAACTGTTTATCAAAGCTATCCCGCTGAACTTTTATCCACTCCTGGCGGTCATCATGGTAGGGCTGGTGGCCAGCGGTATTGTCAAAGACTTTGGACCGATGAAGAAGGCGGAACTCCGAGCCATCAACGAAGGCAAAGTGCTCCGAGACGGTGCGAACCCTCTGATCGGAAAAGAACTGCTGGAGATGAAGCCTTATCCAGGCGTAGCGCCAAAAGTATTCTTAAACTTCGTGCTGCCAGTCATTCTGATTATCGTAGGTGCCATGGCGACATTTTTCATTATGGGTTCTGCAAAAACTATGGAAGTCTTTCTGGGTGTGGTAATCTTCATGGCGATCAGCATGATAATACAAGGAATTCCTTTCAGAGAAGTCATGGATACGGTTACCCAGGGCATCAAGAGTGGCGTGCCTGCTGTAACACTATTGGCGCTGGCTTATTCTGTGAATAAGCTGTCTACCGATATGGGAACAGCTAACTATATTATCGAAAACTGCGAGAGCTTTTTGTCACCGGCTGTGCTGCCGGCGATTATCTTTGTCGTAGCAGCGGTGATGGCTTTTGCTACTGGCTCCTCATGGGGAACTTTCGCCATCTGTATGCCGATCGCACTGCCATTAGCCTTTGCGTATACGAATAATACATTGACCACGCTGGTCGTCGCCTGCTTTGCAGCAGTTGCTGGCGGCGGTGTATTCGGAGACCACTGCTCACCGTTGTCTGATACCACCATTCTGGCATCTACAGGGGCGGGCGCTGACCATATCGATCACGTAAAGACCCAGCTGCCATACTCACTATGTTGTGGCGCCCTGGCAGTCATCGGATATCTGGTCTTGGGATTTACGTCTTTATAACATCATTATTCATAAACCAATCACAGGCGGGCCGTCTCATCAAGAGACGGTTTGGCCTTTTTTGACGTTTTGTTTGACTCCCTTTCGAAGACGAAGTACAATGAAGAGGAAGCATATACCGGATAGGAGAAAGAACGTCATGGATTTTGTAAATAAGCTTTTTAATGGCAAGGGATATATTGAAGGGATCACGATTATCAATGTAGAAGGAGAAATTCTGTTTTCGGCTAAATTCAATAACAAATTGGATACGAAAGATGAAAACTATGAGGTGGTCGGAAAAAAATTTCTCGATAT
Source organism: uncultured Eubacterium sp. (assembly GCA_900551775.1). Taxonomy (GTDB): domain Bacteria; phylum Bacillota; class Clostridia; order Peptostreptococcales; family Anaerovoracaceae; genus Senimuribacter. The sequence goes on along the minus strand of URXI01000017.1, from coordinate 2,636 downwards.
CTACGAAAATCTGGACGAAAGTTCCAGTACGGCCTATATCGCGATGCAGAGAGGTGTGCCGGTTTACATGGAGAACCAGATAATCAAAAGTGCAGACAGAGATCCAATTGAAATCACGTCTCTTTCTATACCGATCAAATCTGGGCGCACTGTGGTAGGCGCCATCGACCTATCAGTATCCGGTGGTGAGCAGCAGGTGCAGGATGGTGTAGAAATCATGGATGAGGTTCTCTACGCTTATAACAACGTGGAAAGTCTGGAGCATATTTCAGACGAAGCCAGGTATCGCGTGGAGGATATTCAAACCTGTGACGGCAAGATGCTGGAGCTGCGGGACAATATTGTCAAGTTGGCCAAAACTGATATGCCGGTGTTTATTTACGGAGAGACGGGAACCGGCAAAGAACTTGTGGCACATTCACTTCACAATGCCAGCAAACGAGAGGGGAAACCCTTTGTCATACAGAACTGCGCTTCCATTCCCGCTAATTTGATGGAGAGTATTCTCTTCGGCACATCAAAAGGAGCCTTTACTGGTGCGGTAGATAATATAGGTCTGTTGGAACTGGCCAATGGAGGGACACTTTTTTTGGATGAAATCAATTCTATGCCCCTTGAACTGCAGCCTAAGATTCTCAGAGTGATCCAAGACGGAACGTTTAGGCGGGTTGGAGAAAAAGAAATTAAAAAAGTGGACGTGCGTATCATTTCTTCCACTAACGAAAAACCAGAAAAAATCGTGGCTGAGGGCAGGTTCAGGATGGATCTGTATTACAGATTGGCAGTGATGATTTTGGAGATACCGCCGTTACGGGAGCGGAAAAAAGACATTCCTCTTTTGTCGAATTACTTTATCAGCAAATACAATAATTTGTTCGGAAAGAGAATCCACAAAGTTTCTAAAAAGCTCTATGAGGAGCTGGGAAAATATCAGTGGAATGGGAACGTTAGGGAACTGGAGAACACGATTGCCTACGGGGTCGGTATGGCTGAAGACAATGCAGAGATCTTGGAACTGCGTCATATCGAAAACAGACTTCAGATGCTGGACAAAGCAGAGGGCTTTGCAGACAGCGACAGGCCGTTGACGGACTTGGTTTCAGACTATGAACGCAATGTCATTAAGAATGCCCTGCAGAAGACGGATGGGAATATTACTCGGGCTGCTGCAGTGCTTGGCGTGCCGAGGCAGACTCTGAGCCGCAAGGTGAAAGAGTATGAAATCATCTGAACGCCAACTTGTTAGCTAATCCCGCTCATATATTGGCACTTTTGTGAAATGCTATAGATAGAAACGTTGATAATTCAACGTTTCTTTTTGCGTGAAGGATGGCACAGCCTTTGCAGTTAGAATATGACAACAGAAATTAACGCGCATATTGATGTCTTCCACGACGTTGGAGAGACAAGGGGAAAGGAAGTATAGAAATGAAATTTGGCGTATTGAAAGACATTAAAAACGGGGAGTACCGTGTTGTGGCGACTCCTGCAGAGGTCAGCATTTTGACGGAAGACGGACACGACGTATATGTCGCAAGTAAAGCTGGTTACGCTGCCGGTTTTGATGACGAAGAATACGAAAAGGCCGGAGCGACTATTACGACGGGAAATGAGGAAATTTGGCGAACCTGTGATTTTGTCGCAAAGGTAAAGGAAATAGAAGAAAGTGAATACGATTTGATGCGGGAAGGCCAGTTGATCTATTGCTGTATCCACCCGGCTGCCCACAAGGAAGAAGTCGATGCGCTGCTTGAGAAGAAGGTGATCGCCATCACGGCGGAGGATTCTCATAGATACGGTTCTCCAAACTGCGAAGCCGCAGGGAAAGCGGGCGCTTTCATGGGGCTTTGGTCCATGATGAGCACCAACGGCGGAAGCGGTAAATTCGTCAGCGGTCTGGGCGCGGCACCGGGAATCAAAGCGTTGGTGTGCGGCTGCGGAACCGTGGGCAAAGGCGCTATCGAAGTGCTGCAGACCATGGGGGCCTGGGTCACAGTGGCGGACGTGAACATCGGGGCTTTGAGAGAAATCTCTACCAAATATGACGGCAAGGTAAATACGATTATCTCAAACAAATATAATATTGCAAAGGAGCTGCCGACCACAGACCTTGTCATCAACTGTGTCAGATGGCCAAAGAACGCTGCGGATTTCATGATTGACCGTAAGATGGTAAGCTCTATGCGCAGAGGGTCGGTTATCGTTGACGTAAGTAACGATTATGGCTGTATTGAAACCTTCCGTGAGACGACCCACGAGGATCCGATTTATACGGAAGAGGGCGTGGTTCATTACTGTGTCAGCAATATTCCGGGTGCCATTGCAGGTTCCACGTCGGTCGCTTATGCAGCATCCGTCCTGCCTCACTTCCAGGCCATTATGAACGAAGGCCTTGCGGCAGCCTGCGTTAAGAACGGGTTTCTGAGGAGAAGCCTGACCGCCTATAAGGGCTACCTGACCCACGAGGAGACCAGCGGCATCCAGAACAGGCCTTGGGTGCAGCCGGAAGTCATCCTCGGCATTGAAAATGAGAGACTGGATCCTGCACCAAAGGCGACAATCACCAGATCGGACAATTTCTACAAAGAATTTCAGAAATAAGACAAATTACGTGCCAGTCGGGTTTGCAGCCCGGC
>URXI01000016.1 GCA_900551775.1 uncultured Eubacterium sp. | reverse complement strand
GCGTCATCTGTAACGACCACAGACGTCGGCACGAACCAAGTCAAAACAGCCACGATCGCCAGGAATATCATTACGATTGTCAAAGCTGAAGGCATTTTAAATGTCTTTTTCATGATAGTGTCTCCTAATAAATTTATTTTTTCTTTCGTATGTTTTCTTATTTAGCCAGCTGGTAGATCGCCTCAAGGCAGATTTTCAGCCAGATTTCCAGGTTTGAAAGTTCCAGGCATTCATTGGCCTGATGCATGGTATCCTCCTGGTCTGGAAGCAGGCAGCCGAAGGCTACACAGTTGTTCATGGTTCGGGAATAAGTCGCGCCGCCTGATGACATCGGCTGGCTCTCTGTATCTCCAGTAACCTTTCTGTAAGCTTCCATCAGCGTCGTCACCAGCTCAGAATCCTTCGGTACGTAAAGGGAATTCTCCTTAGAAGCGACCTCGTAATGATAGCCACTGTCCTTCAGAACAGACTGTACCTTTTCCTCGATCTCTTCTATCGGTAAGCTGACAGGAACTCTGCTGTCACAGTAGAGGTGCAGCTTGCCGTCTTTGACGAAAATTCTGCCGATGTTCAGCGTCAGCTTGCCGGAATCCTCGTCTTCCGCCGCGATGCCCATCTTTTCGCCGTACAGGCAAGTTCCAAAGTGATCATTATAAAATGTAACGATTTCTTTCAGTTCCCCCTCTATAGGCAGTTCAGCCAGCAGCCGCATCATATAGCTGACAGCGTTCTTTCCTTCCTGCAGGTGTGCTGCATGGGCGCCCACGCCCTTTGTCGACAGAATCAGCTTCTCATCTGCCACTTCATAAGCGTAAATAGATGGATCTTCGCTTTTGGTGATGGCTTCTTTCAGTTCTTCTTCAAGTGCACTCGCAAGAGACACTTTGGCTGAAGAAGGAACAGAGTTAAATGCGCCGCCGCCTTCAATCTCTATATCCTCAGTGATCGGTCTTGTGAGTATGTACTGCAGCATTCCCATCTCTGCATAAGTTACCGGAAACTCTGCATCTGGCGAAAAGGCCAGGGTCGGAAGTTCCGGTTTCACTTCCTTTAAGTAATACTCCATACATCTCCAATCGGTTTCTTCGTTGGTTCCCAGGATGATTCGAATTCTCTTGTTCAACGGAACGTTCAGATCCTTCAGAATCTTCATCGCATAAAGGCACGTCAAGACAGGTCCTTTGTCATCCAGAGTCCCCCTGCCCCAGATTTTTCCGTCCTTGATGATGCCTCCCCATGGATCGACTTCCCAGCCGTCTCCGGCAGGAACCACGTCCACGTGCCCCAGAATGCCAAGGAGTTCTTCTCCTTCGCCGTATTCAATGTGACCGACATAATTATCAAAATTCTCGGTCTTAAAGCCCATCGCTTCTCCCATTTTCAAGGCTTCTGCAAGGGCCATGGCCGGACCTTCCCCAAAAGGCATTCCCGGCTTTAGTTCGCCTTCGACACTGTTAATCCTGCAGAGGGCAGAAATATCACGTGCTAAAGGTTCCATGGAATCTTTAATTGCTTTTGTAAAATCCATAAAATTCCTTCCTTTAATTTGTATGATTTATAATACAGACAAAAAATATTTTATTTTTATTCCAGAGATATTGCAAGTAAAATCTTTCGATTTCGTTGTAAAAAACACATTTTTCTACGATTTTTAGAGAAAAAAACAAGATAATTTTAAAAAACTAGTTGAATGGAATAAAAAAGAGATCCCATCCTCATAGCTGATTTTGGCTATCTTGTGGAATCTCTGGCATAGCTTCTTTGTCGCAATCTTCCAGGATTACAACATCAGAGATTTTTAAACATAAATTTGAAAATACCGCCAATGACAGTCAATCCGATGGCAAGACCAAGATGGATGAGCTTTCTTTTGGCAAAGAACATAACGTATAAAATGAGTGCACCGCCCCAAAAAATAGTGGATAATAACAGCATTGTGTGTTTACTCATGTCTGACCTTCCTTTCTTCCTACGAATACCTATATACAGTATAGCATATTTTTATCTTTTCCCTAATCGAAGTTGTCCGCAGGCAGCGTCGATATCAGCGCCCAGTTCTCTGCGCACTGTGGCAGGAATCCCCCGCTTCTCCAATATCTGCTGAAATTCCATAGCCCGTCCGCGGCTGACCGTATCAAAACCCGATTCTGCCACCTTGTTCAGCGGTATCAGATTGACGTGACACAGCATGCCGCGAAGGAGGCTGCAGAGCCTTGCTGCATCGCCATCAGCATCATTGACGCCGTTTACCAGCGTGTATTCAAAGGTGATGCGGCGTCCGGTTTTCTCCGTATAGGCTCTGCACGCCGGCATCAGCACCTCCAGCGGATATTTTTTGTTCACCGGCATCATCGACCCCCTGATTGCATCCGTGGTGCCGTGGAGGGAGATCGCCAGATTCACCTGTGGAAAGTCCTCGGCAAAGCATTCGATCATCGGCACCAGCCCGCAGGTGGAGACGGTGATATTCCTCATGCCGATATTCAGGCCGTTCTTGTCATTGACAATCCTGAGGAAAGCAGACAGGTTGTCATAGTTGTCAAAGGGCTCTCCTGTGCCCATAACGACGATATGGCCAATCTTTTCACCGGTGTCGGCTTCCGCTTCCATCAGCTGTGAAAGAATCTCTCCCGGGCTTAAATGGCGCGTGAGGCCGTTCCTCGTCGATGCACAGAACCGGCAGCCCATCCGGCAGCCTGCCTGCGAAGACACGCAGATGGAATTGCCGTATTTATACTTCATGAAAACGCTCTCGATGGTACATCCATCTGCAAGTTCGAAGAGGTATTTCCGCGTGCCGTCGGACTTTGATTTCTGTATCTCCAGAATCTTCAGCCTGCCGATCCTGTCTGCCTCTGCCAGCTGCTCACAAAGCGCCTTTGGCACGTTGCCCATCTGTTCAAAATCGGTCACGCCCTTGTAGATCCACTGGAACACCTGTTTCGCTCTGAAAGCAGGGTGCCCCATACCGGCGATCAGTTCCTCCATTTGATCCAGTTCAAGACTTCTTAAGTCGATCATATTTTCTCCCTTTTTACTCGATTTCTTTGTAAATGTAAGCATTGAGTATGTTCTGCGGCGCATCGTAATAAAAGCTGCTGTTGTAATCGTCGATCTTGTCGCTGACAAAGGAGTTGTACGCCTTGAACAGCGCCTCCACCACCGGGATGCCCTCTTCGTTTGCCACACCCAGCACCAGACGCTTGTAAACCTTGCCGATATCCCAATGGCTGGGTACTGCGTATTTGGCTGCCGCTATGTTATCAAAATCCCCCTCAGCTATGGCCGCCTCTCGAATGAAGTCGTCGCTGACTCTGTCGATATTATCGCTGTGATACACGTCCGCCAGATCGTAAATCTTTTCTATCAATTTCTTTCCCAGCTGATTGACCACGTCCGCCCTTCTATTTTTGGTCTTTCGGGCGATATAGTCGATGAGACTGCAGGTAAAGAATAAATCATTGTCCTTCTGGTTCTCTCTGCCGATCATCTCTGCACCTCCTCCTGTGATTTAAACTCCAAGCACGCTATCGCTGCATCCGTGCAGAAATTGATCTGATGTGTCGGGTATTTGAATTTTGCTAATGACCAAAATTGCTCTCTAGTGATAATGCCGTCAACATAATCAGAAATAAAGTTATAGATTTGGTCGTTTGCCATGGCTCCAATGACAATATCATAATCATGGGCAATACCGTGGCGGCAGTCGATAATAAAGTCCAGCCACTCCTCTGACATGTCTTTAAACTCTAATATTTTTAAATCTGTATTCAATCGAACTGTGTAAATATTCAGCACTGGCGTATCATATCGTTTCGCCCAGCGTTCCGCCTGTTCTCTAATGATCGTACAGTAAAACCCCTGGCCAAAGTCCTTGGTATTCCTTCCGGAAATTACCCGGGGCTGCTCTACATGCGTATAACTGCCATGGTATACAGTCATTTTCCCCATAAGTACACCTCCAAATGTTTGCATACGTTATTTCTTAGTATAACAGAAAAAAAGGATTTCTGCAATTAGCCCGAAATTAAATGAGAACATATCGCCAAAGCATGTCCCGTTACAATAAGGTTAGGTTTTTTGGCAATATCCGGACACTTTCGCGTAACCGGGTTTGGGTTTAGGCGCATCAGCAGAGGGGTATATCTGATTCTGGTTATTTTTTGCATGAATCCCAGCTGCTCAAATGCCGTCTACATTCTATAAAAGTAACCACATGCGATAAATCCACAGATTCTGTAAGCAGTCACGTCTGTATTCCAGGGCAGTGGCTGTTGATACTGTCACCGAGTTACGCGAGATTTACAGGGCAGCGTCAAAAAACCTAAACTTATCATATAAAACACGCGTCATATATCCCTATCCCCTATATGTCATCCAAACTTCTGGTTCATAGACATTCCCCTAAGCCCTTGATCTTACTTTCATCATAGGATAAGAACCCCGCAGCGATAAAATCGATACGAGGTTCTCTATTCGTTTTTGTCTATCTCTTTTCATCGATATTTTCTACACGGATGGCGGTATTTCGGCTTTTGGCCATCTGCAGCACCTGGTACACGTCGTCGCGGCTGAACAACAACCGCCTCGTCAGCACATCCTTCAGAAAATGCATGCCCTGATGGCCGCCCCGGATTCCTTCCAGATGGATATCCGTAATTTCTTCATAGTCCCACTGAATGACATGTCTATACACGAGAAAATCATACTCTACAGAAATCCCTTCTTCAGTGGCATAGGTCTCCTTTCCGAAGACAACTGCCAGCAGCAGGACCACGCCGATGATGGCAGAGTATTTCACTGATGAAAAGATACTGAGGGCGATGAGGGCGGCGCCTGCGATTACCGCCGCCACCCTTGTAGATTTTTTCAAAGCCCTGTCGTCGTACGCTTTGATCTTAGCCATTACGCTTCTCTGCCTTTCGTTTTGCTTTCAGTTCTTTGATCTCTGCTCTGGTCTTCCCATCATATTCCTTGTATTTGATGCCGATCCCCATGTAAGAAATCACGATGGCGAGAACCGGGTTGATCAGATTCATGAAGGCATAAGGCATAAACGCCCAATTGGATACGCCCAGGGTTGCAGACTGATAGGCTCCGCAGCCGTTCCAAGGGATCATTGGAGACCAGAGCGTTGCTCCATCCTCCGTGGTTCTTGACAGGAAGCTTCTGCTCAGTCCCTTTTCGTCAAAGGCCTTGGTGTACATTCTTCCCGGAACCAGGATAGCCAGATACTGGTCTGTGAGGACGACGTCGCAGATGATGCCGGTCACGATGGTGCAGAGGACAAGGCCGCCCACTGTCTTCACCCGTTTCACCAGTCTGCCCAAAAGCACTTCGACAAATCCGCACTTTTCCAACACGCCGCCAAAGAACAGGGCGAACATGATCAGAGAAATGGTCCACATCATGGAATCGATACCACCTCTGTTGAGCAGATTATCTGCGACTTCGTTTCCGCTTTCGATGCTGAAGCCAGTCTGCAGTCCTCCAAATACTTCTGCAAAGGAGGCACCCTGGGCAGCCATAGCGACCACGCCGCCGCAAGCAGCTGCCAGAAGCAGAGACGGAATCGCCGGAATCTTTTTTACTGCGCCAAAAATGACTACCAGCACCGGCAGCATGATCCACGGTGACAGATAGAAGTTATCGGCAATGGCGTTTTGAATGTCCAGTGCCAGGGAGGCGTCATAACCAGATTCGTCGATGACCATGATTCCGACGATACCGTAGAGCACCAGGGCGATTAGAAATGACGGAATGGTCGTCGTCATCATAGCGCTTACGTGATCGTACAGCGGGGTCTCAGCACCTGCTGCAGCGACGTTGGTACTATCAGAAAGTGGCGACAGCTTATCTCCAGTATAGGCACCGGAAATGACCATGCCAGCCGCCAGCGCCGGGTTGATTCCTAAGCCCATGGCGATACCCATCAGCGCTACACCTACCGTCCCAGAAGCAGTCCAGGACGAACCAGTTGCAAGTCCTACGATAGCGGTCAATATTGCGCCTACTACCAGGAAAGCTCCCGGTGAAATCAGATCCAGTCCATAATAGACCATGGCCGGCATGGTGCCTGACCATACCCAGGAACCGATCAGCATGCCTACGCACATGATGATCAGCAGCGCTTCCACCGTCCTCCTGATGCTGTCAAAAGCACCTGCTGCGATATCTGCCCAGGAATAGCCGCACTTTACTGCAACCAAAGATGCCACTACGCAGGATGCCACAATAGGCATGTGAGGATCCAGTCCCCATTTTACGGTACTCAGTATGATAATGACCATCATAAAAATGATCGGAATCAGTGCTTCCCAGACCTTCGGCAGCCGGGGTTTTCTTTCTTTTGTCATGATAATTCCTCCTAATCAATTATATTTTTACCCAATAATACAGCAAAAAACATGCCATATGACCAAACCCGTTATTTCGTCGGAATTTTTCGATTTTTGCCATCAGCAGCATGAAATTTATTTCGCACTACCAAAAAACCGTGAAATTCATTTCACGGTTTTGGGTCTATCTTATATTCGTTGATCTTGTTCCAAAGTTGTCTGGGAGTGATACCCAGCGTTCCGGCACACTTGGTAACATTGCCTCCGCTCTCCTGCAAAGCTTTCTCGATATACTGTTTTTCAAAAGCGGTCCGGGCTTCCCGGAGGGTCAGATTTTGATCGATGGTCACGCCCCTTTCGCCGGACGGAGTGTGAAGGGAGACTGGCAAATCCTCCGCTGCAACGACCCCGTCTTCACTGAGAGCCACCATTCTCTCGATGATGTTTTTCAGTTCCCGCACGTTGCCGGGATAATCATAATTTAGCAGGACCGACATGACGGGATCCTCCACCTTGACAATCTTTTTCTTCTGCTCCATCTCGATTTTACGCAGGAAGAAATCAATCAGGCCAGGCAGGTCTTCTTTTCTCTCTCTGATGGGAGGAATGACCATGGTCAGCGTATTGATTCTGTAGAGCAGGTCTTCGCGGAATCTGCCGCTGATAATCTCTTCTTCCGGCACTTTGTTGGTCGCCGAGATCAGCCTGACGTCCAGGTCGATGGATTTGTTGCTGCCAATCCTTTCAATTTTTTTGTTCTCCAAAATCCGCAGCAGTTTCCCCTGCAGGCTCAGCGGCAAGTCGCAGATTTCGTCCAGGAAAAGTGTGCCGAAGTTCGCTTCCTCGAACTTGCCGATCCGCTTTGCTGTGGCGCCGGTGAAGGCCCCCTTTTCATGGCCGAACAGCTCTGATTCAATGACCCCTTCCGGGTAAGCCTGGCAGTTGATTGGCACAAAAGGCTCCTTGCAGCGGCTGCCCCGGCTGTGGATGTAGTTGGCAAAAACCTCCTTGCCCACACCTGACTCTCCCAAAAGCAGCACGTTGATATTGGTGTCCGCCGTCTTGTCGCAGAGGTCCAGCAGCTTGAGAAAAGCCTCATTCTTGGACTGGAGGAACATGTTTTCACTGTTCTGGTTTTTCAGCAGGATGTTGCTCTTCTCCTCCAGCCGCTTCAGTTTCGCCAGACGCTCCACTTTGATCATCAGCTCTTCCAAGTCGTTGCTCTTGACAAAATAGTCCTTTGCCCCGTATTTGATGGTATCCACCGCGCTCTCGATGGAACCGTAAGCTGTCATAACGATGATGTCCAAATCTCCGTTGGTCACAGTCAACTCCCTGATCAGTTCTTCACCATCCATCTCCGGCATGCGCAGGTCGGTGATGACCAGATGAACCTCGTGCTCCCTTACGAATTCCAAAGCTTCGCGTCCATTGGAACAGGCATCCGTATGATAACCTGCTCCGTCCAAAATCATCGAAACCACCTTCTGGTACTCTGGTTCGTCGTCTACTATCAAAATCCTGTATCCGGCTTTGCTATTCATCTTCTGTCCTCCCTGTCGGTATTTCAATATAAAAGGTCGTGCCCTCTCCCTCGGTACTCTCTGCCCGGATGGTTCCGCCGATCTGCTCTAGCTGGGAGCTTATGATGTAAAGCCCCAGCCCCGTCCCCTGCTCCTTGTCTGTATAAAATGGATTGAAAATCTTCAGGAGCTTCTCGCTGTCTACGCCGCAGCCGTTATCGCGAAATACCAGATGGACTGCGCCCTCATCGACGCTGACACGGATCTCGATCCGCCCCTGCCGTTCCACCTTTTCCAATGCCTCAATGCTGTTGTTGAGCAAATTGATGATGATCATTTTCATCAGGTCCTCATTGAGACAGACGGGAACGCCTCTACCTGATTCCAGGCAATAGTCGCAGTTGATGTTCCTCTTTGCCATCTGTTCTTTTTCCAGTCGCAGTATATTGCTGATCAGCTCGTCCAAATCCACCTCCTGACACTCGTCACTGGAAAGCTTGGAAAACTTTAGAAGGCTTTCGATGAGCCCGTTGATACGGTTGATGGAGTCGTTGATCACCGACACAGCGTGCTGCCCGTCCTCGCCTGTGCAGAAATTTTTGATCAGGTACATGTAGCTTCTGATCAGTCCCAACGGGTTTCTGATCTCATGGGCAAGGCCCGCGGAAAGCTGTCCCACGGCGATCATCTTCTCCTCCTGGATATTCCTAATCTCGTTGATATCCCTGCGGGTGCAGTCCTCTAGTATGTAAAGCCGCTTCTGCTCGTCGGTCAGGTCGATAATCTTTTTGATGTAATAGTGCTGATCCAGCCGGAACACCTTTTCATCGTCTCTGTCAAAGAACCGCTGCAGCGCGCTGTTCTCTGAGACTGAAGTCTTCTGCAGCTGCTCCTTGGCTGCGCCCGTAATCCTGCAAAGTTCCCGGTTGACCTCGTTGATGGTGCCATCTTCTTCTGCGATGATCAGTCCCCGGTCCAGGGTATCGATGATCAGCCGCAGCTGCTCTTTGCTGTGCAGAAGTTCCCTGGTCTTGTCCGTCACCTTCTTTGCAGTCGAAAGGTTCCATACGGTAAAGGCCACAAGAGAGATCAGAAAACTCAAGGCAACTTTATAGATAAAGTCCACCTCCTGCATATCCACCATCTCCGGTTCCAGAACGCCGAACCACTTGCTCTGAGTCTTCGCAATGAGATTTTTCTTTTTCATGGACAGAATTCCCTTATTGAAAGCGCTGAGCAGCTTCTTCTGTGATTTTTCTATAGCAATGCACACTTCTTTCCTTGAAAAGGAATACTTTAGGAACCTGTAATACTGATCCGTCCGTTTCTGATTCAGGTGGTAGGATATCTTAGTCTCATCTCCGGCAACCACTTCTACCCTGCCGGTTTTCAGCATGTCCAAGGCCTGGTCGAAATCCTCCGCATAGACGATCTGGATGTTCTTATGTCCGTAGAGTTCCATGATCCTGTCAGCAGAATCCGCCTCTGTCCGTTCCACGGCAATGCGCACATCTTTGATATCCTTGATATTCTGAAATGAAGATTCGTCTTTGACCAGCATCTTTCCGTGCATGATGTAAAGGGGTTCCGTAAAAAAGTAGTCGTCTGCCGGCAGATCTTCTCGTTCAGCAATGACTGCCTGGAATTGTTTCTGTTGCAGCCCCTGTTCCAGCGCGTCTGTGCGCTCCAGCTTGACGGCGATAGCATTTTCTACTTCTACAGAAAGCTGAGAAAGAAAGTCGATCAAAATGCCGTCATTCTCGTCCTCCTCGTTGACAAAAGAGAGCGGCAGATCGTTGTACTTGACGCCGCAGACGAGATCCGTATCATTGAGGTAGTCTTGTTCCTCTTTCGTCAGTGCAAAGCTGTATTTGATAAAATCAATCCAATTCAGATTGTATCTGATCAAAACGTCCAGCGCCCCGGCAAAGGCTGTCACCAAAACACTGCCTGCAATCAGAAAGGCGAGTCCTCGTTTCATAATCCACCTGCTTCCTTAGGAAAATCTTATCCACAGTATAGCAGAAAAGAAACCTATCTGCATTAAGAAATTTCATTTCAAGGAGGACACAGGAAAATTATAGACATCGCAATAGAAAGCGGGTTTGAACCTTCGGAATCCTTTAGCCGGGCATTCGCGGTACGGCGGCATTGGACAATATATTTTTTCTTTGTGGCAACGATTTGCAGAAAAACTTGACCGTATCCCAAACACATGTCCGTCCGCAAGAACATTCGGTATTTGTGAATATCAAGAAAATGTTTCTGCGACAAGCTATGATGAGGAATCGAGAAAACAGCCACGCGTCTAACGCGTGGTTTTACTTATACAAAAAATCCACCAACCAATTCTGTGGTGGATTTGAGAAGCAACTTACTTATTACTAGCAATAAAAAATGATCTCGTCAACCAAGAAAAACTTTTTCCACTCTGCACAAATCAAGAAAAATTACGCTGAAATAAAATCCATTAATTCACTCAATTCTTTATTAGAAATATGACTTCCATTATTTACGAGTATACACCCACCGTTTCAACCCTCTGCTGATAACCATTTATAATCTGGCAATTCACATCTTGCAGAATCAAATCCATTATCTGTTGGTCTTTCAAAATGAACGAAGATCTTTTGCTTGCCATCCTCCTCAATGATTTGAGAATGTACGATTTCAGTTTCATCAGCTAATGTCATGTATGAGTACATCATGTTCATTACCTCCCAAGATCTATTTACATTTATTATACCCTTTACGTCCGTAAAATCAACCGTATTCATTTGCGACTGCATTTCATCTGAAAAACAAGAAAGCCCGGTAAACCGCATCTACTGTCCAACAGTCCGATTGATTTGCTGTCCCGATGCCGACGTCATCAATATCTTCAAATTAGAAGTCAGCGAATAAAATGCTGCATTCGCCGCAAAGGCATGAAATAAACTGTGCGCTTTAATTTTTTTTGTATTTACTTGCGCTACTCCCTTTGCGAGATGTGAGAAATATTTATTTGTGTTGACAGATTTGAGGATTCCTTTTATGTTCAGACCTTTCAAAAACTATGAAGGAATTTATGCCCCTGCGGAGAATGGGGAAGATTCCCCTATCGTCGGTATCAATTTAAAATCCACTGACTATATAAGTCAGTGGATTTTTCCTTGTCTCTATAAATTAAATTCTCTCTACGCCGATGCCGGTCTTGTGACCGTTGAGGTCGAACTCGCTGAGGCCGTCTTTCTTTTCGATGGCGACAGCGAGGGTCTCCTTCTTGATGTAGGCTTCAAAGGTATCTACCGCCTTCTGCACCTCTTCATCCGCATTCACGAAGATCTTGATGTTATCCATCATCTCGTAATCTTCCTGTTTACGCATCTGCTGTACCTTGGAAACCAGCTCTCTTGCCAGTCCCTCTGTGGCAAGCTCCGGCGTCACCGTCGTATCCAAAATGGTGAACACGTTGTTCTCCATGGCGACGGCAAAGCCATCTTTGGCGCTGATTCTCACATCGACAAAGTCCTTCTCGATGTCAAAGTATTCGCCGTCCAGATTCAGAACCACCTTGCCTTCTGCTTCCATCTTGCCGACAAATTCAGCTGCATTCTCTTTTGCCAGAGCGCCGCCGAAGGCTTTGATCTTCTTGCCAAGGACAGGTCCTGCTACCTTGAAGTTCGGCTTCAGGCTAAAGTTCATAAAGGTATCCAAATCTTCTGCAAAGACCACGTTTTTCACGTTGAGTTCTTCCATGATCAGCGGCGTCAGATCTTCGATGGTTGCCTTGTACTTTCCATCGACCATGATCTCGGAAAGCGGCTGTCTGACCTTGATTCTCTCCTTCTCTCTGGTTCCTCTTCCCAGTGTGACCAGGGTTCTGACCAGGTCCATTCTCTCTTCGACCTTCTTGTCGATGAGCGCTTCATTGGCTTCTGGGAAGTATGCCACGTGGACGCTTTCTTCGCCGGTCAGGTTGGTATAGATCTCGTCAGCCAGGAACGGCGCGATCGGCGCGATCAGCTTTGCCGTACCGACCAAAACTTCGTAAGTGGTGGCATAAACGCTCTTCTTGTCTTCTGTCATTTCTTCTGCGTAGAATCTTCTTCTCGCTCTTCTGATATACCAGTTGGACAGATCCTCCGCCACAAATTCCGTGATCGCTCTCACCGTCTTCATATGGTCGTAGCTGTCCATATAGCCGGTCACGTCTTTAATCAGCTGGTTGTACTTGGACAGAATCCAGCGGTCAAGCTCTGGTCTCTTGTCATAATCCACGGTCAGCTGGTCGGCTTTGATGTCGTCCTGGTTGGAGTACAGCACAAAGAAGTTGTATACGTTCTTCAGGGTTCCGAAGAACTTGCTGACCACGTCGATGAGGCCGTCTTCGTCGAACTTGGTCGGCGTCCATGCCGGCGACACGCTGAGCAGATACCATCTGGTAGCGTCCGCGCCGTATTTGTCAAAAAGTTCAAACGGGGAAACCGTGTTGCCCTTGGATTTTGACATCTTCTTGCCGTCTTTGTCCAAAATCAGGTCGTTTACGAGAACATTTCTGTACGGTGCCTGACCCTTGATGAAGGTAGAAATCGCCATCAGGGAATAGAACCAGCCTCTGGTCTGGTCGATGCCTTCACAGATGAAATCAGCCGGGAACAGCTTTTCGTCGAAGATTTCTTTGTTTTCAAACGGGTAATGCCACTGTGCAAACGGCATTGCGCCGGAGTCGAACCAGCAGTCCATGACTTCCGGTATTCTGGTCATCGGCTTGCCGCAATGCGGGCATGTGATGTGCACGTCGTCCACATACGGCCTGTGCAGTTCGATATTGGTGTCGATATCTTCGATGGCCTTTTCGGCAAGCTCCGCTCTGCTGCCTACGCACTCCAGATGTCCGCATTCACATCTCCAGATTGGAATCGGTGTACCCCAGTATCTGGTTCTGGAAATCGCCCAGTCCTTCACTTCTGACAGCCAGTTTCCAAATCTCTTTTCGCCTACGAAATCAGGGTACCAGTTGACCGTGTTGTTATTCTCAACAAGCTTGTCTTTCAGCTTGCTCATTTCGATATACCAGCTCGGCTTTGCATAGTAAACCAGCGGCGTATTGCATCTCCAGCAGTGTGGATAGTTATGCTCTAATTTCGCTTTGCTGAAGATTTTGTCCTCGCCTGCCAGCCATTTGATGATGTCCACATCCAGGCCTTCTTCCATGACAAAGCGTCCGGCCCAAGGCGTCTCGGTATAGCAGCCTCTCTCGTCTACCGGCTGCAGCATTGGAAGATTGTATTTACGTCCGCACTGATAGTCGTCTTCACCAAAGGCAGGTGCGGTGTGGACGATACCAGTACCGTCTTCCACGGATACATAGTCCATGCAGGTGACAAAGAAGGCTTTCTTGTCAGCTTTTACGAAAGGCATCAGCTGTTCGTATTCGATGTATTCCAGATCGCTGCCCTTCATCTCATCGAGAACATCGTATTTTCCTTCGCCAAGAACCTTGTCTGCCAGCGCTTTGGCGACGTAGAAAACATTGCCCTCTTCATCGCCCTCATTCATCTTTGCTTTGATATAGTCGATGTCAGGGCCTACGGTGAGCACGGTGTTTGACGCCAGGGTCCAAGGTGTAGTGGTCCACGCCAGGAAATACTCGTTGTCAGCATCCTTTCTCTTAAACTTAGCCACCAAAGTATTGACCTTTACTTCTTTGTAGCCCTGGGCTACTTCGTGGGAAGCCAGTCCCGTTCCGCAGCGCGGGCAGTAAGGCAGGATCTTGTGGCCCTCGTAGATCAGCCCTTCTTTGAAGAATTCTTTGAGAATCCACCAGCAGGACTCGATATAGTCGTTATCCAATGTGATATATGGGTCGTCCAGGTCCACCAGATAACCCATTCTCTCGGTCATCTCTCTCCACATGCCGGTATAGGTGAATACGGACTCCTTGCACTTTTCGTTGAATTCCTTGATGCCGTATTTTTCGATATCCTGTTTGCCGCTCATGCCCAGCTGCTTTTCTACTTCGATTTCTACAGGCAGGCCGTGGGTATCCCATCCGGCTTTTCTGTTGACCTGAAATCCCTTCATGGTCTTGTAACGGCAGATGGAATCCTTTAGGGTTCTCGCCATGACGTGGTGAATGCCCGGTTTTCCGTTGGCTGTCGGCGGTCCTTCATAGAACACGAACTTAGGCTGTCCATCTCTTGCCGTCACGCACTTGTGCAGCAAATCCTCTTCTTTCCACTGTTTCACCTGTTCATTCTGCACTTCTGCTACAGGTTTTTCTGATAATTTCTTAAACATTTGTATTCTGTCTTCCTTTCCGTTTTTCTCTGGTTAGAGCATCGCCGTAAAAAACACAAAATTAAAAATTTTGGATTTTCTGGCGTTTGACCTACCAGCGATTTCTTTCAGAAATCGGGGTAGGGCATAAAGAAAATCCCTAACCGAATTTGATTTCGATTAGGGACGATTAATAACTTAACCGCGGTACCACCCTAGTTGCTTACCTCCGGTACAGCTCGGCTGTACTTAAGGTGCCTCTCGTTAAAGTGTCAGGCTCCGGAGTGATATTCACACGCTGCTTCACCGATCCTCTCTCACCAAATGAAGATCTCTCTGTAAGGATATTACGCAGGGCTACTGGTTCCTTCTCTGCCTGAATATTGAGTTTTCAATACTTACGTACCCAAATATTGTAGCACTTCCGCAGAGGTTATGCAAGCAAAAAATCATTATATTATAGATTTCTCAGCTTATTCACCGCCTGCACTCTGTTCTCAACGCCCAGCTTTTTGTACAGCCTGTGATTATGTACTTTGACGGCGCTTTCTGAGATTGCGAGTTCATCTGCAATCTGCACATTGCTCTTTCCTTCCAGCAAAAGCGCAGCTACAGCCCGTTCGCCGTCGCTAAAGTCGTAGCGCTTGGCTGCCAAGTTCAAGTCTTCTTCGAAGTTCTTATCCGTCCGGCAGGATTTCCAGACTAAATAGAGATTGGTACTGCTGAGAATGAGCCAGATCAGAATGGACACCAGGTCTTCCCCTATGATATAGTCGCCGCCGCTGCGGTAATAGAGAGAAAGCAGAGCATCCTCCACGCATTCAAAGAGGAAGGCCGCATCATAAAGCAAGATGACGCCTCTGTTGATGCCCAGGTTCATATGGAAGATTTTGATCGTGTATCGGGTGCAGTTGGCAATTACAAAAAGCCAGACGATCCCGCTCAATAGGAGATAGAAAGTATAGTATGCCTTGTCAGAGATGTTGACCAAATCCAGCACCACGTTGCCTGCCACGATGAGTCCAAAGACGACGCCAAGGCCGCGCGCTCTTGCCTGCCCTGCAAATCTGCGCTCAAATTCAATAAAGAAATAGGCAAGCACCGTCCAAAAAGCATTATCGACGATGAACATGATATCTTCATAATCATATAATCTGACCTGCCAAAAATAATAGTAAAGAAAATCGATAATATTGAGGATCACGATCATGGAGAAAAATACAGTGGTGCCATTTTCTTTTATGCCGCTGTCAGCAACCAGCATATCTTTCTGCCTCAGCAACAGTTGAATGGCCAGTGCGGCAACGCCCAGCAAAACCGTCAGTCCGTAGCACAGCGTAATCATATTCTCCATAGAAGCCCTCCCTATCCGACAAATACGACAAAAAACCAGGTGTTATATCCTAGTTTTTTGTCTTTGGATTTTATTTTACTTTTATTATATAAGAAGGACTTATAAATGTCCAGACTTATCTGTCAAAAGCAGAGGTACTAAGCTTCTAACGCTTTCAGCGCTGCGATTCTGTCTTCTTCTCTCTGTTGGAGGACTTTTTGATATTCTTCCTCTGTCATCTTGGTCATGGTGATGCCGGTAAATCCGTAGAAAATCGATATCAGTGGGTTGACCCAGTTGAGGACAGCATATGGTATGTAGCCGGAACCTACCCCCAGGAAGCTGCGCATGGTGGCACCGCAGGTATTCCACGGTATAAAGTTGGAAGTGATGGTCCCAGAGTCTTCCAAACATCTGGAAAGGTTTTTCGGCGCCAGTCTCATATCCTCAAAGGCTTCCTTATACATTCTGCCCGGGAGTATGATTGCCAGGTACTGGTCAGAGCAGAGTACATTGACGATGAAACAGGAAACGATGGTCACTGTAACCAGCCCTCCCCTCGTTCCTCTTGCCAGTTTTAGCAGCGCCTGCGCCAAGGTTCCCATGATCCCGGTGCAGTCTACAATGCCGCCAAATACCATAGCGCAGAGAATTAGCGAAATCGTGTTCATCATACCCTGCATTCCTGATGAAGACAGCAGGCTTCCCAGCTTGGCGATGACCATGCTCGCATCTTCTGGCACTGGTGTTGTCCATCCATAATTGGTAATGGAGAACACCTGCTTCAGCAACGCAGAATTCTGCATAGCGATGAACGGAATGCCCAGGACGACGCCGCCCAAAAGGGAAGGCAGCGCTGGCAGTTTCATAGCCACTGCTCCAATTACGAATACCGGTGGAATCAGATAAAGGATGCCTACATTAAAATTATCTGTGATAAAGCCCAGGATCTCTTGTACGGTACTCATATTTGCATTTCCACCGCCACGGGTGAAACCGATGACCAGATACACTACCAGAGCGATGACCAGCGACGGTCCCGTGGTGAATACCATGTGTTTGATATGGTCAAACAGAGTTGATCCGGCAACAGCAGGTGCCAGATTTGTCGTATCTGACAGCGGAGACATCTTGTCTCCGAAATATGCACCGGATACTACGGCACCGGCAGTCATGATTGCCGGATACCCTAAGGCAGTACCGACACCGATCAGCGCCACGCCCATGGAACCAGCCGTGGACCAGGAGGATCCTGTTGCCAGAGATACGATGGAACAGAGCAGGCAGGCTGTAAATAAGAAAATGCTTGGCGAAATGACCTTGATTCCAAAGTACATCATAGAAGGAACGACGCCGCCGGCTACCCAGGATCCCAGCATCAAACCTACAACTGCTAAAATCAGAATGGCCTGCATGGTCCTGTTGATGGCAGCAAGGATACCCTGCTCCATAAAAGGCCATTTCCAGCCGTTAATTGCTGCGATGATCGCAGCAAATGCTCCGCTTAGAATCAGCGCGAAGTGTGCTTTGTCCTCGTTGGGGTCTACCATAATAGATAGATACAAGAGTATCAATAGTACGATCATGACGAGGATGCATTGCCACATAGGAATTTTTTTGCCCATAATAAATCTCCTATAAAAAATGTAATGAGTGATAACTTCCAGTTCTCATTAAATCATCATAGGAGATTTTTCGCAATTTAACTTAAGTTTTTTGGGTGTTAACTTTAGTTACACCGTGAACTTCTGCCTCTTTGACCAGAAATAAAAGACGATTCCAAGGAGGCTCCAGACGACGAGACAGATTCTCGACTCCGGCGCTAAGTAAGACGGCATACCCGGAATCAGCAATAACAAGACGAAAATCAGAGAGAATACTGCACCTACAACTGCAAAGAGTTTCAGCATTGGCCTGCGGTCCTGCGGGTTTGTCTTCAGGGTTCTCAGTGTCGCCAGGCATGTATAGCCGTAGCCGATGGCAGCCCCAATTGACGACATATCCACGATCCAGCCCAGCACCTCCCTGCCAAACCATGGTGCGGTCAGAGAGATTGCCATGATGAACAGGATTGCGTTCTTTGGGGTCTTGCTCTTCGGGTCGATTTTGCCGAACCAGGCCGGCAGGGCTTTCTCTCTGGACATGGAATAGAGCAGCCTGCTGGTGGCCATATAGAAACCGATAATGCCTGAAAGCACCGCGCAGATCAACGCGACACCCAAAAAGATGAGTCCCGCTTTGCCCATGATGAACTCTACGGCCTCGCCTGTAGGCCAGTCGTGATTTTGTGCCATAAAGGCCTGCCACGGCATGACCGATGCGGTGATAGTGTTGATGACGATGTAGACAAAGCCGCCAAAGAGGATGGCGAAAACCATGATGCCGTTTGCTTTTTTCGGTGAAAAATCAAATTCCTCCGCTGCCTGAGGGATGGAGTCAAATCCCACAAAGGCCCACGGTGCGATAGCCACCACTGCCACGATAGAGGCCCAGGAGGTTTTGCTGTCAGGATATACCGGCTGTAAATTGGAAAATTCCACCTGGGGATTGACAATAGCTGCAATCAGCAAAATGAAGACTGAGGCCACTAAGGACAGTGCCATGACAGTCTGCATCCACCCTGCGACACTGATGCCTTTGATGGAGAGCGCTGCAAATAAGATCAGCGCCAGAGATGCCAGAACGATTTCTCCTATATAGATGTCCCATCCTGCAACGGAATACAGATATCCTACCTCCAAAATGCCGCCTAGAAGTTTTCTGCTGACCAGCCCCAGTGCTGTAGCATTGAGGGGCACGATGGACAGATAGGATAACCCTAGAAACCAACCACAGACATAAGCGTTTCTCCGTCCAAAAGTATTCTTAGTAAAAGTGTATTCGCCGCCCGCTACCGGGTATTTCTGAACCATATAGCCGTAGTTCATGGCTATGGTAATCATGATCAAAGCGCCGATGGCAAGTCCGATGGCGCTGCCCAAAGGTCCGGACTTTGGCAGAAAGGTAGTGCCCGGCATGACAAAGGCGCCCCAGCCGATGATGCTGCCCAGAGCCAATGACCAGACGTTGATCGGTTTTAACTTCCGTTCTAAGTTTAAGTTTGTATTTTCCTTCATTAAATTCCTGCTCCTCGTAGATATAGATTGTATCTATTTTAACATATGAAGAAAAATTTATCAAAAATAGTTTGTATCATATTCCTTTTGTGGTAAAATCTAGATAACAGGAGGTGAAGGTTATGCAATTAGTATTATTAGGCCTCGTATTTGTAATCGGCCTTTTTGCTTATTATCTATTCAGCACCAGAGGCGGTTCAAGCGACGACAGCAAAAAAACAAAGAAAGATGACGATCTGAAGAGAGAGGAAAACGTAATCTTCCTGCCTGATGATCTGGAAAAAATAAAGAGTAAGCATAAAAAAAAGTAGGACCTAAAAAACACCGCTGCGCATATGATGAGACAGAGGTGTTTTTATGTCATATGGAATCAGACGAATCAAAAAATCATTTGCAAAAGCTCTGCATATTTCAATTGAGGATCATCCAAAAATTGTCATCATGAGCGACTGTCACCGGGGCAGCGGCACCTGGGCAGACAACTTTCTTAACAACCGACCTATCTACACGGCTGCCTTAAAGCACTATTACAGCCGTAATTTTACATATATCGAATTGGGAGACGGCGATGAACTCTGGGAGAATCGTCGTTTTTCTGATGTCTACAATACTCATAGAGAGATTTACAATCTCCTGGAGCAATTTCATGACGCAGGCAGACTCTTTATGGTTTTCGGCAATCACGACCGTATCAAAGAAACCTCCGCCTACGTCTGGAGAGGCCTGACAGAAACAATCCCTTTTTACGAATCTATCATTATCGACGGCCTTGATATTCCCCCTATCTGCATGTTTCACGGATATCAAGGCGATCTGATTAACGACCAGTTTTGGAAAATCTCCCGCTGGCTTGTCCGCTACCTTTGGCGTCCCTTGGAAATTCGCGGAGTGAAAGATCCTACCAGTGCCGCTAAAAACTATACGAAAGTCCACCATATAGAGGAAAACTTCATCAACTATAGCTGCCAGGAGCGATGTGTCGTTGTCGCCGGCCACACGCACAAACCAACACTGATGAAGACGGACTGCGGCATGTATTTTAACAGCGGCAGCTGCGTACATCCAGAGGCCATCACCGCCATCGAGATTCAAAATGGCATCGCCGAATTGGTCAAATGGTCCATCTGCTCTGGTGCAGATATGGGCTTATACGTTTGTAAAGAAGTCATCGCTGCGCAGGAACTGTGAAAGATCATTGCCAGCCGGTTCGGAGAGCCGACATGGAGAGCATTTTTACTATATAGAAAATTTTTGTGTTAATGAGTATAAAAATATGTAAATATATGTAAATCAACCTTGCATAATCGTTAAAATGAACTAACAAAAGCATAAAAATAAAGATTTTATACTCTCGCTTCCAGTCATTTTCTAGTTTTTTACTTTTTCTTATACTCAAAAAATCTTTTTCTGCTCATATAGTAAAATTTCCAAAGGGATTCCGTATCCATATCATTCTAAAACTGTTTTCACAATTTTTGTTTACATATTATTACAATTATGTTAAAATATATTTACAGTTAGGAGGTGAACCATGATTAACTATATAAAATTAACAGAACAGGATATAGAAGCACAGGAAACCGTATACAGAATCGCCACGGAAGTAATCCAGCAGTTGCCGGAGGGGCGTTTGAATTGCAAAATAATGAACAACCGTTGCTATTATTATTGGGTTGATGCGGTAAACAAACAGCACTATATACGAAAAAAGGATCGGGATTTAGTTCATCTGTTAAAGTACAAGAAACTACTTCAGCTGACCATTGATGTAATCCGAAAAAATCTAAAAATCCAAAACCGCATCCTAAAAACTTACAAAGAGTATACTCCGGCATCCCTCTACGAACTGCTGCCTAATACATACCAAGACATGCCGGTTTCATTTTATACAAGTGAGTTCTTTCCTTCAGATGCAGAAGCAGAGGACGATGATGAAGAGTTCAATGCAGAAGGTCTGAAGCAAAAGACGAGCTTTGGTCTATCGGTGCGGTCAAAATCCGAAGCCTTAATTGCTGAACTGCTCCATGCGGCATCTATTCCCTTTGAATATGAAAAGAGACTCGTTATTAGAGATGCAAATAACAAGAAAGTCAAATATCGCCCTGACTTTACCTTTACGCTGCCCTCCGGTTTAAAAATCTATTGGGAACACGTGGGACTTCTGCGTGACGAGGATTATCGAAAACGCACGATGAAGAAATTTATGGATTACTATCTCAATGAGATCATCATGCCCGACAACCTGATTCTCACCATGGAGACCCCAGGCGGCGCCATCGACGTTGCAGCCATCGACAGGGTGATCAAAGGGCAGCTGCTGCCCTTCTTCCAGTAGTCTTATCCGGCGATCCTATCCCAGCGCTACATCCAGGGTCATCATGATCACAAAGCCCACAGCAAAGCCGATGGTTCCGATATTGCTGTGATCGCCTTCACTGGCTTCTGGAATCAGTTCCTCTACCACCACGTAAATCATGGCGCCTGCAGCAAA
Source organism: uncultured Eubacterium sp. (assembly GCA_900551775.1). Taxonomy (GTDB): domain Bacteria; phylum Bacillota; class Clostridia; order Peptostreptococcales; family Anaerovoracaceae; genus Senimuribacter. The sequence continues at coordinate 9,662 of URXI01000016.1, read as the reverse complement.
AGCGAGAATATACGGCAGTACGGGTGATATAAAATGGGTTAAGAAAATCGTGAGAACCGCCGCAATGGGTTCTACGACACCAGAGGCAGTTCCATACAGAAACGCTCTGCTCCTGTGCATCCCATTCTCACTTTTTAACGGCATGGAAACAATGGCGCCTTCCGGGAAGTTCTGAATGGCGATTCCAACTGCTAATGTCATGGCGCTGGCCATAGTAATATCGCTGTTGCCTGCCAGCATACCGGCAAAGACCACGCCCACAGCCATCCCCTCTGGAATATTGTGAAGGGTCACAGCCAGGACTAACATCGTATTTTTTCTCAGCTTACTGTCCCTGCCCTCCGGCGTGCTGCTCCCCAAATGCAGATGGGGAATGGTCTTGTCGAGAGCCAATAGAAACAAAATGCCGATCATGAGCCCCGCCGCTGCCGGAACAAAGGCGAACTTCCCCATTGACTCAGACATATCCATAGCCGGTATCAAAAGGGACCATACGGAGGCCGCAATCATGACGCCGGAAGCAAATCCCAGCAACGCCTTCTGTATCAACGGTTTGATTTCGTTTTTTAATAAAAAGACACAGGCCGCGCCCAAGGTCGTGCCTAGAAATGGTATCAATAGTCCAATAAAAGTCTGCATAAAACTTCTCCTTTCACTCCTTATTCTATACCACGCACCCGATATTCTATTCACGAAAAAAGAAGCTGCCACAAATCGGTGACAACTTCTCTGGTTTATTTCAGTAGTTCTTTTCTGGAAAGATTGATTCTGTTCTGATTATCGATTTCGGTGACCTTGACAGTAACCTTATCTCCGATGTTCATCACGTCTTCCACCTTTTCAACTCTCTCTTTCGCCATCTTGGAGATGTGCAGGAGTCCTTCTTTACCCGGCAGGATTTCGATGAAAGCACCGAAGTTCATGATCCTCATGACGGTTCCTTCGTAGGTCTCGCCGACCTCTACATCCTTGGTCAGAAGCTCAATCTGTTTTCTTGCCGCGTTAGCACCTTCCATGTCAGCACTGTAGATGCTTACCAGACCTGGATCATCTTCGGAAATGTCGATCTTAACGCCGGTTTCTTCCACAATCTTGTTGATGGTCTTTCCGCCCGGCCCGATGACAATTCTGATCTTGTCAGGGTCTATACGCATGGTAATGCTTCTAGGTGCATATTTTGACATTTCAGCTCTCGGCTCAGGAATTTCTTCTAACATCTGTTCCATGATATACATTCTGCCGATCTTTGCCTGATCCAATGCCTTCTCCAGGATTTCTCTGGACAGTCCGTGGACTTTGATGTCCATCTGGATGGCGGTGACACCGACTTCCGTACCAGTTACTTTGAAGTCCATGTCGCCCAGGAAGTCTTCCATTCCCTGGATATCGCTCAAGATCGCCATTTTGCTGCTGCCGTCTTCTTCCACTCTTTCGATAAGTCCCATGGCAATGCCCGCTACCGGTCTCTTGATTGGAACACCGGCATCCATCAGCGCCAGACATGATCCACAGGTAGATCCCATGGAGGTGGAACCATTGGATGACAATACGTCAGAAACTACGCGGATGGCATATGGGAATTCTTCAACAGTCGGAAGTACCGGAATCAAAGCTCTCTCTGCCAGAGCACCGTGGCCGATTTCTCTTCTGCCGGGGCTTCTGGACGGTCTCGCTTCACCGACGGAATAGGCAGGGAAGTTGTAATGATGCATATATCTCTTTTCCGTCTGCTCACTGATACCGTCGATGGTCTGTGATTCGCTGGCAGGCGCTAAAGTACAGGCACTCATAACCTGCGTCTGCCCTCTCTTGAACAGGCCGCTGCCGTGAACTCTCGGAAGCAGTGATGTTTCACACCAGATCGGTCTGATTTCGTCCAATTTTCTGTTGTCCGGTCTGATTCCCTCGTCAAGAATCATAGCGCGTACGCATTCCTTTGTGATATTGTAAAGGACACTGGCAATGTCTTTTTCATTTTCCGGATAGATGTCAGCAAAATGTTCTTTCGTCTCCACTTCGACTGCATCCATATTGTCCAGTCTTTCCTGCTTGTCCTGTGTCTTAATCGCCGTCTTCATCTTGTCTACTGCATAAGCTCTGACAGCCTGGTCGATCTCCTCAGGAACTGTATAAAGCTCGATGTCCTGTTTCGGTTTGCCGACTTCTGCAATGATCTCATCGATAAATTCGACAATTTTTTTGATTTCTTCGTGAGCAAAGAGAATCGCGTCCAGCATGATGCTCTCCGGCACTTCCTCTGCTCCTGCTTCAACCATCATGATGGCTTCCTTCGTCCCTGCTACTGTCAGATTCATCAGAGACTTCTCTCTCTGTTCCAAAGTCGGATTGACGACAAACTGACCGTCAACCATGCCCACACGGACAGATCCTGTAGGACCTTCCCATGGAATATCAGAGGTTGCCAAAGCAACAGAAGAACCAATCATCGCCATGATATCCGTTTCACAGTCCGGGTCTACGGACATGACGGTAGCAACGACAACGACGTCATTGTAGTAACCTTTCGGAAACAGTGGTCTGAGTGGTCTGTCCATCAGTCTGGAACAAAGGGTAGCCTTCTCGCTGGGTCTTCCTTCTCTTTTTATAAAACCGCCAGGAATCTTTCCTGCTGCGTACATTCTTTCTTCATAATCACAACTCAGTGGAAAAAAGTCAATGTCAGGTCTCGGCTCCTTGGATGCACAGGCCGTCACGTTAACCACGGACTCCCCGTATCTGAGCATTACCTGGCCATTTGCCTGTTCGCAAACTTTTCCGATTTCCAGTTGAAGAAGCCTCCCTCCAACTGCTGTTTTAAATGTTCTGTAATCTGTAAATCTCGCCATTATTAATAAACAACTCCTTCCTGTTTATTGTATTTTTCAGTTTGGCTTTAACTATTTATCAAAAAAATAGCGGGGTTTTTGCCCCGCCAAAATTTTTCAGTATGAATACTACTTTCTCAATCCTAAACGTGCAATCAATGTTCTGTATCTTTCAACATCAACTTCCTTTAGGTACTTGAGAAGGTTTCTTCTCTGTCCAACCATCTTCAGAAGTCCTCTTCTTGAGTGATGGTCTTTCTTGTGGATCTTTAAGTGCTCGTTCAGATCGTTGATTCTTGCAGTCAGAATTGCAACCTGTACTTCCGGAGAACCAGTGTCTCCTTCTTTTGTGGCATACTCTTTGATGATGCCTGCTTTCATTTCTTTTGTAATCATGTTTCTTCTCCTTTTCTTCATTCGCTTTCACTGGGTTTTCGCCGGAGTGTCGATAAACTAAGTGAAAGTAAAGTTTCAACTAGATAACTATATCATATTCAATATTTGATTGCAAGCTTTATTTTTCAATATCTCCGCCGATTTTATCGTGGAATGCCTTTGCCTCGCGGCAGTCTCTGACGATTTGTTCCGATAAATCTTGCACGCTGTCGAATTTGACCTCATCGCGCGTTTTTTCTAAGAATTCCACTTCGATATGTTTTCCATAGAGTTCCTTGTCAAAGTTAAAGATATGGGTCTCCACATTTTTGTTATAATGGCCTACGGTCGGTTTGATTCCCACGTTGGTGACGCTGGGATATCTGACACCGTTATAAGTACAATATGTCACGTAGACACCGTTAGGCGGTGTCACCATGGAAGGGTCGATGACCAGGTTTGACGTCGGAAATCCCAGTTTCCGTCCCAGCCTGTTTCCGACCACCACTTCTCCGCCGATAGAATAGTGTCTGCCCATATAGGTCATACATTTTTCTACCTGGCCTGACGCGATCAAGGTCCTGATCAAAGAGGAACTTACCACGTTTCCTTTAATCTTATAGGCTGACATCTCCGTTACATCAAAGCCTTTCGCAAGCCCGACATTTCTGAGAACATCGGGATTTCCCTGCGCCCTATATCCAAAGTGATAGTTGAACCCGCAGAACGCAGCCTTCATGTTGAATTTCTCAAGAAGCAATTTGTTGATGAAGTCCACCGGGTCCATGGTCATAATCGCCTTGGTAAATTCGATATTAAAGAGATAATCCACGTCAAGAGATTCGATGATCTGCGCTTTTTCTTTTTTGCTCAATATGTTTTTTACCTTTTTTTCTTTTGGCAAAAGGTCTTTCGGATGATTGGAGAAGGTGAATACCGCCGCCTTGAGATTTCTCTCCCTGGCCGTCTTCACCATCTGCCTGATCAATTCCTGGTGCCCCAGATGAACCCCGTCAAAATTGCCCAGAGCAACCGCTGCAGGCTCAATATCTCTTATTTCTTCCAAAGTCTCAAATATTCTCATTTCTACACTACCTCACATAAAACACTTTGTCTGCCACCAATTTTTTATACTTCTCATCGTAAAATGCAACACCCAAAAAGACCTCTTTGCCCTCGATCCGGCCAAAGACATTGTAAGCCTTCTTGTATTCTTCCCGCATGGGCAGATAAAAAGAGCCGTCCTCATATGCAGGTCTTTGCACGATCTCACATTTGTCCAAAGGCAGATGCCATCCGCTGGCAAATTGCATCGCTGTCACTTGATCCGTAACTGCTTTGCCGAAGTGGACAAGGGGTTCAAAGGTCTGTTGTAATTTGGATTCTATTTTTTCTTGCGGCCATTCTCGAAAGGCGTTCAAGTCGATTGCCGATTCGATAGAAAAGATGCCGCTTCTAGTCCTGGTTAGACTTGCGAGAGTGCCCCCGCATCCCAGAAATTCACCTACGTCCTGGCAGATCGTTCTTATGTAAGTTCCCTTTGAACATTCCACAGTAAAAGTCACTGCCTTCTCTTCCGCAGACAGATTGATTTCCTCAATCTCCAGAGACTTGATGAATATTTTTCTGGTCTTGACCTCGACCTCAATTCCTGCCCTGGCATATTCATATAACTTCTTGCCGTTCACCTTAAGGGCTGAATACATGGGCGGTTTCTGGTCGATGACACCGTTAAAACCTTCAAAAGCAGCTCTGATTTTGCCTTCATCGATGTCAGAAGTGTCGAAGCGTTCCAGTGTTTCACCCCAGATATCCTGGGTACCTGTCACCAGGCCCAGCACCATGGTACATCTGTATTTTTTCATATCCAAATCCAGATATTCCATAATACGCGTGCTCTTTCCAATACAAATAGGAAGAACGCCTGTAGCCATCGGATCCAACGTACCGGTATGACCGATTTTTTTGATGCCCAGAGTTCTTCTCATTACACTCACAACATCGTGTGAAGTCATGTTCTGTGGTTTGTTAATGTTAAGTATACCTTCTGTAATCATAATTTCCCCAAGCTGTCTGTCATCTTTTCTGTAATCATGTCAAAGGCTTCTGTCAAGCTGCAGTGAAGAGTAAATCCTGCTGCTCTATCGTGGCCTCCTCCGCCTAAGGACGCAGCGATTTCTGCCACATTGACTCTCTTCTTTGAACGCATGCTCACTTTAACCCTGCCGGCATCTGCTTCTTTCAGGAATGCTGCCACTTCTACATCGCTGATACTGCGAAGTTCTTCGACGACGCCTTCCGTCTCATCCATCAAAGCGCCGGTTTCTGCAAGCATCTCCTGCGTCACATAAGCGATCACACCCTGTCCGTCGCAAACAGTCGTCAACGTATTCAGTGCCTGGTTCTTAATCAAAATTTTCTCCATGCGGTTATTCTCGTAAAGTTCCACACTGACCTCATTGGAATCGATTCCCGCATCATAGAGCGCCGCTGTGATTTCATGGGTTTCTTTTGACGTGTTGGAGTATTGGAAGTTGCCTGTGTCCGTCGTAATCGCGGCAAAGATCGCTTCACCTATTTCCCTGTCAATGTCCAGCCTCATCACCTTTAGAAGCTTAAAGATCAATTCCCCGGTAGCTGCTGCCTTGCTGTCAATATAATTGTAATCACAATAAAATTCTGTCGTCCCATGGTGATCGATGCAGATGGTTACCGGACTCTGCAAAAACTTTTCTTTTCGTTTGAAAAATCTCCCCGCATCACCGCAGTCGATACAGATTGACAGATCTGGCTTCGCCACGATATTTTGATCGAAAGTACAGTAACCTCTATCGAGAAATGCCAGATTGGCAGGGATTTGATCTTCGATCAGAATATGACACTCCTTGCCCAGATTTCGCAGGGCTCTGCACAATGCCGCACTAGAGCCCAGGGTGTCTCCATCCATATTGATGTGGGGAAACAGCAAAATCTTCTCCGCTTTTTCGATTAAATTTCCAATTTCTTCAAAGCTGTTATTCTTCATGGTCTATACCTAATTTGTTTATCACTTCTGAAATACGTCTGCCATATTCCATAGAAGTATCGATTTTAAATATTAATTCAGGAATGTGTCTCAGCTTGATCTGTCTGCCGATTTCCTTTTTGATCAGGCCTTTTGCGCTTTTGAGGCCTGCAAGTACCTGCTCTTCCTCTTCCCGCTTTGCTTCTTCGTCTTTACCCGCGGTAAGTACGGTAACGTAACAGGTCGCGTAACTTCCGTCAGAAGTCACCTCAACATCTGAAACACTGATCATTCCTGAGGATAGTCTGGGATCCTTGATTTCCCGCAAAAGCATCTCGCTGACGACTTTGCGGATTTCTTCACCCAGACGGCCTTGTCTATATCCTTTTCCCATCTTCTTTTCCTTTCGTTATTTCAAAATGGGGTTGACATACCGTCCTCTGTCTCTCGTTTTTGAGCCATATTGTATTGCACTGACCGGACACCGATGGATGCAGCCCAGACAATGGACGCACTGATCTTTGACCCACATCGGCCTGCCCTCCTCCATCTGAATTGCGTTTACAGGACAGATGGTCTGGCAGAGACCGCAGCCGATGCACGAATCCTCTGCAAAAAATTTCTTTGTCCCGCATTTGCCGCGATAGAAGGAATAGGCGGCTTTACTGACTGCTTCTAGTCCAATATTCGAATGATAACTCGTTCGGAAATTGAATCGGATTGCGTCAATGCAGTTATCTATTTCCTTCTCAGCTCGCCGCAGGATCATCGTCTGCTCTTCTGGCAGAGGCATCTTATACATCAGGACGTAATTTCCAACCATTTTGATCTTATAAAATGCTCTAAAATGTACTGCCTTTCCCCTCAGTGCTGCTTTAAACATGCGGTCACTGGCGCCGCAGCTGCTTCCGCAGGTTCCAATCCCGCAGATATCGGGTATTCCGCCAATAAACTGCACCGTTTTTATAAATGCACTGACCAGATTCGGAAGTCCATAGAAGTATATGGGGAAAACGAAGAATACTTTTTCCTCGTCTTCCACCTGGTACTCATATTCATTATCCCTCATTGCGTCAGAAATATTTATCATCTGACCGCCAAATTCACCACTGATTTTTTCTGCAACATGTTTTGAATTTCCTGTAGCCGAAAAATAAAATACCATTTTCCCCGTACTCCTTTATCAGTCACGTTCAATTTCAACCATATGGAAGCATTCGATGATGTCGCCTTCTTTGATATCGTTATAAGCTTCCAGACCGATACCACATTCAAATCCAGTTGCGACTTCTTTTGCGTCGTCTTTGAATCTCTTCAGAGATGAAATCTTGCCTTCGTGGATCACGATGCCATCTCTCACCAGTCTGACTTCTGCATTTCTGACTACTTTGCCTTCCTGTACATATGCACCGCCTACGATGCCGACGCCAGGTACTTTGAAGGTGTTTCTGATTTCAACTTTTCCGAGGATTTCTTCCTTGAATTCTGGATCCAGCATACCCTTCATGGCGTTTTCTACATCGTCAATGACGTCGTAGATGACACGGTAAGTTCTGATCTGGATATTGTCTCGATCAGCCATAGTCTGTACGGCTGTGCTCGGTCTGACGTTGAAGCCGATGATGATTGCGCCGGAAGTTCCCGCCAGCATGACATCAGACTCTGTCACAGTACCGACACCTGTATGAATGATGTTGACTTTTACATTTTCGTTATTGAGTTTTTCTAAAGATGCAACGAGAGCACCGACAGAACCCTGCACATCACCCTTGATGATCATGTTCAGTTCTTTTACTTCACCTGCCTGTATCTGGCTGAACAACTGCTCCAATGTGGAACTTGCATTTCTTGCCAGAACTTCTTCTCTCAGCTTTTCTTTTCTATTCTCAGCGATTTCTCTCGCCATCTTGTCTTCTTTGACGGCGTTGAACTCATCGCCTGCCTGTGGGACATCTGTCAATCCAAGGACCTCAACTGCTGTAGCCGGGCCTGCTTTCTTGATGGTTCTGCCCATAAAGTCCGTCATCAGTCTGATACGTCCGGAACAGGTACCTGCTACGATGCTCTGTCCACTGTACAGTGTTCCATTTGTTACCAGTAAGGAAGCGACAGGACCCTTTGATTTGTCCAGACGTGCTTCGATGACGGAACCCATTGCAAGTCTGTTCGGATTTGCTTTCAGTTCCATGACTTCTGCCTGCAGCAGAATCATCTCCAGGAGGTTTACGATTCCCTCTCCGCTCTTAGCGGAAACCGGTACGCTGATGACGTCTCCGCCCCAGTCCTCTACCAGAATTCCGTGTTCCGTCAGATCCTGTTTTACCTTATCCGGATTTGCTCCCGGTTTATCCATCTTGTTGATAGCTACGATGATAGGAACACCTGCAGCTTTGGCATGGCTGATAGACTCTACCGTCTGTGGTTTTACACTGTCATCTGCAGCGACGACCAGAACTGCCATATCTGTTACGTGTGCACCCCTGGCTCTCATTGCGGTAAATGCTTCATGACCCGGAGTATCTAAAAATACAATTTTTTGTCCATTGATTTTGACCTCGGAAGCCCCGATGTGCTGTGTGATGCCGCCGGACTCAGAAGCGGTTACATTGGTTTTTCTGATTGCGTCCAGAAGGGAGGTTTTGCCGTGGTCAACGTGACCCATGACAGTGATAATCGGAGGTCTTGCCTTCAGGTCTTCTTCTTCGTCCTCAAACAGTTCCAATCCTTCTTCTTCCACCTGTTCTTCTACTTTGCCGACTGCTACGCTCAGACCCAGATCTTCAGCAAGGACCATGACGGTATCCTCGTCGATGTTCTGATTGATATTGGCCATAATGCCAAGTTTCATCAAAGTCATGATGACTCTCGATGTTGAAACTTCTGTCTGTTCGCAAAAGCCTGCAACGGTAATTGGCACATTCAATACAATTGTACCTTCCGGTAATGCTTCTTCTTCGATAATCGGCTCTACTACAACCGGTTTTTGTTTCACGTGTTTCTTCCTAGTCTGTTTTTCCAATGATCTTCTTTCCAGCTTTGCAAATTTATTTCTCTCTTTATCCGGCTTTTTCTTGCTGTCATCCCTTTTGGCAATGGATGGCTTCACTTCCATCTTCTCACCTTGTGGTCTGTCTTTGCGCGGACCACCCTGACGATTGTTGTTGCGATCATTGCTTCCACTTGGTCGGTTGTTATTGTAGCCTCCGCCTGAGCGGTTATTGTTGTTGCGGTCACCGCCTGCGTTTGGACGATTGTTATTGTAGCCTCCGCCTGGTCGGTTATTGTTATTGCGATCACCGCTTCCGCTCGGACGATTGTTATTGTAACCTCCGCCTGAACGATTATTATTATTGCGGTCACCGCTTCCGCTCGGACGATTGTTATTGTAACCTCCGCCTGAACGATTATTATTGTTGCGGTCATTGCTTCCGCCACGGTTACTGTTATTGCGGTCATTG
>URXI01000015.1 GCA_900551775.1 uncultured Eubacterium sp. | reverse complement strand
CCTTCGGGCCCGGCGTTCCGATAAAGGTCTGCACCGCCATGCAGGACGCGTTCATCCTGACAGCGTCCTCGATGTCAACGCCGATGACCTCGTGGCTCATATCGTCGTCCAGCACACTGCCGCCGGCTGTACATCTGAGGGCGATCCCTTTGTTGAAGGTCGGCGGTACGCAGGTTCTCAGCGCTCCTCTGGTGGCCATGAACACGTCTACATCTGCCGCCAGCTCAGGCACGACCAGGTCCAGCCTCTCAAGACCCGCAGTGGAGCCCATGATGTATCCGTGGTCAAAGGCCAGCATGACGGTGTTTCCCGTATCCGGCCTGAAAATCCTGGAAAGTCTGTCCTTCATACCCCAGTCCGCATGCTCCATGCCTTTTACATGGAAGTGTTTCTGCTCGGCTTTGACGCCCACATGATAGTCTTTTGCCAATTGATTTCCGTCTTTATCTGCCATAGATTCCTCCTATTTTTTCATGTATGGTGTGTTGCAAGGTGCGTTCCAGTAGTGGAGAAGCTCGTCGTCCATTCTCGCCATGAACATCTGGAAACCAGCCTGTTCCTGTACGGTCAAAAGCTCTCCCACATGGTTTGCAACGATTTCAATGCCTTTTTCTTTCAAAAGCGCTTCGCACTTTCTGTAGACGATGAACAGTTCCATCAGAGTTGTCGCGCCCGTTCCATTGAGGATGAGCATCACCTTTTCCCCTTCTTTGATAGAAAGGTCGTTAATCAGCCCGTTGATCATGATCTCAGCAGTCTCGTCGGCTGATTTCATAGTCTGGCGGCCGCCGCCGCCTTCGCCGTGCTGGCCCATGCCGATTTCCATCTCATCTTCTCCAAGCTCTGCCAATGGGCTTCCTGTTGCAGGATGGGTTGCGCCTCTGACGGCCACTGCCAACGTCGCCATGTTATCAGCAAAGCGCTGCGCTGCCGCAGCTACTTCTTCCAGGCTTTTGCCTTCCGCTGCAGCCGCCCCGGCAATCTTATAGGTAGGAATGCAACCTACCAGGCCTCTTCTGTCGTCTGCGTTCTCTCTCGGTGCGTTGGCGATGTCTTCCTGGGTCACCACTTTGACGCATTTGATGTCTTTTTCTTTCTTCAACTGTTTCATGGTCAGATTCCCAGTCAGCATGTCGCCTGCGTGGTTGAGAACGATATATAACACGCCCTTGCCTTTTTCGGCTTTTTTGATGGCGTTTACACAAGCCTGTGGACCAGGCGCAGCAAAGATATCCCCAACTACTGAAATATCGATCATACCCTCACCGACAAAACCGCTGATCGCAGGTTCGTGGCCGGAGCCGCCCTGCGTTACGATCGTAACACGATCTGCCTGATCCAATGCTTTGTTAACTACTGTATTATCTTCTTCCAAGCGTACCAAGTCCTGATTCGCTGCAGCGAATCCTTCCAGTAACTCTGTGGTCAGATTTGCAGGATCATTGATAAATTTTTTCATCTTCATGTTTTCTCTCCTTTTTTCAATTACATGACTGGTTTTGCAAAACCTTCAAAGAACAGGGCTGTACTCATGGCGCCGGCATCCGGTGTGCCGATGGTCTGTTCTTTATAGCTCTTTGCTCTTCCGAATTTTGATACAAATTTTTCGCTTTCTTTGGCGCCGCGCCGTGCTGCCTCTGCGGCTGCTCTCAAAATCGCGGGTATGGAATCCTCCGCTTCTTGTGCTGCCTCTACAGCAGGAATCAGCGCATCCATCATAGTCTTGTCGCCTACCTTTGCTGTCGTAATATCCTCCATCTCCGACAGGCAGGACGCGAACATCTCCTTGAGCAGCTCTGCGTCGATTTCGACCTCGTCGGTCAGATCTACGCCCAGGCCGCCGATCAAAGTCCCATAAAGGGGTCCTGCGCTGCCGCCATTGACGCCCATGATGGCCATGCCCAGATCTTCAAAGAACTCGCCAAAAGTCTCCGTTTCCCAGCTTTCTACCTTCTCTTCGATCAGATTGCCGATCTTCTTCACCGTGATGCCGTGATCTCCATCACCGAACTTGGAATCAATTTCGCTGAGCTCATCACTGTGAGCGATGAAGCTTTCCGCTGCACTGCTCAGCATCTCAGATAAAACCTGTTTGTCAATATTCATGACTACCTCCTAATGGCGCTTGCCACAGTTTCTCTTTACGCTTACAATAGCACCTCTTTACGACCGATGTCAATGGTTTGAGGGGCTGTATATACACGCGCCAAAACATTGTCTGAATATTGTTACATATGTAACTGATTTTGGTGAAAATGTTTTTGAATTTGAAAAAAAAACACCGAGGTCTGCGCCAGTTTCCTGGCCGTCTCCCGGTGTTTCTATTCGGTTACTCCATCTCGCGATACCGCGCTGCAATTTGGTCCGTAATGGGAACCAGGCGGCAATTTTCAAGGGAATATACCTGATCGCAGAGCTGTTCGATATCTTTATAACGGTGTGAAGTCATAAAGATTGTCTTGCCTTCCGCTTTCAGCATGCGGATGATGATTTTGACATCCTCATAAGTCTTGTAGTCCAGTGCGTTAAAGGGTTCGTCCAAAACCAGAATATCCTGTCCCTCCATAATGGCCTGGGCAAGCCCCAGCTTCTGCTTCATGCCCAGGGAATAGTTGTCCACCTTGGTTTTGTTATCAGGGTCAAGGCCCACCTTGCTCATGGCTTCTCGAATTTCCTTTTCTCCTATTTTGCCACAGATATCCGCCAGGAATTTCAGATTCTGAAAGCCGCTGTAGATGCCGATAAAGCCTGGCGAATTGATGAACACTCCCATATCTGCTGGAAAATCCCGCCCATTTGCACCGACCTGTTTTCCCCGCACAAAAACGCTGCCTTTGTCTGGTTTTTCAAAGCCGCACAGGATCTTAAACAGCACCGACTTTCCGCTGCCGTTTGCACCGACGAGGCCCACCGCCTTTCCTCGGTCTGCACACAGAGACACATCTTTAAGAATGGTCCTGTGGTCAAAACTTTTCGATACGTTTTTTACTTCGATATATGAACACATATTTCTATCCTCCTAGTTCAAAATTTTTTTGCCGCCCAGGGCAAACATTCCGATCAAAAACAGCGCGGTTAAAAATCCTTCTATGCAGAGCGCTGTCACCGCTGATATACCGCCTGCTGATTCCGGCAGGGAAATGCGCGCCAGACTGGAAAGGCCAAAAGGCAGATAGGATGCAAATACCCCCTGCAGCATGCAGAGCAGATTTCCGGCAAGCAGTACGAGAAAGCCCATGGTAATCAGCCTGGTAAATAAGTAAACGGCCAGCATAACCAGAAATTGCAAAAGCATATCCAGGAATTTCATAAGAACGGTATAAAGCAGCATTTTATATCCTGACGGTCCTGCTCCCAGAAACCCCGCAGCCAGCCACAAAAGGGCGTATAGGGCGAGAAACACGGTACCGGCTGATAAAATCCCCCTCATCGCTTTTTTGCGGCTTCCCGTGCGCACGGTGAGAAAGATGGACTGATCGCTGACGCTGTGCTCCGTAAAGACCGCCAGAAGATAGAGTGGCGCACCGGTAGTGATCAACAGCTCGAGAAAGGGCAGAACTTGAAAATACCCTGTACCGTGTCCGGCAAACAAGGTGTACGCCCATTCTTCACCGGATTGCAGAAAACCGCCCGCCAGCCCTTTGGAAAGGGTCATCCCCGTCACCACAGCACAGAGAATCAGGAGATTTCGCCTGGTCATCAGCTGCCTGAGATAGTAAGCAGCGATGCCCCTGCCTCTGATCTGGCAATGGAGCAATTGCCTTCGCCAGGCAAATCGGACAGTCAAAGCCATAAGGGCGGCAATGAGTGCCGCAGTAATTCCTGTCACAGCAAAGCGATGAGGCAAATTATGATGCAAGATCAGCAAGTGATTGAAGCCAGTGACAGGCAGGCTCTGCACTGCCGAAACTTTAATCCATACGGCGGACATCAGATAAAGTGCCACGATGATTCCTACAGACCATCTCCGGCTGGCAAAGTGATTGATCCACGTGCAGATGCCAAATATCATCCAGCACCCTATCAACTGATAAAAGGTGCAGGCGATAAAGGTCTGTGCCGGAGTATTGAAACTTTGCTGCAGTACGGAAAACAGCTCCCTTTCTATGGTTCCCGCGGCAAGTTCCCAGTGATTGCCTGATGGCAGGCCAATGCCGGACAAAAGGATGGCTGCCGTCTGCAAGACAGTCAGCGATAGCGCAACCAGCCCGGTGCCAAACCATTTTCGCAGAAAATATTTGTGGTAGCTTTCAAATCGCAGGATCACCGGCTCTCCGTCGTCGTCTAAAAAAGAAAATGCGCTGAGCAGCACCATAGGCAGCATAAAGTAGGTCAGATAATAGTGGTCTGAAACCGCTGACAAAATATGTTGTTGATAACAGCTCACGCCATTGACCCTCTCTCCCAGGGAAAAGAGCAGGCAGCCGACAAATAAGGCGGCGGCTTTTCCATATCCCCATAAGCGGAAATTTTTCTTCATCAGAGCAATCATGACTGACTCCTAAATGTTCACGACGGTGTTTTTTCTGACCTTTGAAAGGAAAAAAACGCTTAGTAAGATGACGATGATCAAAACAGCCGGCCCTGCAAGGAAAGACATCGCAGATACGGCATCATCACTGATGCTGGTGGGGTCAAAGGCGACTACCAGCCTGTACTGCTCAAGTCTCAGGATAGAGAGAATGTAGTTTTCCAGTATGGAGTAGACAAAGGGTCCTGTGAGGATCACAAAGATATTCCTGCCGTACATGGCCAGCACGAAACCTAGGGTCATCATCAAAATACCCAAAATCCCCTTCCAGCAGGAGAGGATAACCCCATAGAGCAGCGGCATCTGAGTAAATGCCTTTAGAAAGACGTGATCAAAAGGATTTGAAAAAGGAACCACTGGCGCTTTTACATAAATGGCAAATACGGCTGACAGCATGTAGGGAATCCCAATCATGCAGAAGGCTCCCAGAGCATAGACGCACCACTTGACCGCCAGGTACTTTTTGATGGGCACCCGGGGCAGAACGTACAAGAGGAAGTTGTTCTTCCGCTCATAGTACAAGTTCCAGCAAAGGGGCACCACTGCAATCAGAGGATACAGCAGAGAAAACAATTCTGTTCCTACCTCCCACGCTTCCAAGTCGTACTGCAAGGCATAGTTTTTGTAGAGGGTACAGGACAGCACACACATGGCTGCTGTCAGAATCACCGTTGTAAAGATTACCGTCCGTAAGATTTTTCTGCTTTCCAGCTTTATCAAGTTAGACATCTCATTCATTCCCTTCTTTTTTTCACAGTATATCTGACTCGCCGTCCCACTTCAACAGGCAGGGAACAAAAGAGGGTTTTAGGGGAACAAGATTATTTTCGTTCCCTTAAAACCCTCGTTCATGCTCTTGATCACGGAAGGAGCAGGCCAAAGACCACATAATTTTTACCTTGAATCACTTCATTTCGCGTCAGGATTTTGCCGTGATAACGTTCTGTCATGCGCAGGATGTTATATAGGCCGAAGCCCCGATCCCCCTGGCTGGATTTTGTCGTAGCGCCCTTGCGAAACAGGGCCATAAATTCTGTATTGGACATGGCCGGCGCCGGATTGGAAACCAGCAGTTCCAGATAATCGCCTGCTTTCCTGCTGGAAATATAAATGGCGCTGCCCTTTGGCGACGCCTCGATGGCGTTATCCAACAGAATCCCCATGGCCTCGATCCATTCCGTTTCGGGAACCGCCGTCTTCTTAAAAAGACCGTGCAGCTGCAGCTCAATGCAAAGGTTTGCCGCCTCTGCCTGCTTCATCTTGTCAAATAACATGCCGGCGATGATTTTGCTGTCACAGGAAAGCAGTTCGCGGTCATTGGGGGTAAGGGAAACGCCTTTGGCAAGCGCTGCCACTTCTTGCTGTGCTTCTTCCAGGGTATCCGCCAGGGACACTGCGGTTTCAATGGCAAGCATACGGTTGTTAAACTCGTGCTGCCTGGCTCTGACCTGGGAAATCAGTTCCTCCACAATGGGCACATACTGTTCGATCATATGAATTCTCTTGTGCTCCTGCCCTCTGCGCTGATGAAAAAACAGCAGCACGCTGTCCAGCAGCAGAATTCCCAGCAGCAAGGTGACGATGAGCCACAAATGGGAAAGAATCTGATCCACATCAAAGGAAAGGACAGTAAGCACGGCTGCCAGTAAAATTGCCACATTGGCAGAAACAATCCAGACAGTAAAATCACCCCTCTGGACAAATTCACGGATCTGCTCCAAAAACGGCGTGCAAATGAGCAGAAGGACAAGGCCCAAAGAGAGGCCTCTGCTGCCTAAAAGGAGCAAAAAATCCCCCGCTCCGCAGACAGCAAGAAAGACAATGCTCAGGCACTTGACAAAGAGGTAGATGGAGAAAACCGCCATCGTCCCGCAAAAAACATGGCCGCTGCTCCTCTGACTGAAGAAGATACTGTTCATCAGCAATACTGAAAAAATAAGGAACAGCAGGTCGGCGATGCCGTCAACAGGCACGATCTCAAACCCCTGCACGGGAATGGAGACAGTTATTTTTTCCCTGACGGCAATCACATTCATCCTCGGTATGATAAAGAGAAGAAAAAGTATGGGAAGGAGCAGAAGGTCTCTTGTCTTTCCACTCGATTTCTGTCCAAAGACGCCTTCGCAGCAAAGAGCCACTATCACGGCATCTAAGCCTAAGGCTATCAGATTGGTAACGAGATTCATAACGACCCCCACAATGCAGGCTGATATTTATTTCCCACAGGGATTGGCTCTGCAAACCCTTTGAGAAAGATCTGCCGCCCAGGTTTATCAATTTTCTCAATATGTCTTTTGTTCACGATGTAACTCTTGTGACACTGAACAAACCCAGGGTCGTCCAATAGCGCCAGCATTCCCGCCAGTGTGTAACCGGAAATCATGTCTTCTTTGATGTCAGATATACGGCTCCTTGTGTGAACGGCCAACCTTTTTCCGAAGGCTTCCACGTAGGCGATATCCGGCACAGTGTATTCCAAAATAAATTGCTTCTGTTCAACCTGGATGGTTCTGGCCTGCTGGTTCATCTGTCTGGACAGACCCATGGCGTCACGAAAAGCGGCAGCAAATTCTTCCTCGTCGAAGGGTTTGACCAGAAAACTATAGCACTTTACATCGCGATAGGCGGAAAGTTCTTCCCCCGCCAGAGCTGTTTCAAAGATTATGGGCGTATATTTATATTCCGGCAGTTGGCGGAGCTGTTTTGCCAAGCTGGTCCCCTTGTAGTCTTCCAACTGAATGTCAAGGATAAAGAGGGAAACCTCATTGTCTTTTGCGTACTGCAAAGCCGCGCCGGCTTCTGCAAAAGAGACTACTGCCGATTCACTTGATATTTTGCTGATGTATTGGACGATCTTCTTTACTGCATTTGGATTGTCTTCTACTAATAACACGTTTCCCATAATTACACCTGTTCTAATATGTTCTTTGCTGCGACGATATGGGTGAAAATGCCTGTCTTGAGGGCTCCTGCCAGGGCCTTGGGGCTGACATTTGCTCCGCACACCCCCACGACGAACTTCCTCTTTGCGAGAATTTCCAAGGGAATCTGCATAGTGCACTCCATATCCGGCTTGATAAATCTTCCGCTGCTGTCGTAGTAATAACAGAGAAGCTTACCTACGGCTTTCTGCTCAATCAGACGGCTGCCATAGCTGGCCGCTGTGGCAAAATCGGGTACCGAAGGATAGTTTCCGATGTTGACAAAAGCAATTTTGATGGACTTCCATCCGCTTTCCATCTGTTTGTAACTGTCCAAGTCCTTCAGCCGCCTGATTTCCTCTGAGCTGTCCACAAAAGCCGGCGTATACCAGTAAACTGGTCTGCTGCCGGTACGCTCCGCAAAGATTCTCACGATTTCGTTAGAGTGATAGTCTCTGTTAAAGACGCCGCTGTTGCCCACCAGAGGGTAGATTGTGGTATGGAGCACCCGCTCCGGTGCCGTGCTCAGACGGTCCGCCACGGTTCCAATGATGGATCCCCAGCCTACGCCGATCTGCATACTCTCTGTATTAGAGAGCCCATCCACGATGCAGTCTGCGATATCCCGGTCAGTATCCACCACATTTTCACTGGTCTCGATTACCGCGCCGCCGCGAATCCCGTATTTCTCCTGCAGCCGGTCCAAAATCACTCTGCGTTCTTCAATTGGACTTTGTATCTGGATTTTTACAATGCCGAAGTCCCTGGCCTCCGTCAAATACCGGCTGACCAAGGGTCTGGAAATGCCTAAAGCACTGGCGATTTCGCTTTGGTTTTTATTTTCTTCATAATACATTGTGGCAATTTTGACGAGTTTTTCTATTTTATCATTGCTCAGTGCCATGACTTCGCCCCCATTCTCGGCATCATAACGTGATATTCTATCATTTATTATACCTGCCCGCGATGGGAAACTCAATGTTAACCTTTTAGGTTTTTCTGCGCTGGGTTGTCGATGACAGGGCCGTCTTCTTCAAATCGTGAACCGTGGCACGGGCAGTCCCAAGTCTTCTCGGCCTTGTTCCACTTCAGCGCACAGCCCAGATGGGTACAGCGGTGTCCTACTGGCTTCATCAGATTTTTTGCGGACTCAAGCCCGTTGATGAAGAGCTGGGGTTTCATCATGGATCGATCGGGCCGGAAGATTTCTGCCAGCTCCTTGTCCATATTCCCCGTCAAAACCATGGCCGCAGCCATAGAGTTTGTCATTCCCCATTTGTTGAAGCCCGTTGCGACGTAGAGCCCTTCTTTTTTCTTTGTGTAGCGGCCGATGTAGGGAATCCCGTCCAGGGTCATACAATCCTGGGTCGCCCAGGCTGCAGCTTCTTTACTCTCCGGGTAATAGGTCTTTGCTGCTTCCCGCAGTTCATCAAAGGCGCCGCATTTGGTGCCTGTCCTGGCGCCGCAGCCTCCGAGGATGAGGTAATCCTTGTAACTGCGGAAGGACAAGTTGTATAGTTTGTCGCCTTTTTGTCTATTGCCAATATACATTCCATTGACCTTTGCCGCATCCTTCAGCGCCAATACATAGGAACGCTGCTGATACATCTTCATAAAGTACATGCCGTATTTGTCCATAAACGGAAAATGCGTCGCGACGATCACTCTGTCAGCGTTGAATTTTACGGTACGACCCTGACCGTTGACAACCGTTACGGAATAGCCGAAGTGTTCCTTGTCAATTTTGGTTGCAAAGCTTTCCTCATAGATGGCCAAATCCGGCGCTATGGCAGAAATGAACTTCAGCGGGTTAAACTGGGCCTGCTGTGCAAACCCCACCGCAGCTTCAATCTTGTAAGGAACTTCCGCCTGTTCTGGGTAAATGGCTTTGCCGCCGATCTTCTCGACCGCTTCCACCTCATCGAGGATTTTCCCTTTGTCTTCTGTAGTATAGATAAAATTTGTCTTTTCTTCAAAATCACAGTTTATCTCTGCTGCCATCTTCCGATACTGTGCCAACGCAAGTTCATTTGCCCGCAGGTAAGCTGCCGCTTTTTCCTGTCCGAAGTCCCGGCAGAGCCCGCTGTAAATCAACCCATGCTGCGAAGTGATTTTTGCCGTGGTATTTTTTGTCACGCCGCCTGCAATTCTCCCTTTCTCGATAATGGCGTATTTGACGCCTCGCTCTTGCAGAAAATGTCCGCACAAGAGGCCGGCCATACCGCCTCCGATAATCAATACGTCTACCTTTTTATCGCTCTTTACCGTTTCAAACTTTGGAAGCTTTACGCCCCTTTCCCAAATCGAACTCATCTATATCTCCTTTCAAGCTTCACTACTATTCGTTCTAGTATTTTCTTTAGAATGGAGATTCATACGCCGGCTTGTAAATTTCTCTAAAAGTAGTATAATTATGGTAATCAACAAAATTACATAAGGAGGCTGATTCAAATGAAAAAGTATATCATTATAACTGGAAGTCCAAGAAAAGACGGTAACAGCGACAAAATTGCTGCGCAGTGTGAAGCCCAACTAAAAGCGGCCGGTCTTGAGACCGAGGTTTTCCGCATAGAGGATAAGAAAGTCGGTTCCTGTCAGGCGTGCGAATACTGTAAAACTCACGACGGCTGTGTGCAGAAGGATGACGCCTCTGCGGTGATTGAAGAACTGAAGAACTGTGCCGGTGCCGTCTTTGTAGCGCCGATCTATTTCGGCAGTGTTCCTGGCACCTGCAAGGTCCTGACTGACCGTTTCTATTCTATGTTCAACCCTGCCAAAGCCATGGCTGCGCCAGACCCTGCAAAGAAACTGGGCATCGTGCTCACCTGTGGCGGAAGCCCGGAAGAAGCGGTGCGTCCTGCCGGCGAGTTTATCAACACTTGCTTCGCCCTGGCAGGCTTTGGCGATCACAAAACCCTGGTATTCCCTGGCGAAAATCCAAAAGATGCCTTTGCCGGCAACGCCAACTATCAGAAACAAGTTGAAGAATTAGGAAAGTGGCTGGCTGAATAAGGAGACCTTTCCCAAATTAACGACGGACACCGATCAATCGATGTCCGTTTTTTCGTGGAGCATGCCTGTTATTCTTCTCTCCCTTTTCTCATATCGGCTAACTCTGTTTTGATTTTCCCCATCTTCTCTTGCGTCAAGTTATATGGGAGAATCATAACAATGCCGATGATGCCAAACAGGATAGGCAGCACACCATTTGCCATGTAGATAAATTGCACGGTATGATCCGCCTGTACCTCCAGCGATCCCACATAACCGCCCCAGTCCAGAAGCCATCCAACCAGATATGTGGAAAGTGCCACGGCTAATTTGATAGCAAAGGTAGCCAGTCCGTAAATCAGTCCCGGCGCTCTGATGCCGGTCTTCCATTCACCAAAATCTGCGACGTTTGGCATACAGCCCCAGATGTTGGCAAAGACACCGCTCAACGTCAGTCCTCCAAAGATTGCGGAAAGAACGACGAGAGTCGTGTTCGTTCCGGCAAGCAGAGATAGACCACCGCTGAGGATTGCACAGAGACCGCTGATGATGAACATTCGTTTATTGCCCATCATTTCAATCAGTTTGGGGACAAAGAGCAGGCCAAGTAATGGTAAAGTATACATGGTAGTCAGAATCATTGGAATCATATTCTCGTCGCCCAAATAATAGAGTGCGTAATAAGTAGTGAACGTACTTCGAAATGCAACGAAAGAATTGATGAAAAACACCATGAACAGAATACAGAGGGCCGGTTTGTTTTGTCCTATTGATTTCAAACTCTCGGAGAACTTTGCCGTGTTCTTCGGCGGTCTGATCCTTTCCTTCGTCCCCAAGGCAGCAACTGACGTGAATAATACGCAGCAGACAGCCACGATGATGCCCAGAGCCAGATAACCCCGCTTGTCCATGTTTTGATCGGACGTACTGAAATGGGTGATGATTGTCACAGCAAACATATTGAGCAGGAACCCCGCTAAATTTGCACCCCAATCTCTGAAAACGCCCAGCATTGTGCGTTCTTTGAGATCATCTGTCATCACATTTGACAGCGATCCATAAGGCATCTGGAACATGGTTGAAAATATGACATACAGCAGGTACATCACATATGCCCAGGCCAGTTTGCCAGTGTAAGACCATTCCGGCGCCACAAAACAAAGAGCCAAAAAGATGCCGTAGGGAATTGCGGCGGCCATCATATACGGTCGATAGCTGCCGTGTTTTGTCTTTGTATGATCTGCGATACTGCCCATAAGTGGGTCGTTGATCGCATCAAAGGCCGTGGCAATGAGGAAAATCGTACCCGCTGCCACAGAAGACAGGCCTAATATGTCAGTAAAAAAGGTCGTTACTAGATTATATGCGAACTGGCTGCCCAAATCTCCACAGCCGTAGCACAGTCTTTCTCGAATTGTCAGTTTCATACTTGCCTTCCTTTCTGCAATTTAATAAAACATATATGGAAAAGTGGGAACGCTGGCATTTATAGAGAGGAATTTACTCATGGTATTCAAATACTCATCTAATCTGCGGCAGCGGCCCTGGTCGTCCAGTTCTATGTACGAAATTTCCCGATTAGGATATCTGCCATGGGCACCGGCTTGAATCTGCTCCGCCGTGTATCCCCAGTCGGTTTCAAAGAGACAGTTGTATTCTGTAATGTAGATATGAGGATCGGTGGTTTGATAAAATACCTCGTCGTAGATAGTTCCGCCTTTCAGATGCCTGTCCAGCCATTCGTTCAGAGCGTCGTACTCCCTTCCCCGATAAATCCGCGGCATATCTGCCGGAGCAAAGGTCAGTTCGTGGACAAAATCTTCGGTTAAGACTTCCTTCACCTCCGGATTCCAGTAGTCAGGATGAACAAAAAAGTCCAGTGTCCTTTCAATCTGCCTTTTCAGGTCTTCTTCAGTGCAGGGTGCCTGGGACCGTTTCGCTCTTTCCTTGAATTGCTCAGGACTCTTTGCATCGTAGCAGAACTTTGGCAGTTCGATGCCAATCGCTTTATAAAAGCCTGCCGGGTCAAAGTGATCTTTGGCATAAGTAATTCTGCCATCTTGAATGTGCAGCAGAGTAGCAAATTTGCTCTCATACCACCCCTCCTTTCCGCCCCAGCAGACGCTGCCGGAACCTGTACGAAAGACCCAAAAGATGCCTTCATGATCCGTGCCGAGAGCTTTTGTATTTTCCCATTTCCAGTCGTTTCCTACTGTATGAGAAAGCCAGTCGTAATGCCACTTTAATTCATTTTTTCCTAAGTGCTGATACATTCCCGGCGGCGCATACGGGAGATCCAGGGAAAATGCTCCATCGAAGATTTCCTCGCATTCCTGCTGCCAGTAAATCGTCTCTGCAAACTGGCGACAACATTCCATGTCCTTTTCATTTACTTCAACTTTACTTTTTATAAACATTTTTTACTCCTTCCATGTGTACATATGACCCTTTTTTATGATAAACTAAATGCAAATAACTTATTTGCGAGGTGAATCCATGGAACTGCGCAGAATTCAATATTTTGTAACCTTGGCCCAGTATCTCCACTTTTCACAGGCTGCAGATCATCTTTATATTTCCCAGTCCTCTCTCAGCTACCACATCGCAGAACTGGAGTTGGAGCTGGGCGTCCAGCTCTTTGTCAGAAACAAACGCAAGGTTTCGCTGACAAAAGCCGGTGCGGAGCTGCTGCCTGTGGCAAGAGAAATTTTAGCAAAAGTAGATGAACTGATTTTGCCCGCCGATGAACAGAACAAAAAGGATAAGGATTCTATGAAAATCCACATCTGCTTCGATACCTCTTCGCAGAGATTCGATCTCTTCGGTATCGACGCTGCAATTGTGAAGATGCGGGCTCTGTATCCTGACGCGGCCATTCGCTGCTCCCAGTCCTCTATGGAGCAAATACTGGACGGTCTCACCTGCGGCAACTTTGACGTGGGATTCGTCACCCTGCGTCACGGTGAAAAGCTGCCGCCGCAGTTTAACGTTCTGCCGATTCACATCGATATTCTATCCATGGTCTCCATCTTTGAAATTTCTTCAGGCAATTTAGCCAGTGCTTTTGACAATAGCCCACTTTTTCTCCTGGAAGATGATATTCGCTGGGGAAATACTATTTTATCGCTCTTCAAAGGGATGGGTGTTTCGCCACAAGTGAAATGGGAAAACAGCTTCGGCTCTATGTTGACCCGCGTGACCACAGGTGAAGGCATCACTGTGATTCCCCATTCAGAATTCGCAGCAGAGCGGCAGAGCCGGAAATCGCTGAAAGCACTCGACTTCCATGGAGACGAAGCAAAAATCTACAGTTGTGCCGTATGGCGTGAGGCAAATAGTAATCCAGCCATTCTTCCATTGATCAGCCATATTCGAAACGAAAACACCGATTTGATAAAAGAGGGATCCTTCTTCTGATTCCATTATAGTTTTCTTACTTTCAGGCATCAAATCAAATACGGGATTACAGTAATTGAAATTTTAGATAATATAGCAAAAGAGCAGCACGGCCATTCCTGGCTGTGCTGCTCTTTTTTGATAAAATAGTATAATACCTCATACCAGAACGCTCCAGCTTTAGCTGGTTGCGTTTACGGCTGAGCGACGGTGCCCCATGCGCTCGTTTCTTATTTTATTTAGACAATCTATTTAATTCACGAACAAGTTTCTTTTCTTCTCGCTGACCTTCCGTATATATTCCAACAGCAGCCGCCACAGATAGCGACCCAAAGAATAGAAAAGCACGCCGAAAATGACTGACACTACAAGGCTGAAGATCGGATGCAGCTCGAAGGTTCCGATCTGCACAATTGCAATGGGGAGATCGTATCCCACAAGATACCCGATCAATTTGACAAGACCAGCTATAGGCACAAAATAACCGCATAACTTTAACACCGGTGATAAAATGCCCAGCACTGGAATGACAAACATGCCGGAGAACCCTGCTGCTCCATAAAAGGCAATGACGGTCTTCCATTTCTGCCAGTTGAAGCCGGGAGTTTTGGAAATGCTTTCCCCCAAATATGCTTGTGCCAGATCTTTGGGGTTTTCCAATTTCTCTGTAATCTGCTGCGGAGACAGCCCTTCCTTTTGTTCCATCTCAATCATTGCGCTCTTGATCTCTTTGATGATATCAATTCGTTCTGATGTCGGCAAAGGTTTTAAATGTTTATCAAAAGTATCTAAATAAAGTTCCAGGTTTCTATCCATCGTTATTCTCCCTTCAAGTCAGAAATAGCATGCAGCAAATGATTCCATTCGCAAGACATTGCATCTAAATACATTTCACCTTTTGGCGTGATTGCATAGTATTTGCGGGGCGGCAGTCCTTCTGCAGATTCCTGCCAGGAAGACGTCAGATATTCTTCTTTCAGAAGTCGTCTGAGCAAAGGATAAATGGTACTTTCTTTTGCAGTTATGATAGGATATTCGTCCAATTTCTGCAGTATCTCATACCCATAGTGCGGTTTTTGGTGAATCATAAGCAATATGCAGTATTCTAAGGTACCTCGTCTGATTTGCGATTTCCATTCTTCTATATTCATATTGCGCCTCCATAGGTATATCGTACTACATAGTATATCTTTTGTCAATAGTACCTTTTGACACCAAAGTGATAATTTAAAAAGACACTCTCAAAAAAGAGTGCCTTCAAGGAATCTATAGCATCTATATTTTTATTCTGCAATTTCGTTCTCCGCTTCTTCCTGTGTAAGGAAATCCGCATCTTTTGTCTTGACACTGGGAATCAACCCCTCTGCAATTTTGTTTTTCCCGCGGCTTTTGACGTATAGGAATCCAAAACAGGAGAACACAACTGCGCCGATAAAGTTGACGAACATATCTTTCATGGTGTCGATCAGTCCGATATCCAGATAGCCGTCGATACCTAAATCCTTGCCGTTGATTGTAGTGCCTTGGATATTATCTATGGTATACGGCACATTGACTCCGTCAGGATTGAGCATCACCGAATTGATCCTATGAATGATAGTATCCTTCTGCATATCCATGTTGAAGAAATAGTCCATGCCGAACTCGAAAAATTCCCATATGACGCCAATCGTCATTGAAAAGCAAAATGCTACCATGGCCATAAATAGAGGGGAAAGCTGGAAGGTATATCGCTTGCTGCGGTTGAGCAGATCTACCAGCGAAAATCCGATGGCGGCAGCCAGAAAACCGTTCATGGTGTGAAGCATGGTGTCCCATAGAGGAATCCTTATGTAAAATTCCCTGATCTCGCCTAAAATCTCCGCGGCAAAGATGAAGAGAAGAATGATGATTTCTAAAGTCTTGGGCAGTTCCACTCGAAGCTCCAGCTGCACAAAGCTGGGAACCAGCAGCAGTACCAACGTAAGCCCACAGAGAAATACATTCTCGTAATTTTTATTAAATATTTGAAGGACCATCACCACGACAACTAATGCCCTCAGAATGGAGAACACGATGAAGGAGCTCTTGTGTTCCCTCAGTTCCCTGTGCATGGCCCTACGCATCACTCTGCATTTACGTCTAAATTTTCTCATTGATAACCCCCTTTTTCGCTATGTTAACATATTAACTGCATATGGTAAAAAAGGCAAGCAAATGATTTCTTGTGCAAAGTAAAACCGGCGCTTGTTGCCGGTTTCTATCTTGCCCTATTTAAAAATTCCTTTTAAATATCCGTAGCCTTCTTCTTTCATTTTATCAAAAGGTACAAAACGTAAGGCTGCACTGTTGATACAATAGCGGACGCCGTTTGGCGATTCTACCTCGCCTTCAAATACATGTCCCAGATGAGAATTTCCGACTCTGCTTCTGACTTCCGTTCTAATCATGCCATAGCTTCGGTCTGTTTTCTTGACCATCGACAGCTCTTCTATGGGCCTCGAAAATGCCGGCCAACCACAGTTGCTGCCAAATTTGTCGCAGGAGGAATACAGTGGTTCGCCTGTGACCACGTCCACATAGATGCCCTTTTCGAAGTGGTCCCAATAGGCATTTTGAAACGGCGGTTCCGTTCCGTTTTCCTGGGTAACGTGGTACTGTTCCTTTGAAAGCTTTTCTTTGATTTCCTCTGGGTTGCCAGGTCGTCTGTAATCGCCAGGGTTCACCAACATCGCCCTGGCTTCTTCCATCTTCTTTGGTGAGATGTGGCAGTAACCGCCTGGATTTTTGTCCAAGTAGTCTTGATGATAGTCTTCTGCATCAAAGAAGTTTTCAATGGGTTTGATTTCAACGGCAAAGTGCGGATAACGTTCCTGTTCAATGGCGGCCAACCTATAGATTGCCTCCTCACTGTCCTTGTCTTGTACATCGTAATAGATGCCGGACTGATACTGGCTGCCCACGTCGTTGCCCTGCCTGTTCACCGCCTCCGGGTCAATGACATAGAAAAATACATGCAGCACCGTCGCTAAATCTATTTCTGCAGGATCGTAATCCACCCTGACTGCCTCGCGAAAACCTGTCCTGCCGCTGCAGACCTTCTGGTACTCGGCATCCCCCTCTCCGCTGCCATTAGCATAACCGGCAGTTGTATGAACGACACCTTTTAGTTCTTTCATCAGCTTTTGTAATCCCCAGAAACAGCCGCCTGCTAGGTATATCGTTTTGATCATATAAAAAATCCCCCTTTCAATGGATAAATCGTCCATATGAGGATAATATACCCAAGGGAAGGGGAAAGTAAGCGGATTATTTACTTGGTTTCACTATATGCAACGTCTTCTGTCACATCAAAACGCACATCATCCTGAAGGCCAGACTTTGATCGAGTATCAACAAAGTCCTTGAGCATTTTTACTCTTTCTTTGATTGCAGCACAGATCGCATCGCACCGTTCCTCATCGATGAACAAAGATCCATTGACGATCTCTCTAAATTCTTCTTCGATATCCTGAAGCGCAGTAAAATCTAACCAATCAAAGCTTGCAACTAGTTTATGCTGCTCTTCGTGGTTGCTCTTAAACGGTTTGCAAAGAATCTTGGTTTGATTGTTAATCATTGCTTTTGGCTTGTTAAACCAAAGTGATGTGCCGCTATCGTAAATCGGCGCAACTCCCAAATATTGGAGGGTTTCTGCATTGCGAATGACACCAAAATTATTTTGATGCCTGTCTTCATTGGCAATCAGATAATCAAGTACAATCATACGATCCAGCGCAGCTTGTATGTTTGGGATTTCCAGCTCTGCACAGCAGTTCAAAAAGTGCTGATACCACGACAGATGATTTGGTTTTTTGCGCGATTGCATAATGTGCCATGCACTGATAAGCTCAGTCTCTGGTGTCACAAAATCTTCGCAGATGCTGTATGGATAGCCCTCCTCCGTAAGTAAAGAGTAGGACACATGCTCTATCCCGAGGCGTTCCATCAGTCTGCTGGCAAAGACTTCGTTATATGGCTCCTGCTGCGTTGCACCGCTTCCGCCTTTGATCAGGCAGCGTTTTCCTCCCCCAACGATTTTCCACTTTTTCTTTAGCCAGCCGTCAGAAGTGTTGTCGGGAGACATCAGGTCAAAATTCTCATCAGGTTCTTTGCTGCCAAACAGCAAATCCCCCATATCTTCAGAAAATGAATTTTGGAAGAAATTCACCTGCTCCCATTTCACTTCAGAATTTGCCGGACGAATCCAATACTGGTCAGAAAGGCTGAGCCCCATGCATTTCTCCAACAAAAGGCTAGTCCCAGGCATCTGCAAATCCCGCAGCGCCCTGTCAATGTCCATACGGCTTGCGGGTATCGCTCTGCTCGTCCACCATTGATTGAGGGCGGCTCTGTCCACATTGCCGTTCTTGATCGGAATCCCTACTGGTACGTGCTTCTCATTAAATACGCTTTCAATATGGGTAATCGTGCCAGTTGATTCGTCCATTGCAAACGATAATACCGATATGTTTTTGTGCATTAAGGTGTAATTTGCCATGAATTTTCCTCACTAAAGTCACATAATGATATAATTAAAGATGTCTTCCCTCACAGGGGTTTCGAGTGCATAAGTTATTTTTACTACAGGCTTGTCTGCCTTTTTCATCACCATCTCTTCAGGCTCTCCAATAGCATTCATTCTGCCAAGATAGTAAAACTCCTTTGAAATGGCATCATCTTTATTTCTTCTAACAAAAAGTTCAATAGTAACACCCGATTGCTTCGCGTTATAGATTGTCGTAATATCCTTAGATGACACTTTTCTATTTGCTTTAGAATACGCTAATAATTTCGAAGGACTAATAAATTCGTCTTCGTATGCAATGGAATCGCTGATATTTTCATCCTTATGGTAGTTAATAAATACAGGGAAAGTTTTCGTTTTTTCATCGAATTTATAACCACCTATATTTTGAGCTACCTCACCTTTTTCCCAATTCAACAGTCTACAAACATCCTCATAAGTATATTTTTTATATAGGCAAAAGCTCGTATTTTGATATCGATTACTATATTCCAATTTATTACGATAAAGCCCAAAAGCAATGATCTCCAACATCATCGTAGAGAAGACTTCTTTCTGTAACGCTTTCATAAAAGACTTTGAAATTTGATAATCGTCACCATCCTCCTCAATAAAAATACATTTACTGTACGTATTTTTTGATGATCCAGTATGAAATTGATTCGTCATCAGATTAACCAAATTGGTAATCATGTTTTCATCTAATTTGATGCCATGCGCTTCTAACATCCTATTTTTAAAGGCTTCAATTATCTTTTCTTTTTCATCAATAATCGTCTTTAGTAGCTCTAACTCATGTACTCGCTTTCCTGAAGCAAACTTTTTAGACACAAATTCTATCATCTGTTCTTCGTTTTCCTCCAAGGATATGCAATAGTCTTTTTCATATCTGCTTAGAAAGCCATGGTACGAGCCCATCTTATCAAAGATGCGCAGCACATCCAGAGTTCCATATTCGTCAAAATCTGTTAGATTAGGGATTCGTCCCAGTTTATTTTTTAAGTTGTAATAACATTCCTTTATCAAACGTGTAGAATTGAAATTAGCACTATCGATAGAAGCGTAGATTCGTTTTTTGGTGATTTCATCAAAATTTACAGTTGAACATCCTGGTATCATGCTGCTCCCGTTATTTAGAAGCTTTCTAATATTATCTTTATTGTAGGTACGATCTCCATAAAGTGCGATTGGAACCATATAGTTATTATTATAATTTCCGATAAAATCAATCACGGTAAGATACTCTTTGCCCTCTGCCTTTCTAAGTCCTCGCCCCAACTGCTGAACAAAGATAATTGCGGATTGAGTGGGCCTTAGCATGATGATTTGATTTACAGTTGGAATATCAATTCCTTCATTAAAAATATCGACAGTTAGGATATAATCTAAACTTTCTGCTGCATTATCAGCTTCTAATCTTTCTATTGCTGCCTCCCTAACCTCTTCTTTATCCTCACCACATAATGCAACTGTGCGATAATGCCTTCTGTTTAATTCACCAGAAAGTTGTTTCGCTTCTTCCTTGCGACTACAGAAAATTAGGCCTTTTACTCTATCCCCATCATGGCCATAATGTTCAGCAGTCTTTACAATCTTATCCACTCTATCTTTACAAACCAGTTTGTTGAAGTCAGTTACATCACTTACAATTTCACCATCAACAGTCAAATCTTGTATACCAAAATAGTGAAATGGCGCCAACATCTTCTCTTCAAGAGCCTTCTCTAACCGTATTTCATAAGCGATATTATAGTCAAAGGTTTTAAATATATCAAAATCATCGCTTCTTTCCGGTGTAGCCGTCATCCCTAATAGAAATTTTGGTCTAAAATAATCGATTACCTTCCTATATGTTGCAGCACCTGCTTTGTGAACTTCATCAATTAAAATATAATCGAAATGATCAGGTTGAAAGTTATATAGTATTTGATCCTTTGAAATCGTTTGGATGGTGGCAAAGAGATAATCGCACTTAAAGTCTTTACGATTACCTGTAAGTAAACCTGCATTAAGATTATATCCGAGCACGTTTTCGAAACTTCTCATGGCTGTTTTTGCAATGTTCTCTCTGTGTACAACAAATAAAAACTTTTTTGGAGCAAAGGCCTTTACATCAAAGGCACTTAAGTAAGTCTTTCCAGTTCCAGTAGCAGAAATTAACAATGCTTTATTCTTTCCGGCTTCTCTAAGTTTTGCTATATGCACTAGAGCTTCTACCTGCATTTTATTTGGAGTGATTTGATTAACTCGAAGAACATTTCCATTCCTAACTTTTTTGTTTATATCCTCACGAATCTTACTATAGTAAAAATATTCTCTTTCATATTGCTTGATCCAAGTTTCTGTAACAATCACTGCCTGTTCAAAAGTATTATTAAACTCTAAAAGTACACTTTTCATGATGGATCCATCCGCATAAGATGACAGTCTAACATTCCATTCCTTATTTTCGCTCAGAGCATTTTGTGTGAGATTACTACTTCCAATCAAAAATGAATAGGTACTATCCTTTTTCTTAAAAATGTACCCCTTTGCATGGAAATTACCATCTGTCATGATTCGTAGTTCTATATTTTTATATTTCAAGAGTCTACGTAATGCAACAGGTTGAGTAAAATTCTGATATTGAGAAGTGATAATTTTGCCCTTAATTCCTCTTTTTTCTAACAGGTCTAATAAATTTATAATAGATTGAACGCCACTATTGGTAATAAATGCAACAGAAAAATAAAACTCCGTACATTCTGAGAGTTCTGATTCTATCGTGGATAATACTTTTACACCCTGCTTGTAATCGTTTACAATTAAACGTGGAGTGAATTTGTCCATTGTCTTTGTAGATTCATCAACAAATCCGTTATGTAAGCCGTCTATCAATTGCTGTAGTTCATTCATACTAAAATCCCTTTTTAACTAGTGCATTAACAACTGGTAAATCTGCAGGAGCCCAGTCCAGGTCCTGTATATTCTCGATCGTCGACCATTTCATATCCACGTGTTCTTTCAAATTGATAACGTCATCTGACATTTTACAAATAAAACAATGCATTCGCATTTCAAAGTCAGAATACTGATGCTCAACCACATAGAATAATTCCATATCATTCTCAGAAATATTCACGTCCATTTCCTCAATCAATTCCCGATGTAGTGCCTGTTTGGCATTTTCACCAGGTTCAAGTTTTCCGCCAGGAAACTCCCATTTATAAGATACATAGTCATACTTACCTGCATTTCTCTGTGCACATAGAATCTTATGATCTTTCAGTAATATTGCACCACACACTTCTAAATGTTTCATTGAAATATCTCCTCTGCTAATTTAACACCTATGTTATCACACCCTGGTCTCATTACAAAAATTAAAAAATCCTTACTTAGTCAAAATCTTCCCAACTTTTGTTGCTAAGAAAATCTGCGACCGTTTGAGCATCTGGCATCTGATCTGAGATCATTTTTTCATTCAGATTCATCATCCCAAATATGTTAAAATACTTCGATCTCATGATCGGATTTTTTTTTGGGGGGATACTTTTCCTGAAATCCGTTTCATAAAACTTATCAACAATGAGGTACCTATGCCTAACTGATTTTAAGTCATACCCATAGCTTTCGGCTCTAGAAATAGCTATTTTTATTCTTTTCTTTTCAGATTCTGTAACAGGATCTCCAAATTCCGATTTAATATAATATTTGCCATCCTCAACGTAGGCAATTGCTGTTTTTAGAAGTTCACCAACACATCTCACGCTTTTCCTTGATACAGTCCAACGTCCCTATAATCTGTATATCCTTTACTTTCCGGATTATAATAATGATCCTAATTGACAACTTCATTTTTTCATTATATCACTATTATGCAGTTTTTTCAATCATCGAAGAAGTTAATTCTTGCGTATATGAAGTTATTCTCTTGTTTTTTTCTATTCAAATATGATATACTTGATTTGATAATGTAAATTACATTCTTTTAGAAATCGAGAGGTGACAATTGTGGAAGTAAGTTATAAAAAATTATGGAAAATCCTCATAGATAAAGATATGAAAAAGAAGGACTTGCAAGCCGCTTCCGGGATTAGCTGGGCTTCTGTTACAAAACTTTCAAAAAGCGAAAATGTAAGCATGGATGTCTTAATAAAAGTATGTAAAGCACTGGAATGTAACATAGGGGATATTATGGATTTAATCCCATCTGATGATGATTTTGACAAATGAGGTGTAAACAAGATGGCAAGTAAAAATAATTCGAAAGTTATTAGCGAAGCAAAACCACATACAATAAAAAAGTTTGAACTGATTGAAACATATATAAAAGCATGGGCGCAGATACTAATGCTAAATAGCAGTAGCTCAGGTATAGTTTTTATTGATTGTATGTGTAACAGCGGTGTTTATACAGATGATACCGGTAAAACCGTTTATGGGACTCCAATACGGGTTGCAAATGCTTTGCTGGATGTTGCAAGAACATATACAGACAAGCAGGTTCACTTATTTTTTAATGATTATGACAAACGAAAAATAGATGAATTAAAAAAACATCTGCCAGAAGATGAAAGAAATTTCAAAATTGTGACTACAACTCGTGATGGAAATGAATTGCTGAAATGGATAGGTCCACAATTAAACAAAAACAGCCATATGCATTTCTTCTTGCTTTATGATCCATATGATGCATCTATTGATTGGAGTGCATTATTACCTTTCTTCAAAAACTGGGGCGAGGTTCTTATTAATCATATGATTTCGGATACCGTTCGCGCAGTGCCACAGGTAAAAAAAGAAGAAAAGAAAAAGAAATATGAAATCACATATCAAGTTGATGATATTGCTGATTTAGTTCCGTTTGGAAGTGATAAAGCGGCTTATGAGAAGCGGCTACTAAAGATTATCGACACTATGAAGGAGTCCACAGACAGGCAATATTATGTTGCCGCATTTCCTTTCTTCAACACAAAGAACTCGCTTGTGTATGATTTAGTTCACTGCACCAGTCATGAAAAAGGATTCTCTTTGTTTAAGACAACAGCATGGAAAACCTTTGATGATAAATCCTCCGGAAAAAATCGACATGGTGAAGAAAACCAATTGACGTTTAGTTTTGATGGGAAAATTGACTGCCGACCAATTATAGATGAGTATTGCTACAACGTGAGTAATATTGCATCCTATGTACAGGATAATTTTAGTGGTCGAAGCGATGTTCCACTGGATGAGATTTGGGGGCTTCTTAATAGGCATCCCGTATTTCCGTCCGACGGCTACAAAACAGAAATCAAAAATATATTGAAAAATGATTATGCTGCAAAAGTTTCAAGACGCACCATAACATTTTCAGACAAGAGAGGTTAATATATGCCGGAGATAGAAAGCTTTATACAACGAAAAACCATGCTTTACAAAACAGGTGTAGAGTATGGTGATTATACAATGAATTTTGTGCAAGGATGCGCTCATGGATGTAAGTTTCCTTGCTATGCATTTTTGCAGAAAAAAAGATTCGGCCAAGTTGCAGATTATGATGATTGGTGCAAACCGCGACTTGTTTCCAACACACTGGAACTACTTGATAAAGAAATCCCAAAATTAAAAGATAAAATCAAATCTGTGCAGTTATGCTTTTCTACAGATCCATTTATGTATAGTTATGAAGAAATCGCAAATATGGCGTTAAATTCTATTAGGAAGCTCAATGCCAACGGCATCAAATGTACTATTCTAACAAAAGGCATTCTTCCGTTAGGTTTGTCGGAACTGTCCAAAGACAACGAATACGGCATTACGCTTATCTCTCTTGATGAAATATACCGAGAGCGAATGGAACCCGGTGCTGCACCATATGTGGAGCGATTGGCAGCCCTAAGAGCCTTGCATGATGCAGGCTGTAAAACATGGGTAAGCATAGAACCCTACCCAACTCCAAATTTGATAGAACAGAATTTGCAAGAATTATTGGCTGCTGTTTCTTTTACAGATAGAATCATCTTTGGCAGAACTAATTATAGTAAAGAAGCCAGTTCATACAAGCAACATAAGAAATTTTACAATGAAAGGGCGTCAGAAGTCATTTCTTTTTGTGAAGAACACGGTATTCAGTTTCACATAAAGGAAAAGACAATTACAGAAGGATGAGGTGGAAGTTATGGCTCTGTTACAAGACCTAATTCAACAGATAGATGATCCAGCACTTAGAGAAAGAATCCTACAGGAAACGAGTAGGCTGATCAAACAGAAAAAATTCGGATTGGTATTTGAGGAACATCTTCCGGAATGCACTCCTCTTTATAATATGCCAATTCATATAGGTTCAAAGGTTGCTTTGAAAACAGGATATGTCAGCGATATTTACACAGTTCTGAAAATCGAGGATAATACCGTCCTGTGTGACCGCCGTGAAACACACGAACAGGTGTCGTTCTCCATTGATGAACTTGTGGTAGTTGCAGAATTTGGAGAACCGATATATCCGACTTTACAGCAGATTGATTCTGTGGAAAATGCACCAGACAGTGACCTATGGCATACGCTGATTGAGGCTGATAACTATCATGCTCTTCAGCTATTAGAGTATCTATATGCAGGAAAAGTCGATTGCATCTATATCGACCCGCCATATAACACAGGTGCCAAGGACTGGAAATACAATAATGACTATGTTGACGGTTCTGATACATACAGACACAGCAAGTGGCTCTCTTTTATGGAAAAGCGACTAACACTTGCTAAAAAACTTTTAAATCCTGAAGAATCTGTACTTATTATAACTATTGACGAAAAAGAGTATTTACATCTTGGATGTCTGTTGGAAGAAATGTTTCCAGAGGCAAGAATGCAAATGGTAACATCACGAATTAATAAGAAAGCGTCTACTAGAGTTGGACAGTTCGCAAGATGTGATGAATACCTGTTTTTATTACAGTTTGGAAAAATGAGCATACAAAAGTCGAAACACTCTATGCTGGACGTGATAGACAACAGTAATCCTGATGCTAAAGAAACGAAGACCGATACTATTTGGAACAGTATGCTACGTCGAGGTTCAAGCGGCTCTTCACGGAGGGAATCGCCAAATTTATTTTATCCTGTTTGGATTGATGAAAAGAAAAAGAAAATAGAAGTTGTAGGCGAATCACTATCATTTGATATTGATAGACATGATATCGAGAAACTTCCACCAGCACCTGGATTGAAAGCCGTATGGCCAATTAGAACTGATGGGAGCGAAGGTAGATGGCAGCTCGGTTGCGATACCTTACGAACCTATTTAGAACAAGGCATTGCTAAATTGGGTGCTTATAATAAAAATAGAGATCAGTGGGCAGTAGTGTTCTTGAAAAAAAAGCAGAAGGAACAGTTGCGTGACGGAATTTTAGTCGCAACAGGCAAGAATGCTGATGGATCACTTATTTTAGAATGGAACGAAGCCGCAGAACAGGATAGAGAGCCTAAAACAATATGGGTGCGTGATTGGCATGATGCCAGCACTTATGGAACAAATCTCATAGATAAGATAATTCCAAAACGAAACTTTCCTTTCCCAAAATCTCTATATGCTGTAGAAGACACTCTTCGCTTTTATATTGGAAACAAACAAAATGCCCTGATTGTTGATTTTTTCTCTGGCTCGGGAACAACATTACATGCTATCAACCTTTTAAATGCAGAGGACAACGGATGTCGCCGATGCATTATGGTAACCAACAACGAAGTGTCTGAGGTTGAGGCAAAAACTCTTACAAAAGAGGGGCTTCATCCTGGAGATGCGGAATGGGAGAAGCTTGGCATTGCTCGGTATATTACATGGCCGCGAACTGTATATTCGATTAAAGGTCATGATTCGAATGGTACACCTCTAAAGGGAGAATATCTCGGCAGTGGAATTCCTATGGCTGATGGTTTCAGGTCAAATGCGACATTTTTCAAACTTAGTTTTCTTGATAAAACATCCGTTGCTCTTGGTCGGCAGTTCAAAGAGCTTCTTCCGGTTCTGTGGATGAAAGGCAATGCTGTTGGCAAATGTCCTGTTCTTATCACTGAAGAATTACCCAATATGTTAATTCTTCCCGAAAACAAGATGGCTGTTCTAATTGATGAAACTTGCTACTCAGAATTTGACACGGAGTTATCCAAATATACAGAAATTCAAACAGTTTTTATTGTCACTGACTCCGAAAGTGCCTACCGTGAAATGATTCGCGCCTATGACACTAAAGATTGCTATCAACTTTACAGAGACTATCTGGACAATTTCCGTATTAATACAGGGAGGTAAACATGAAAGTAGAACTATTTCCATTTCAAAAAAGAGCCCTCGCTGACATTCGCATGAAAACAGCTGAGGCATTAGGAAGCTACCACAGAACACACGCTCCGCAGGTGGTCTCTTTTACTGCTCCCACAGGAGCAGGTAAAACAATTATTATGGCTTCTTTGATTGAAAGTCTTTTCTTTGGCGATGAATCATATGCAGAACAGCAGAATGCAGTTGTTATTTGGCTTTCTGATTCGCCTCAGTTAAACGAGCAATCAAAGTTGAAAATTGATTCTAAGGCAGATAAAATCCGTCTTGGTCAGTGTGTAACAGTCAGTGAGGATTCCTTTGATAAAGAATTCTTCGAAGATGGTCATATTTATTTCTTAAACACACAGAAGCTATCTAAAACATCGAATCTTACAAAGAATGGTGATGGGCGTACATACACTATTTGGCAAACAATCGCTAATACAGTACGTGAAAAAGGAAATAGGCTTTATTTCATAATCGATGAGGCTCATCGTGGTATGCAGGGACGAGAAGCTGGAAAAGCTACAACAATCATGCAAAAATTTCTTAAAGGCAGCAATGAGGACAATATTCCTCCTATGCCAGTAGTCATTGGTATGTCTGCAACCACACAACGATTTAATACATTGGTAGAAGGAACCTCTTCTACAATTCATAAATCTGTAGTTACTGCCGAGGAAGTTCGCGCATCTGGTCTTCTAAAGGATAGAATTGTTATTACCTATCCAGAAGAAGGTGCAGCAAATAAAGATATGGCTATTCTGCAGGCAGCTGCGGATGATTGGAAAGAGAAGTGGGAACATTGGACGCAATACTGTTATGAACAGCATTATGCCTATGTGAATCCTGTTTTAGTTGTGCAGGTATTAAATGGCAGCGGCAGCAAGCTATCTGATACGGATTTAGATGATTGCTTAAGCAAAATCGAAGAACGTACTGGTTTTAAATTTGAAGCTGGACAAGTGGTTCATACTTTCGGACAGACGAATTCATCCATACAGATTAATGGTCTTAAAGTTCGATATGAAGAACCCTCCAGAATTTCCGAAGATAGAAATATCCGAGTAGTGTTCTTCAAAGAAAATCTATCCACAGGATGGGACTGCCCTCGTGCCGAAACAATGATGTCTTTCAAACATGCAAACGATGCCACCTATATTGCACAGCTTCTTGGGCGAATGGTTAGAACGCCAATGCAAATGCACATTCAAGTCGATGATGTTTTAAATGATGTCCATCTGTATCTTCCTTACTTTAATGAAGGAACAGTAAAGGATGTTGTTGATGCTTTACAAAGTGCTGAGGGTGGTGATATTCCAACTGACATTTATGATGAATCTTTGGCAGGTAGACGATTTGAAACACTAACTGTAAAACCAAGAAAAAAGGGAGCGACACAGCAAACTCCCGGACAAATGGCACTTGATGATTTCAGCAACAACAGCAACACAGCAACTTTAACTCCACCTGTCAATGATAAATCCAGCAATGCACAGCCGCAGGTTAGTGCCACTACTTTCGATTCAAAGACTGTATCAGGAACGAATCTATCCGTTCACGATACAGGAAATATCTTTACTGAAACCGCTGCGCCACAGGCTCCTAATACTGCAGCTTCTTCTACACCTCCTGTAGTTCAAACCGAAATACCAGCAGGAGCGGTTGAAAATAATGTACCAAATATTACAGTTACACCAGAGGATTTGTTTGACCGTGAAGCTGTTATGAAATTTATTAATGATGCTGGATTGCTTTCCTATGATGTCAGAGCTATTCGTATCAGCAACTATTTAGTTTCCCTTTTTAAGATGGCACACCTTCTCACTATGTCGGGGCTTCATCGGGAATCTATTCGTGAAATTCAGTCCGAAATTGTTCAAATGATACATGATCACGTAGAACTTCTTAAATCAGAAGGAAAATATGATGATCTCGTTCTGCAAGTAAAACAGTTTAAATTGGCAACACAGATTTTTGATGCTTTTGGCGAAACAGTTGATAATTTCTCTGTCCACGATTTGTTCACAACAACCGACTCTGATGTTGACAGACAATTTCGTGTTGCCGATAGCAAACTTTGCAATGAAGGTATTGGAAATGTATATGGTAACAAATACATGGATACAAACAATCCCAGTGCTTTCAAAGTCGATGTGATTTTGTTTGCTGCGGACGAGGATTGCATGAATAACCTTTATCAATATGCCGAGACAAGATTCCACGGACTAAACGATCAATATCGTAGATATATTGCCACAGTAGATTCTGAAAAAATACGCAGACAATATGATAGTATTGTTTCTGATGGAGATATTGTAAGTAAGCATAGCTTCAGATTGCCCGAAACAATTCAAGTTCCTCATGAAGATGGCGGTAAGGAATATGCAAATCATCTCTTTGTCAATGATGATTCGGGAGTTGCACAGTTGAAATTGAATACATGGGAAGCTGGGGTCATTGCTGAAGAAGAAAAACAAGATGATTTTGTCTGTTGGATACGCAATCCATCTCGTGCAGCATGGGCGCTTTGCATCCCCTATGAAATAGATTCTATCACTAAACCAACTTACCCTGATTTTATCATCATTAGAAAAGATAGTATTTCTGATTATGTCATTGATATTCTTGAACCACACAATCCTGAATTCAAAGATAATTTAGGTAAAGCTAAGGGATTCGCAGAATATGCCCGACAAAATCCCGGTGTTGGTCGAATACAGCTTATCCGAATGGGCAAAGATGCTACAGGAAAGAATCGATTTAAACGCCTTGATATGTCAAAAAGTTCTATTAGGGATAAGGTTATTCGTGTAATAAGCAATGATGAATTAGACCATATTTTTGATACTGATGGTTTTTTCATGTGATTATTGATGCAGATGCACTCCGTCCATTTGAATGGGTGAACCTGTCAGAAATTCTGACAAGTTCAATTCATATCATTTTTAGTTCGAGCATGACACTGTGTCTGCTCGGACTTTTTTATTCCTCTATGCCACTGATAGGTGTGTACTTCGGAATCTCCTACTCATCCGCACTACTGTCCAGCCACAGCACCTCAACACTCCTGCCCTGCTTAACCAGAATCTTTTCAATCACAAAGGATAAATCGTCCGCATTCGATAACATCTCCCACGGATTCATGATTTCAAAACCAGCCATGTACTGCTCTATGGCAGTCAGTCTGTCGCACTGACAACCTATGCTGTAAACTACACGATTCGCATGCTGGTTCCTTGACAGCTATCCAATACAACCACTATTGAGTTTGTCTTTAATGTCTCCTATTGCTGTCAATAACACTACACACTCGCACTATGCCAGCAGTCCTAAGCACTCACCAAGCCAATATCGAATAATAAGTCATAGGGCAGATTTCAAAATTCCATCAAGGCATCCTTGAAACCTCGCCCTATTTCCCAAATTTCCTGCTCACTCACGCTCAGCACCAACTTCCAAGAAATGCCCATTTTATCGGCTTTTTCGGCACTTTTACTTCTCTTTTCTCGTCATTAAACAAACGCACTCGACATGTATAACCACTGCAAAGCTATCAAGCAATATTTTCGTTAAATGATACCTTTTTTATCACATCTCCTCCTCTATCTCCCGCAGATACTTCCTCGCCTCTTCTGCGATTTCTCCCGGCACACCATAATACCCTTCAGCAATGCCGCCGGCTATGGCTGCCGTGGTGTCGCCGCCGATGGAAATGCAGTTGCGGATGACGTCCTCGAAGGACTCTCCTTCGAAAAAGCAGGCAAGTGCCTGAGGTACGCTGCCCTGACAGCTGACGTCAAAGGTATAGGTCTCCCTGATTTCATCCAAGGTAAAGTCCAGTCTGTAGAACTCGCCTTCTATAAAGTTCTTGATCCTCGCCTTGCCCCAGCCTTCCTGGCGGGCGAGAAAGACAGCCGCCGCTGCCGCCTGGGCGCCTTTGATCCCCTCCGGGTGGGCATGGCTCACCAGAGCAGAGGCCTTGGCCAGCTTCAGCGCCTCCTCTAGTGACGAAGCATACTCGCCCACTGGTGAAACCCGCATGGCGGCCCCGTTGCCATAGCTGCCGTAGGGCTTGGGATCTTCCATCCACAGCCACTTTGCAAACCGTCTCCCGTAACCGCGATCCGCATACTTCTGTCCAAGCCGCTGCATTTCAGAGATCAGAGCCGCCTGAAAACCCTGGATATCCTTTTCTTTGTCATATTCCCTCAGCGCATTTCTGACCGCAATGGTCATGACCGTATCGTCTGTAAACCTGCATCCCTCTTGAAAAAGCGGAAAATCTTTTGTTTTGATGTTGTCAAACTCGTATACGGAGCCGACAATATCGCCAATGATCGCACCGAGCATATAAAGCACCTCCCACACGACAAAATTCTACAAAATCATTATAATCCTCGCCTCTCGTCATTGCAACGAGAAGCATCATTTCTTACCCTGTGCTTTTACTCCTTCACCTCGATGATCTCCAGCGCTTCTCCGCAGATTCTCTCGAGAAGCTGCAGAACATCCCGCGAAACCGCATCCATAGAGTCGAGATCATGCACGGCGATCT
>URXI01000014.1 GCA_900551775.1 uncultured Eubacterium sp. | reverse complement strand
ATCTCGGTAGACGTCAGGGTCATCGCCGCCACCAATCGTTCTCTTGAGAAGATGATTGAGGAAGGGCTTTTCAGAGAAGACCTCTATTACCGGCTGATGGTCCTCAATCTGACGATTCCGCCGCTGCGGGAACGCCCAGAGGACATCATGCCCTGCTGCGATTTTTTCATGAAGCAGGCGATGCGCATCAACAATGCTGAACGCAAGACCATCGACAGCGAGGCCAGAAAGCTGCTGTCCAGGTATGATTGGCCCGGCAATGTCAGGGAACTCAGAAACGTGATCAACCGCGTTTATGTGATGTCCAGCTCTGCGGTCATCACAAGTGAGACCCTGGTCAGCGCCTTTCAATCGAGCAAAATCCACTACAACAGCTTTTCAGAAACAAAATCTCCCGAGGAGCTGCTTCGCGAAAAACGGCGCAAGGTCGATCACGCCTACGGCGAACTGCTGAAAGAAGCCCTGTTGCTGACAAACGGCAATAAAAAAGACGCCGCGGAACTGCTGGGCGTCTCCAGAAAGACAATCTACAATATGTTAGAAAAATATAAAGACTCTATGTGAGACAGACCTTCTCGGATCCCGGTACTGTGCGCCGTCCTGAACGGTCCGCAGTACCGGAGTTGAGGCGGCGGCAACCATGAGTTAACGTCAAGCCTCTTATTTGATCTGTTTCCAGAGTTCTTCTATCTCTGCTATGGCATCTGCATTCTCTGCCAGGTCGCCGGCATCATGGGCTGAATAGGCATTATAGAAGGCGATATCCCATCCGAGATAATCAGAAATGCACTCGAACTGTTTACGGATGAGCGCATACTGCGTATCTTCTACTGGCATCTGGCCGACAACGATGATGCCCACCTGTTTTTTACATTCCATCAACTGACTGCTGCGTGAATAGAATTTATCGATGATCAGCTTCAACT
Organism: uncultured Eubacterium sp.; assembly: GCA_900551775.1. Lineage (GTDB taxonomy): Bacteria > Bacillota > Clostridia > Peptostreptococcales > Anaerovoracaceae > Senimuribacter. The sequence continues at coordinate 30,826 of URXI01000014.1, read as the reverse complement.
GGGCTGTGATGCCCCACCAATACACCGGCGTTGCGAAGACGATGACATCAGCGCTGACAATATCATCCATAATTTCGTTGGTATCGTCGTCAAAGACGCACATCCCACTGTCGTGGCAAACCTCACATGCGAGGCAGGGTGACACGGAGACATCGCCTGCGGCAATCTCTTCAATAACCAGATCTTCAATGTTAGCGAATCCTTTCTTTAGGGCTGCAAGGGCGGTGTAGCTATTCCCTTCTCTGGGGCTTCCGTTTAACAATACTGCTTTCATTTTTTACCTCCACGATTCCATTTTTCTTATCATCATTCTATCATGCGGACTTCTTTTTTACCACGGCTATTTCAAGAAAGCCTCGTATTTTTCTAACATGCGATAAAAGGTTTTCCTGGACACGCCAAGCAGTTCCGCCGCTTTCCGCTTATTTCCTTTCGAAATAGAAAGGACTTCTTTTATGAGATCTGCATTAGATCGGTCAATTGCGATTTTCTTTTCGTTTATGCGCATTTCTGCGGTCTTTTCCTCTGCTTTACTGATGCTGAAACTTCCAGGCTGCAGAGATGCTGCCAGGATTTCCCGCGTGATAATAGTTGATTTGGAAAGGATGCTGACCCTGTTCATCACATTGCGCAGCTCTCTGATATTTCCAGGCCATCTGTATTCCGTCATCAGTTTCTTTGCGTCTGCATCAATCATTTTCTTTTCCAGATTGTTCTGCTGCGCCGACTGCTGCAGAAAAAACTCTGCACACAGCGATATGTCCTCCGGATGCTCCCTTAGGGGCGGAATCGTGATATTCAGCACCATCAGCCGATAGTAGAGATCCTCCCTGAAAAGACCTTCTTCAATCATCTTCTCCAGAGAACAGTTGGTAGCAGCGATAATCCTGACGTCAACCGGGATGTTTTTCGATCCTCCGATCCTGGTAATCTGATTGGTTTCCAGGGTACGGAGCAGCTTTGTCTGAAAATGCAGCGGCAGCTCCGCTACTTCATCTAAGAATAGCGTGCCGCCGTTTGCCAGCTCAAATTTACCAATCTGTCCGTTCTTGGACGCGCCTGTAAACGCGCCCCCTTCATATCCGAACAGTTCGCTGTCGATCAGCTCCGGTGCGATGCTGGCGCAATTGATTGCGACAAAGGGGTTGTTTTTTCGTTGGCTGCAATTGTGAATGGACTGCGCAAACAACTCCTTGCCGACACCGCTTTCCCCATAGATCAATATATTATATGCGCTGCCCGCGAAGGTAGCAGCAAGCTGCTTTGTTTCCGCCATGAGCCTGCTTTCACCGATAATATCGTCAAAAGTATAATCAGCAGCGAGTCCGAGAGCACTTCTAACTTCCCTAATTGTCTTATTCCGTAATCTGGCTATTTCTACCACTCCGTTAACCTTGCCCTCTTTGTCAAAGATGGGATACATATCGTTGGTTGCGAGAATATTCTCTTTCTGTGATTTTGTATAGATCACTTCTACTTCCCAATTGACAATCGCTTTTCCGTATTTGAGTATCTCCTTCACCTTCAACTGGTCATGTGGTTTTTTGACGGAAGAAATTTTAACTCCCATGGCTTTCAGCATGTCGTCAAGACGTATCCCATAGACAGCTTCACGATCCTTGATCTGTACATAGTCGCAGAAGTCAGCATTGGCATAAACCAATCGTGTATTTTTGTCGTAGATGCAGATGGAAACTGGCAGCGAATCGAGTCCGCAAAAGATGTAATCCCGGACTTGTTCGTTGTGGCAGAAAATAGAAAGGAAATCAGTAAATTGACGCTGAAGTTCATTGATCTCAGTCAGTCGTTCACTTTTCGAAGAAGCTAAGATGATAAAGTCCGCCTCTTTCCCATTAGAATCGACCTTTTCATGCACGATATTCTGTATGGACTGCCCAGGAAAAGAAGACAGCACAAATCCCTTATCCGTGCAGAGAGTCAGCTTCTCTTCTGTCAGACCCTTCTCACTGCACAAAAATTCAAATAATTTCTTTGCAATCATGTTCAGATTGTATAAATATTTTTTGCTGTCCTGCTTTAGTACGATATGGAAGCAGGCTGTCGTATTCATTTTATCATTTGTCATCATATCTATCCAAGTTTCACATATCAACAAAAAGAAATATCCCGAAGAATGTACCACTCCATTGTAAATCTAAATATTAACATTACATAATATTATAAATTCATTTTACTAATTTACTTTATTTTAATCAATGCCGTTAAAAATGTCAAGAATGCCGCTTTCGTCCAAATTATGGTAAATACTAGTACCCCTGCTATATAAAAAGCTGCAGCTGTCAGTGAGACCTCTGTCTCCCTGGCTGCTGCAGCCTCATTTTATTGTTCTTCTTCCTTCATTGCTTCATACTCTTCTTTCAACAAAGAGAATACCATAGAATCGCGCAGGCTTCCGTCATAAACCTTGTAAGTCCGGCGAATCGTCCCCTCGTACTTGAAACCGCATTTCTTTATGACGCCCTGTGAGCGAACGTTAGCTGTTCCCGTACAAATTCCAATCTGGTCTAAACCCAATTCTTCAAAGCCAAAACGAATGACCTCTTTTGCAGCTTCTGTCATGATTCCCTGCCGCCAATAGTCTTCTGCTAAGGAATAACCCAGTTCTTTGCTGTTTGCATCTGGTCTGTATTTGTCAGATTCCAGACCGATACTGCCGATGATTTTGTCGTCCGCCTTGTGATGGATTGCCCACGCTTCCACAGGGATAAACAACTGTTTGATAATCTCTTCTGACTCTTTTACACTTTTATGGGGAGACCAGCCCGCATGAGGTCCTACATTAGGGTTTCTTGCGTAAGCGTAAAGCTCTTCTGCATCTTCAATGGTGAACATTTTTAGGATCAATCTCTCTGTTTCAAGGCTTTTCATAGGTTTTCCCTCCATGGATTCCGCGGTTCTTATTCCGTCGTACTGATGATTTCTTTGTTCGATTTATCGATCTGGCTGACTTTCATGTTGACAGCATCCGCCGGATCCACTTCCTCTAAGAGGCCTAAGAGACTCGGTCCTAAGTAAATGGTCTTCAGGGTTTCACCGTTCAAGGTGACTTTGCTGTATTCTGTAAAATTCTGCCCTTTGATATAATATTTACCGCCAATATTGACGACCTTATCAATCTTGATACTCTTGACACCCATTTTCATACCGCTCTCTTTGAACGGATTGCTGCCGCCATAGATATAATCCTGCCCGTAGAGCATATCGTATCCCAGCATTTTCAGATTGGATAAATAGTCTTTTGACTTATGGTCTACAGTCTGATGATATTTGATGGTCGTTCCCGTATGGATGCCGATGCGGTCAAAGACTTCCGCCGCAAGTTGGTACGTCGTCAGGTTCATATCTTTCTTTTCCATATCGAAGTTACTCCAGATTACGTATTGCGTCTGATATAGATCCTTCGCATCATAAGAACCTTCTGTCACATCCAGAGCTGGAATATGGTCTCCATACATGACTAGAATCACGTCTTCATCATACTTGGAAAGTGTATCTGTCAACTCTTTTACAAACTGATCCATCTCGTAAACCTGGTTTACATAGTATTCATATTTCCACTTCAGTTCCTCAGATGGCGCGTCAGTAACCGTCACCTTTGGACTCTTGATCAATTGTTCTGTCGGATACTTACCATGCCCCTGCACGGAGATGGTATAAATATAATCTCTTTCCTTGCTCGAATTCATCGCATCGAGAATCTGCTTTGTCAAAATGCTGTCCTTTGCCCAGTTTTTCGGTGTCTTTGGCACGTCACTCATATATTCCAAAGAAGTAAAGGTATCGTATCCGATATTGTCGAACACCTCGTTTCGATTGTAGAACAATGCCCTGTGATTGTGTATCGCGTGGGTCGAATAGCCCATGCTCTTCAGATCAAAGGCGATACTCTCCCCTGTCTTTTCCTTGAGAACTGACTTGAACGGATATTCCCCTGGTCCGAAGAACTTGACAGACAGACCCGTCATGACTTCGAATTCAGTATTTGCCGTTCCTGCACCACATGCAGGGACTGTCAGACTGCCGGAAGAATACTCCTTCATCATCTTTCTAAAATTAGGAATTGGATCTGCAGACGTCTTGATATTGTTGAACAGCTCTGGGTCCACAAAGGACTCCAGCTGCAGGAATAAGATATTTGGGTATTCCTGATCTACATCTGTCTGCACCAACTTCATGGTACCGTCTTCATTATATTGGTCTTTGCTGAATATCGCTTTCACTTCTTCCTCGGAGTAACCCTTCGGTTTGTTAATTCCTGTATTCAGCCATGTATTGATAAAGCAATATGGAACCCCATAGTAATCGTACGCATATGCCAGATTTCCGAAGAAAGTGCTGAGCACATTCACTTTAATCAATCCAAAGGTAGCTCCAAAAGTAAATGCAATCACCAGGATGACTGCCGCTACATTCCGCTTCCAATTGATATGCTCTTTTTTCTTTGGCGCTTTGATCCATAAGAGGATCAGACCGATAATGCCGGCTAAGACCCCTGCTCCAATGAGTACAATTTCGGTCATTGAAAAGTAATTGGTGATAATCGTCGCTCCGTCGGTGATAGCGCTGAGGTCTTTGACCGTAAACGGCGTCATTCTCTCAATCAAAATGATGCCGTTGGTAATGCCTATAGCCAGCCACACGATCGAGACGACTGTTACAAAAAAGACTCTTCTTCGGAACAACGTCGCAATAACCAGAGTTGCAAAAATAATTAACGTGTTGTAGAAGAACACCAGCGGGCTGTCAAATAAAAATAAAAAACCGCCAAATCCTTTCCGTGCCAACGTTTCAATGATTAAATTCAATATAAATGCCCAGACAAGGCAAAAGAAAAAACTATTGTTTAAGTACCTCTTATAAAATGCCTTCACTTTTTCCATTGTTTCTATTCCTCTTTCTAATCCCTTTTGCTGAAATAATTTGCTAAATTTGCAAACTCGTCTAAAGATAGTGTCTCAGCCCTTCTTTTCTCATCAATGCCGGCAAGGGAAAGCCCTTCTTTCACAGCATCCTTTGTCACATCGCCAATCCCCAATAGGGAATTTGCCAAAGTCTTTCTTCTCTGTCCAAAACCTGCTTTGATGCAGCGGAAAAACATCTTTTCATCGATCAGTTCCACCGGCTTGTCCTTTCGGATATCCAATCTCAGAACAGCAGAATCCACTTTCGGAACTGGAAAAAAAACTTCTTTCGGAACAATCGCTACCGTCTGCACTGTGCAATAATACTGTACAGCGACAGAAAGCGCCCCATAAACTTTTGTTCCCGGCTGTGACTTGATCCGATCTGCCACTTCTTTCTGCATCATGACGGTGATACTGTCGGCACAAACACCACTTTCTAATATGCCCATAATAATTGGCGTCGTGATATAATACGGCAGATTGCCAATAATCTTTGCCCTTCTGCATCCCGATTCAGCAATCATTTTATTTAAATCTGTCTTCAGGACGTCCTGGTTTATGATATCTACATTATCAAAATCATGAAGCGTATCCTCTAAAATAGGGATCAAGTTCTTATCAAGTTCTATTGCCGTCACTTTCCTGGCTTTTTGTGCGGCTTCATAAGTGAGGACGCCGATTCCGGGGCCAATTTCGATGACCAGATCTTCATCGGTTATTGCAGTCGCATCTATGATCTTGTCTATGATATTTTTATCTGTCAAAAAGTTCTGTCCTAAACTCTTTGACAGCTGAAATCCGTATCTGTCTTTTATCTCTCTGATGGTCGAAGGTGCGTATAGCTTCATTATAATTCCTTTACTTTGTCATAAAATTCTTCTTTGGTAATAGCAAACTGGTTCAGCTTTTTTAAGAAAGCTTTGCTGTTGCCATAACCGATAGAGAGCAAATTCCCTAGTCTTTCTCTTCTCTCTTTTGCCTCAGGACAACCGATCAGTCCGCATGAAAAAAGTTCTTCCTCTGTGAAGGAAACGTCTCTTTCACTGGCAGTGCAGTGGGCATGCCTCAGCGCCTCAATGATGTCCTCCGGCGTTGCGTTTTCCACACCGATATTTCCATTTTTTAAAGCTTTCCCTTTTGGCAAAAATGCCTGTTTGCAATCTGGAAACCGCTCCGCGATTTTTCGTCTGATTTTGCTGCCCGCGTAATCGGGGTCAGTGAAAATAATAATTCCCTGATTTTTATATGCTTTTTCTATGATGCCCCACATGGATTCTGGCATACCAAAACCGTGGGTTTCAATCGTCAAAGCAGATACTGCACGGTTAATGGCTGCAGTATCGTCTCTCCCCTCTACGACGATGGCTTCTTTAATTGTCATCTTTTCCATTTGTATTTATTCCTTCGTCATCAAGCACGTAAAGAATTTCTCCCGGCCTGATTAGTTTTAGCTGTATTCTCGCCTGCTCCTCTATGTAGTCGTAATCATTGACATTTTTCAATTCTTCTTTCAGTGATGCTTTCTCGGAAGCAAGCTGTTTATTCTTCGCGCGTAATTCTCCCTGCTCTGCGCGCAAATCGAAAATATTTTTTATGGACACGCCAACGACCGCTATAAGTACGACTACTATAACGGTCACAACGATTCTCACTTTATTGATTCTGATTCTTTTTTTCTTTCTTGTGCTTTTTTTTCTTTCTTCTCGAAATTCTTCCAGGCTGTTCTGTGCGTTGCTCCGTTCGAATTCCTGAAGTCTCCCTTTTTTCCTCTTCTTCATAACTATTACCCCTGTCAATTATAATACCATAAATGACCTTTTTCCACAATAATATGCCGGCACAGAGGGAAAAAATTCCATATATTGTGATCACCCCATGGGATCCTTTGTATAGGAACTGACAGAAAAGAAATGCTGCACAAAGCCAGGAGCCAAAGTAAATAAAAACAGATGCTCTTGACTTCATACCAAAGCGCCTCATGATGGTATCTCGTACTTCAAAGATCAACATCATGGCCAGACCGCAGTAGAACATGATAAAGAGCTGAAAAAGCTCTCGTTGTATCAGAGCTGTCATTTTCTAAACCTGTCGATCAGTTTCGTCTTTGGTTTTTTCTTTGTATACGTCAGCGCTTCAATTTCTCCCATCGCAACTAGCTTCCCGTCCTCCAGATCCAGAACTTCGATATGAAGGTTTTTCCCTGAAATCACCAGACCTTCATCTGCCAAATTTGCCAGAATCGTTTCTTCATCAAAACCCTCGACTGAAGTGACTTCTGTAACGGTAATTTTCTGTTTATTTTCCATTTGAATATAATGATTTTCCATAGCTTACCTCCCATACAAACATTTCTGTTTATGAAAGTATATGCTGCAAAATCTAAATTCTTCCTACAAAGAAGCATGTAGACAGGCCATTTTGGCCTGTCTTACAACCTGGTGAAAATTTTTCAATAAAAATATCATACATAATCAAATGGATTTCTTGGTGAGCCGTTGATTCTCACTTCAAAATGACAATGAGAACCGAAACTATTTCCTGTATTACCGACTTCGCCAATTTTCTGTCCCTGGTATACTTTCTGCCCTACACTCACATTGACAGCGCTGCAATGTCCATATCTTGTAATCATTCCGCTGCCGTGATCGATGTCAATACACAGTCCGTATCCGCTGTACCAGCCTGCACGAATTACGGTTCCGCCGTCAGCCGCTCTGATGGTCGTTCCTGTTGCACAGGCCAGGTCCACGCCTTCATGCATTCTTCCCCATCGCCAGCCAAATGGCGAGGTCATGGTATAACCAGACACTGGAATAATCAGATGTCCTGTCGGCGCCGTCTTTGGCACGGCTTTTGTCCCTTTGATGACGATCTTCTTCACCGCTTTTTTGATTGTCTTGGATTCCAAAACGTCCTTGGCGACAACCTCTCCATTGACTTTGGTAATTCTTGCTGTTACGACTCGTTTTCCGTTGGAGCCCTTCTGTGTTACCTTAGAATCGCCTTTGTACATAGAGCTGGATTTTTTATAGACTGTCTTATACTTCACTTTTTCGGCATAAGTTGATTTTTCTACTGTCACTACGGTCAATGCTGATGTCGCCTTGTCAATAATAATCTTATCACCGGGCACTAAGCGGTTCTCTTTCAAGTCAGGATTATTTTCTTTGAGAGTATCAAAGTCCGTGTCAAATTTCTCAAATATCCCCCAATAAGTATCGCCCGCCTTTACCTCATAGGCAATTTCTTTTGAACCGCCCTTCATGATGGTCTTTGCCGCCTTGTTCACACTGCTGATGTAGGCAAGCTTTGTATTTACTTTTTTAATTTCGACTTTTTCTTTAAAACCGACCTTTTCATATTCGGTATTTTCTTCGTTGTCTTCTATATATTTCTGCTGCACTTCTTTCAATGCCTGTTGAGCGGCTTTTTTGCTTTCGCAGTTTACAAAGTGCTGCCCGTCGATATAGATGCCGTAGGCCTCAGCTTCCATATCTGACATATAGGTCAGCCTCTGCAATACAGTGTCCACTTCGTCAACATCTTTATCCAAGATGACCACGTTTTTAAATGTGATATCGTTATCTTTGTCGATTTGTATCTTTGAACCATATTCCTTTGTCAATTCATCACTGACCAGATCCAGGATTTTTATGACGTCTTCCTGATTTTTAACGTATCCCAACGCTTTGCCGTTATAGGAATATTCAAATCCAGTAGCATGATTGAACAGTGCCACTACGGCAACTGCTACTAAGATAACACCTGCAAAATGGCCAAGGATGCTCTTCTTTTTGCCTGCTAATTTTTTTCGATTTTTATGAATGTTGCTGGCAATCATATATTGAACAATCAATGCCAGCCTGTCCACTCTTGTCTGTAAATTATCGTGAATTGTGATGATGGCGGCCGCTCCGCTTACAATATGCTGCCACAACCTTTTCATTCCCTGGTCAAAGCTTATCTGCATTCTGTCGTGCCAGCTGATCACACCTGCCGCCGCATCCACTATTTTGTTTCTAAACTTTTTTTCTTTACCCATATTTCCGCCTCTTCTGTACGTTGTTTGATGCATGAACATCTCTCTCCCAAATCCGTGATGCCCGTATCGTTGCATTTTTCGCAAGCGTACTTTATATCGGTGTAGTCCATCTCAAAATTATTTTCTGTCAGGATGACTGCCCGCTCCGCAGCCAATTCATCCATCACAGAATTGATTCGTTTACTCTCGTTTTCCGATGAACCCATGATCAATGCTTTAGAAAGCTGAGAACTCATTTTTTTGATTTCTTCATCAATTTCCTTGATTCTTGGAATCTTTTCATAGATTTCCTGCTTTTTCTCTTCTGCTTCTCTTTCCGCTTTTTCCCGCAAATAATCGTAATACTGATTTAAGACGCCCTGTGTCACCACGACTTTCTTATTCACATCGATTCCTTTGCTGTCAGCTTCATTTCTCCAGTTTTCTAAAACTTTGTTAACGTAGTTAAAGTTTGGACTTGATATACCCGCTGTTTTCGTACATGCCTCCAGCACCCGCTCCATAGTATATCCCATCTGGTCAAACCAAGTGTCCATCATCTCTCTTTCGGCTTCTGTGGCATTGCGCGTAAAGCCTAATGCCTTCAGAACTCTTTTATATTTATAATACTTTTCATCCAGTTCCTGCAGACGTTCATTGACCTGATCAACAGTGGCTAAGCCATCGCTTGCCCACTCCTTCACCACTTTTTCTATATACTTCAAGCTTGTCTTATTTTTTTCTGTGCAATATTTTATAGCAAAGAGAACGACTTCCGGCGATGCATTATAGTCCCCCAGCCATTCAAGAATCTGACTGATTTCTGTGGAACTGAGTCCTCTGCCAAAAATCTGTTCAATCTCGTTAAACATGATCTTAACTGCCTTGTTTCCAAAGACGTTATCTCTTTCTTCTTTTTTCGTCTCCCCTTTGGCTGGGCCTGTGTTCTTTCCATACAACAGTTCCTTGAGGTTGGTAAATTCCACGACAAAATCCACGTTGCCTTCACTATCCAGGTAACGCTTCTTAATTGCCCCCATTTTTTCCCAATAATCCCAAGCTTCAAGAATCTTTTTTTCTGTCAGCCCTAACTGCTTCGCCATGGTCTCGTTGTTCATATCCAGTCCATGCTCTGCATACATAGTCGCATAGAGGAAGACCTTCACAAAATCGCCTGGCGCAGCCGGCATATATTCGTTGATAAAAATATTCTCGACTTTTGAATCCAACAGGTAAAAGTCTTTCATCTTTTCTTTGATAAAATTCATAGATGTTTCCTTATACTTCTTTATTTAAGTCTTCCAGCAGAGCAGTGATGTCGATATCATGACCGTCTGCTGCTTCTCGCAGTGTCTCCTGTACTGCACCGGGACAACCGGAACAGGGCAGTCCGTGATTTTCAAATATGACTTCCAGCCTGTCGTCCAGGTCTAAAATCTCACATACCTTCATGTCTTCTGTAATTTTCATCATAATCACCCTTCTTATGCTTTATCACTGAACTTGGTATATCTGGCAACCCAGGTCAAATCAAAAGTCTCCGTCGAGCCACTTCTATGTTTTGCCAGATTAACTTCACATACGCCTGGCTTTTCTGAGTCTTCAGGGTTATAGTAATCATCTCGATACAGGAACATAACCATGTCAGCATCCTGCTCTATAGAGCCGGATTCACGAAGGTCAGATAAAACCGGCCTGTGATTAGGCCTTTGCTCCGGTGCTCTGGAAAGCTGAGAGAGTACGATGACCGGACAATCCATTTCTCTAGCCAACAGTTTTAGATATCTAGATAGTGTACTGATTTCCTGCTGTCTGCTGTCCGATTTTCCATCCGCTTTCATCAGTTGAAGATAGTCGATGATGACCAGATCCAGTCCCTTTTCTGCCTTTAGACGGCGGCACTTATTCTTCATCTCCAGTATGCTGACGCCTGGGGTATCATCAATATGTATGTTGGTCTTTGAAAGGGAATCCAGCGCCATATTGATTCGCTCCCAATCATTTCTTTCTATATTACCTGTTTTCAGCTTTTGCATTTCAACTCTTGACTCCATAGCCAGAAGCCTCTGTCCAAGCTGCGCTTTTGCCATCTCTAAACTGAAAATCAAAACGGTGGCGCCTGACTTGATGGCCGCATTCTGCGCAATATTCAAAACAAAAGCAGTCTTACCCATGGCTGGTCTGGCTGCAACGATAATTAAGTCTGATTTCTGGAATCCGGATGTCAGTTCATCAAGACGCTTAAACCCCGTAGCCAATCCGATGACTTGACCCTGGGTCTGAATCGCTTTATCTATCATAGCTACGTTCTCAAGCAGGACTTCCTTGATAGGTGCATAATCGCTGCCCTGCCTCTGCTGGGCAATTTCAAAGATGCCCTTCTCTGCATAATCAAGGATTTCTGACGGGGCTAATTCTTCTTCGTAGCTTTTTTCTCTGATGTCTTCTGCAGTTTTAATCAACTGCCGCATGGAAGCTTTTTCTGAAACAATTTTTGCATACTCACCTGCATTGGCAGTAGACGGCGCTTCAGACGACAGTGTAGCGACATAAGCCCTTCCTCCAACCATTTCAAGAGACTTTCTTTTTTTTAATTCTTCACAGACCGTAACGATGTCAACGGATACATTGTTCCGAAAGAGATCCATCATAACAGTAAAAATTTCTTTATGAGCAGCATCATAAAAGTCATCTGGTCTGACCACGTCAATAACATCAGCCAAAGCATCCTTGCTGAGCATGGCTGAACCTAAAACTGACTTTTCTGCTTCTGTATTATGTGGTGGAATTTTTTCAACCATCTTTGACTCCTCTGGCCTAATCCGTGATTTCCACACTCAGCTTCCCTACTACTTCAGAGTAAAGCTTTACATCAACAGTAAATTTTCCAATGTTTTTAATTGGATTGCCAATTTTGATTTTTTTCTTATCCAGTGTGATCCCGGTCTGCTCTTTCGCGGCTTCGGCAATGTCTTTTGAAGTAATGGAGCCGAACAGCTTGCCGCCCTCGCCAGACTTGGTTTTGATGATAACTTTTACATTTTCTAATTCAGCCGCCAGCTTCTCTGCTGCAGCTTTATCGTCGGCCTTTTTTTGAGCCTGCAATTCTTTCTGCTTTTCTAGATTTCTAATATTGCCATCAGTAGCTTCCGTCGCATAACCCTTTGGCAACAGCATATTACGCGCATATCCGTCGCTGACCTTTACCACTTCTCCTGCTTTTCCAGTACCTTTTACATCTCTATTTAAAATTACGATCATTCTATTACCTCCTATTAGTTCCGCACTAATTCTAATACTTTTTTTATCACTTCTTCCGGGCTGCAATCCACTTGCGCTCCGGCCGTCGTCAGATGTCCGCCGCCACCGAGTTTTTCCATAATAACTTGTACATTAATTTCACCAAGAGATCTGGCGCTAATTACAGTTTTTCCCTTTTCTGTTCGTCCGGCAACAAAAGATGCCTTGACATCTTTGATGTTCAAAAGTTCATCAGCGACTTGTGAGTTGATTACCTGGGCATCCTCGTTCCATCCTTCACAAACTGATGTGGCTATGCCGTTTCCACAGAATTCTGCAGCAGCAATGCATTTGGCTCTCACCTTGAAAGTTTCCATATCAGTCTGGAAAAATCGTTTTACTTCAGTCGTATCCGCGCCTGCCCTGCGCAGCCAGGCAGCAGCTTCAAAAGTTCTGACACCTGTCTTCACTGCAAAACGGTTCGTATCTATGGTAATGCCGCCGAGTAATGCCTCTGCTTCTAATTTGATCAAAGTCTTCTTTGGTGCAGCATATTGTAATATTTCACTCACTAATTCTGACGCGGAGGACGCGTAAGATTCGATGTAAGACAGTACAGGGTTTGCTACACAGTCCTCTGCCCTCCTGTGATGATCAATAACCACGATTCTGTCAGTCAACTGCAGCAGGTTTGCGTTTTCTACGTAACTTGGCCTGTGGGTATCCACTATGATGACCAGGGTATCCTTGTCCGTAATGCTTTCAGCTTTCTTATGATTGATGAAATTATAGTTTTCACTCTCTTTTGCCTGCTTATATATGGCTTGTAAGGAATCGTTAATATCATTGAGTACAATATAAGCATCTCGTCCATACATGACACACATGCGATAAATTCCCAGAGATGCACCAAAGCAATCCATATCAGGATGAGCATGACCCATAATGATAACGCGATTTGACTGATCGATCAGCTGTTTCAAGGCATGGGCAACGACTCGGGATTTTCCCTTATTGCCCTTCTCCACAGTCTGCATCTTGCCGCCGTAGTATTCAATTTTGCTCATCCGTTTGATGACCGCCTGATCTCCGCCCCGGCCCAAAGCCAAGTCCAAAGCAGCTGTTGCATACTCTTCTGTTGCCACGAGATTTTTGCCGCCGATGCCAATTCCGATACTGAGGCTCATCGGAAAATCTGCCTCCGTTTCAATCTGCCTGACATCATCTAAAATAGAAAATTTACTCTCTATCATACCGTCCACATATGCATTTTGGAAGTACATGATATATTGGGTATCTTTCATCTTATTGATGGACGCGTTCATCTTTGCTGCCCACTTCCGGATCGCCTTATCTACCTCTGCAGAAATAGTCATACTTTTTTCTGGCGATGTGCTGGCAATCAATTCGTCATAATTATCAATATTGATTTTTCCCACACAGGTTTTCTCATCATTGTATCGGTCTTTCAGGTTCTCGTAGTTGGTCACATCGTAGAAAAAGACAAGAAGGTTTGCTTCCTCGTGCTCCCCTACTTTGTTGATCAACAGTCTGAATTGCTTTCCGTTTCTCTCTAGCATATAATATTTGCCGCTGTCAAATTCCTTATATAAATCTGATACTTTGATACCTGTAAGAGCAAAAAAATCCGCATCTTCGATTCCATCATAAATGAACACCTCGCTGATGTGGTCATTCGCTCTGACAATTTTGCCATTTTTGTTGACAATACACATCGGAAGTGGGATGTATGACGATATTAACTTTCCAAATAATGTTTCTGACATATTCTATTCCTCTTAATTAAACAGCTATTCATAGCAATCATCTATAATATACCACGAAAGCCGCAGACTTAAGTGTAGTTTTTGTGATAATACAGTGCAGTCTATTACTATAGTATATCATATTTTTGTCCTAATTCCAAAAGCTTTTCGCTCTAACGGTTAATGGTCCCCCACATTTTCTGCATCTATATTTTTCTGGCTGCATTACGACTTTACTTTTCTTCATTCTATAACCAGTATTCCCGCATTGATTGCATCTTATTTCGTACTGATACTGCTCTTCTTTTCTTTCCGCAGAATCAAAAAAATCCGCAGTCGTTTTAATACAGTAACCATAGGTGTCATTGACTTTGGCAGCCAAAGCTTTCCATTCTTGACCATGATTTAAGCAGCCTTTGCAGGTATGCAGCAGTTCGTGATGAATAATTTCTTTGATCTGGCGGTCGTCTTTTTCTTTTAACATCGCGGATATTTCAATTTCGTAGCTTATTTTTCCTCTGTAAACAGATTTTTTACAGCAGCCTAGCCGCCGCTTTGCCCGATTGTTTTCTTTTATTCCTATAATTGCTTCTGACGGATAAATGCCGATTTCCTTTAACTCCAAAATGGCTTCTTCCATCAGTCGCCGTAATCTTAATTCGTATGCACTCATTATTATTTCGTTTTCTTTTTATAACATTACTATTTCCTGAGACAAGGAATGCCCCTGATCAGAGGCATTCGTAAATTCCTATGTTTCATGTGAAACAAAATCTATAGTTCCACTGATTTCAATAGTTCTATCAAACGGTTCAGTTCATCAACGCTGTAGTATTCCAACTGAATAGTGCCTTTTTTACCTTTTTGATTGATAGAGACTTTTGTTCCATACAAGTTCTTTAATTCACTCTCTACATGTAAGGTGTCGGGGCTTTTTACTTTCTTTGCAGCCTTCTTTTTCGGTTTGCCTGCAGCCGCAGCCAGCTCCTCTACCTTTCTAACAGAAAGTCCTTCTTCGATGATTTTTCTACAGAGATCTGCCTGCAGCTTTTTGTCTTCAATATTAATTAAAGCTCTTGCATGACCCGTAGTCATCTTTCCCTCTGTAACAAAATTTTGAATTTCCTTCGGTAATTTTAGAAGCCGCAGAGCATTTGTGATATAAGGTCTGCTCTTACTGACGCTTTTAGAGACTTCTTCCTGCGTCAAACCATAGGTTTTGATCATCTGATTGAGCCCTTCAGCTTCTTCAATAGGATTCAGATCTTCTCGCTGCATATTTTCAATAATTGCAATGAGCATATTTTCTTCATCTGTAAAATCCCGTATCAGGCAGGGGACCTCTTTCAGCTCAGCTTTTCTTGCTGCGCGCCATCTTCTCTCCCCCGCTACGATCTCATACCCGCTCTTATTCTTTCTGACGACTAACGGCTGTATGATACCATGTTCAATGATGGATGCTGACAGCTCCGTTATCTTTTCTTCATCAAAAACTTTTCTAGGCTGATTTTCATTCGGTTTAATATTATTGATATCAATATACACAACAGAATTTTCTTTTATCTGTTTTTCTTCAATTACTTCTCTTTCAGGTTCTACTACTGGAGCCTGATCTGCAAACAAAGCGTCTAGACCTCTACCCAATCCCCTGTTCTTTGCTTTTGCAGCTGCCATTATTTATATTCCTCCCATTCAAGAAACTCCTCAGCGAAATCCCTATAAGCTTCAGCACCCTTTGACCTAGGATCATACTCTGTAATAGCCATGCCAAAACTAGGTGCTTCAGCCAATCTGATATTTCTAGGAATTACAGTGGAATATACTTTTGATCCGAAGTATTTTTTTACCTCTTGTACTACTTGCACCGACAAATTTGTTCTGCCGTCAAACATACTCAATATGACACCTTCGATTTCTAACTCCTTGTTCAAGTTCTTCTTCACCAGTTCAATCGTGCTGACCAGCTGACTGACTCCTTCCAATGCATAAAACTCACACTGAATCGGAATCAGCACGCTCTCTACAGCGGTCAGAGAATTGATTGTCAAAAGTCCTAAAGATGGAGGACAATCAATAAATATGTAATCGTAATCATCTTTCACCTTTTGGATGGATTTTCTCAGTCTGGCTTCCCTGCCTTCTATTTCTACCATTTCAATTTCTGCTCCTGCTAAGTCAACACTAGCGGGTATGATATCTAAATTTTCTATACCTGTATGCATTACTGCTTTCTTTGTATCAAAATTGTCCTCAATCAGCAAGTCATACACAGTAAAAGGAAGATCCTTTTTTGAAATTCCTATTCCACTAGTCGTATTACCTTGGGGATCGATATCAAGCATTAATATTTTTTTATTCTTCATCGCCAGGCTGGCACCCAAATTGATGTTTGTTGTCGTTTTTCCTACTCCGCCTTTTTGATTGAATATTGCTATTGCCTTTCCCAATGTCTTTCCTCCTGCTAAATTTTTTGCTACAATCATTATATATTATTACGACACATTTTACCACAGTTTTGACAAAAATAAAGGATGTTTCACGTGAAACATCCTTTATTTTTTGGAATGACGATTTTGACTTCCATATATTCGCCTTTATCTTCTTCAAATATTTTGGTATTTTTTTCCATTTCGTGAATTTGAGCGAAGGCTTTTTTAATTGTGTTCATGTAAATCTTATAGCTTATGTAATTGATCTTATGACTTCTTCTCACCTCCGCTTCTTCCCTGGATAAAAATTCTTCTACTAATTTTTCCGTCTGTTTCACGTTGAGCGCATTTGCAATAACCCTTTGCAGAACTTTTTCTCTGACGTTTGCGTCTTCAATTTTAAGCAGTGCTCGCGCGTGGCGTTCAGTCAATTTTGCTTCTATCAATTTTTCTTGTATATCCGGCGGCAATGTCAGAATCCGCAATTTGTTGGATATGGTCGACTGTCGCTTACCGATTTTGGCAGCTAATTCCCCCTGCGTTAAACCGAATTCATCAATTAATCTCTTATAAGCATAGGCTTCCTCAATAAAACTGAGATTTTCTCGCTGTACATTTTCGACCACAGAGATCAGTGCTGCGTCCTTATCTCCAAAGTCTTTAATCAAAGCGGGGATCTTTGAAAGGCCCGCCAATTTTGCGGCCCGCAGCCTTCTCTCCCCTGCTATCAGAAAATAATAGCCGCTTTTATCTTTTTTGACAATAATCGGTTGTAAAACACCGTATTCCGCAATGGAATTTTTTAAATCCATCAATTCTTCTTCTGCGAAGAACTTTCGCGGCTGATCTGGATTTGCACACACTGAGTCTATTGGCAACTCAATACTTTTCCTTTGTAACATATCATCACCCCTGCACCTTTTCTTATTTACAGAATAACACTTTTCCCGGGCAATTGAACACGAAAAAAACAACAAAAAAACCCATAAATTTTCAATTTATGGGCTCTTTCGCTGGAGTTCCTGCTTTTCTGGGATATTTCGCAGGTGTCTCCTTTATTTTTTCAATTACGATGATATTGTGATCAAAATCTGCAAGATTCACAGCTTCGATTCTCTTGAGCTTACCGCCAAGAACTTTTAATGCTTTTTTTGCTTCATCTGCTTCTTTTTCTGCATCGGGTCCTTTATAGGCCAGCAGATAACCGCCAACTCTGACGAATGGCAGGCAGTATTCAGCTAACACCGCCATGTTTGCTACTGCTCTGGAGACACAGACATCAAATTTTTCCCGATATATTTTATTTTTTGCCAGTTCCTCTGCCCTGCCGTGAACCGTGGTCACATGATCCAAGCCGATGGCGGACGTCAACGCATCTACAACCTTTAACCGTTTATGCAGGGAATCTGCCAAAACAAACTCTTTATCGGGACTGAGAATTGCCAAAGGAATACCTGGAAATCCAGCTCCTGTTCCTATATCAATCACTGAATCTGCATTGACATATTCTTTAAAATGATAGCATAGTACCGAATCGACAAAATGCTTAGTGATGAATTCCTCTCGGTCTGTAATTGCTGTCAAATTTATTTTCTCATTCCACTCCAATACACCTTCCATGTATTTCTCATATTGATTGACCATCTCATCCTCTAAAGGAATCTGCAGCTGAGCAAATGCTTCTTTTAATTTATTCATATTATCTCTTTCTTCTCATTTTCTCCAAATATACTAATAATACATTAATATCAGCCGGTGATACTCCCGATATTCTGGAAGCCTGTCCTACTGATGCAGGCTTGATCTGATTCAGTTTTTGAGCAGCTTCGATTCGAAGGCCTTCTATAGAAGCATAATCCAGATCATCATTCAATTTTTTTGTTTCCAGTTTCTTAAAACGCTCAATTTGGTGAAGCTGCTTTGAAATGTATCCTTCATATTTAATCTGTACTTCTAACTGATTTTTTTCGTGAGACGACAGCCTTGGCCTTTCAGAATCAATTTTAACTAAATTTTCATAAGTCACTTCCGGTCTTTTCAGTAACTCTGCCAATGAGGCTTTGTTTTGTAAAGGGGCACTTCCTAATTCTATCAAATAAGTATTGGCTTCTTTGGGAGTGACAAAGGTTTCTTCCATTCTCTCCCTCTCTTTTTCTACAATTTCTTTTTTCTCCAAATATCGCTGATAACGTTCCTTTGTTGCTAATCCTAACATGTAAGATTTTTCCGTCAAACGCAGATCCGCATTGTCTTGCCTCAGAACCAGCCTATATTCCGCTCTGCTGGTCATAATTCTATAAGGTTCATTTGTACCTTTGGTCACGAGATCGTCGATGAGAACGCCAATATAAGCCTCACTTCTATCCAAGATGAACGGTTTTTTTCCATTTATTAACAGTGATGCATTAATTCCTGCCATCAATCCCTGCGCAGCGGCTTCTTCATATCCTGAACTTCCATTAAACTGTCCGGCACAAAATAAATTTTTGATATATCTATTTTCTAAATTAGGTTTTAAATCTAATGGGTCAATACAATCATATTCTATAGCATATGCAGGTCTTGTTATTATTATATTTTCCAATCCAGGTATAGTATGATAAAATTGTTCTTGTACATCTTCAGGTAAGCTTGATGACATACCTTGTATATACATTTCCTCTGTATCTAATCCTTCTGGTTCAATAAATGTTTGATGTCTTTCTTTATCTGCAAATCTATTAACTTTATCTTCTATTGATGGACAATATCTAGGTCCTATTCCTTCTATTTGTCCTCCAAACAATGCAGATCTGTGAAAGTTATTTCTAATGACAGTATGTGTTTTTTCATTTGTATAAGTTAACCAGCATGATATTTGTTCTTTTTCTAAATGATCATTCATAAAAGAAAATGGAACAATCTCTTCATCACCCTTTTGTTCAGCCATCTTTCCATAATCAAAAGAAGATGCCAACGCCCTTGCCGGAGTACCCGTCTTAAATCTACGGAGCTTCATACCATGTGCCTTCAGATTCACAGCCAAATCCACAGAAGGTGCCAAACCGTTCGGACCGCTGGAATAACAACTGTCCCCGATAAAGATTTTTCCCCTCAAAAAAGTACCTGTTGCCAGGATGACAGCCTTTGATCGATAGTAAGTGTGCGTCTTTGTAATGACACCGCACACGATTCCATCTTCTACAATCAGATCCACAACTTCCGCCTGTTTCATAACCAGATTAACTTGCTTTTCGATGGTCTTTTTCATTTCAGTATGGTACTTCTCTTTATCAGCCTGCGCGCGCAAAGAATGTACTGCCGGTCCCTTGGCAGTATTGAGCATTCTGCTTTGAATAAACGTCTTGTCAATATTGATTCCCATTTCTCCGCCTAGTGCATCAATTTCTCTGACGAGATGTCCCTTGCCTGTTCCTCCAATCGATGGGTTACACGGCATCATTGCAATCGCTTCTAAATTGATGGAAAACAACGCAGTACGATTGCCCATTCGCGCTGCTGCCAGTGCAGCTTCACAGCCGGCATGACCAGCACCAACGACAATAATATCATATTCTCCCATTAAAACTTTTTCCATGATTATACCAACCTCATTTGCCTAAACAAAACCTTGCAAAAACTTCGTTTATGATGTCATCTTGCACGGTTTCTCCAATGATTTCTCCCAAATTCTCGTAACTGCTATTCACGTCAATTTCTATAAATTCCAACGCTTCATTTCGCTTCGTCATCTCAATCGCATCTACAATAGAGTTTTTGGCAGATTCTAAGATATTTTTATGTCTCACATTCGTGACCATAATGCTGTCACTTTGGCTGACGCTGCCGCCGTAAACCATTTCTACAATCTTATCTTCAATCAAGTCAATTCCCTGCTGCTTTTCCATGGATGTTTCTATCAATGCAGTTTCAGGCAGCATTTTTTCTATTTCTTCTCGAAAGACAACCTGCGTCAAATCAACTTTGTTCAAAACGATAATGGTCTTTTGCTGATCAATCAAATCGATGATTTCTCTATCTTCCTGACCCAATTCCCTGCTGGAATCGATGATAAAAATAACAAGATCAGCCTGATTGAAGGATTCTTTTGATTTTTCGATACCTATCTTTTCTATCATATCATCAGTTTCTCTGATACCTGCAGTATCAATCAACCTTACGGGAATTCCTCTGATACTGAGGTGTTCCTCAATCGTATCCCTCGTGGTGCCCGGTATTTCTGTTACAATCGCTCTCGCCTCGTTGAGCAGACTGTTCATCAGAGAAGATTTTCCTACATTCGGTTTCCCAATAATAGCGACGTTTAAACCTTCCTGAATAATGCGCCCTGTATCTGCACTTATGAGAAGTTTTCCTATCGCCTCATCAACAGAAATCAAATCTTTCTCTAATCTTTCATAAGTGATTTCTTCAATATCTTCATCAGGATAATCTATATTTACAGTAATATTGACAAGTATATCCACTAGTTTTTTTCTAATTTCTTTAATTTTCTTGGAAAAATTTCCTTCCAACTGATTCATGGCGACATCAAAAGTTTTGTCAGTCTTCGCTTTAATGACATCGATAACGGCTTCAGCTTGTGAAAGATCAAGTCGTCCGTTTAAAAAAGCTCTCTTTGTAAATTCCCCTGGCTCAGCCATTCTGGCACCATATTTGAGTGCTAATTCTAAAGTTCTGCGCAGTGGAACCATACCACCGTGGCAATTGATTTCTACGACATCTTCAACGGTATAAGTTTTTGGCCCTTTCATGTAAACGCAGAGGACCTCATCTATGATTTTTTGAGATAATGGATCAACAATCGTTCCATAAGACATCTTTCTATTATCGATATTAGATGGATTTGCTGGCACAAAAATCTTCTGCAAAATATTTTTAGCATCGTCACCACTAATTCTGATAATTCCTATCCCACCTTCTCCTGGAGGGGTTGCAATTGCTGCAATTGTATCTTCCATAATAATTCTCCTGCTAACAAGAATGAAAATAAGCCCGCAAATATTGCGGGCCACGTTTTATTTCAGCTCAATAATTACCCTTCTATATGGATCCTGCCCCTCGCTTCTAGTCGTTACGCGTGGGTTATTCTGAAGAGTTGCATGAATTACCTTACGTTCATAAGGATTCATCGGTTCAAGCCTTACACTTCTCTTTGTTTTTACTACTTTATCAGCAAGTCTGTTTGCTAATTTTTCAAGAGTTTTTTCTCTTTTTGATCTATAATTTTCAGCATCTACAACAACTCTTACATAGTTTTCCTGATCTTTGTTTACTACCAGGCTTGTCAAATACTGAATTGCATCCAAAGTCTGCCCTCTTTTACCAATAATAGTTCCAGAATCCTTACCTTGAATATTTACAAATACGTTATCATGATCGGCTTTAGCTGAAATATCAATATCAAGACCCATCTGTTCTGTCACTTCTTTCAAAAATGAAAGAGCAGTATGATCTTCTACTGCAGGCATATCTACAGTTTCTTTTTTTTCTGATGCAGCTAATGCTTCGGATTTCTTTGTTTCAAGTTTCTTTTCCGGTTTCTCAGACTTTTCTTTTTTCTGTGTCTTCACAGGTTCGGGTTTTGCTTTAGGTTTTTCTCTTACTGCTTTTACTTCTTCTACCTTCGCCTTTTCAACCGGTTTCTTCTTTTCAACTCTGACTAACGCTAATTTTGATCCAATTCCGAAAAAACCTCTCGATGGTTCTTCTAGAACTGTAACATCAACTTCATCTATCGTTAACTTCAGTTCAGCCAATGCGAGATTCACTGCGGTATCCACATCGGTTCCCCATTTTTCAGAAACATCCATATTAATTTTTTCCTCCAATAGCTCTTACTTTTTCTTCTTTTTTGCTGGCTTATTTTTTTCTTTCAGAGCTTTTCTGATTTGATTAAAACGCAAGTTAAAGAAAATCTGCATAAACTGGCCAATAAACCAGTAGATTGCCAAACCGGATGGATAAGTTCTCGCAAGCCATACAATCATGATAGGGAGGAAATATTGCATCATCTTCATCATGAAGTTTCCAGACTGCGCATTCGGATTAGTCTGTTGACTCAGCCAACTGGAGAAGAATGTTGCAACTCCTGCCAAAATAGGCAAGACCCATAAGTCCGGCTGACTCAGGTCCTTAATCCATAAAAATCCCTCGTGAATTGCAAAATACATCGTATCAGAAGAAACATATGTCATCGGATTTCGGAGTAATCCAAACAAACCCATGATGACGATCATCTGCACGATCATCGGCAGACATCCTCCCATCGGGTTATAGCCTTCTTCCTTATACAGTTCAGCCATCTTTTCATTAAGCTTTTCTTTATCGTTTGCGTATTTCCTTTGAAGTTCCTGCATCCTCGGCTGCATGTCGGACATACCGGCTGTAGACATGATCGACTTTTTGTAAACTGGGTATAATGCGAATTTTACAATTACAGTCAAAATCACCAGCGTGATGCCGTAGTTACCTACTACGCTGTACAGCTGAGTCATCAACCAACCCAAAGGTTTAGCTATTATTCCAAACATTCATTTTCCTCCGTCATTTCAAAGGATCATAACCGCCAGGGTTTCCTGGGTGACACTTCAAAATTCGTTTTATTCCTAAGTAACTACCTTTGAACACTCCATACTTTTGCAGAGCCTGAATAAAGTAAGTGGAGCAGGTAGGATAAAACCTACAGGTAGGTGGAAATAAGGGCGAAATACAGCGTTGATATACCTTGATCAGGAAAATCATTATATTCTTAAAGAATTTACTGATATATTTCATTATTTCTTAGTTACCCCGGTTCTTCTAAGCGCGGATTCCAAAGATCTCCTGACCTCCGGGCACTTAGCATTGGCAATGGTGTTTCTGGCAATGAAAATAAAATCATAGCCCTCTGGAAGTTTCATCTCCGTAAGTCTGTAACTTTCTTTCATCAATCTTCTCGCTCTATTCCGTCTGACACTATTGCCGACTTTTTTGCTCGCCAAAAAAGCCATTCTGTTATAGGGAAGATTGTTTTTTCTGAAAAACAGAACAACGAACCTGTCACCTATGGATTTGCCTCTATTGTAAATAGTGGTAAAATCTTTTTTTCGTCTTAGTACATTTTTTCTAAGCATCACAAATTAAGCAGATAATCTTTTTCTGCCTTTTGTTCTTCTTCTCTTAAGAACGTTTCTGCCATTCTTAGTGCTCATTCTTTTTCTGAAGCCATGCTCTTTCATTCTCTGTCTTTTCTTTGGCTGATAAGTCTGTTTCATTATCTTTTACCTCCTAAATGTAAATTTGCTGCATAATCTAAATTTCAATCTATGCACACATGTCTTACCATTATACTTTTAATGACTTTGCTTGTCAACATTTTTGTCTTTTTTTGTTTTTATATTGATGTTATCATCAGTTCCATCGACATCCAGGATGGAATCAGGGATATCACATTGAAACGTAGCCCTTCCCCCAGTACTGTCCCTACTGCGGTACCCGTATGCATTCCAAAGACATCCGGAAACGTTCCGTGAACCATCCGGTCATGCAGAACGACTTTTCCCTGCGCACAGGAGCGGCGATACTGACCAAACCCAAACGTAATGATGAGTTCAAAAAGGTAACGGATAAGGTTAGGGGACCTACAGGAAAAAAACTAAAAATCAGTAACTGAAAATTACTGTATAACAAAACAGTGGCCGAATTGGCCACTGTCCTACACGATAATTTAGAGTATCATTTTTTATTAGTATTAATTATTGAAACTTATGCCAATCAGTTCATGAAGCTTCTGAGAATTGCGATCATACTCTTCTTGAGTTACACCACGAATTTCAAACAATTTTTTTTGGAGAATAGCAGAGTTTGTCTCAATATAGCCAGAGTTTTTTTCAATATGAACAAAAATATTTTTGTCTTCTGGAAACTCTTTGTAAATCTCGTGGCTTTTTTCATTTCGAACAATATGCAAGAAAATTGGTGAAAAGCATTCTTTATCGTAATAGTCTAAATGTTGAAGATTTATCTCAAATATTCCAATGTCTATAGACGATAATGTTTTTTCTTTAAGGTCATAGCAATCATCTAAATAACTTGCTATTTCTTCAAAATCATAAGGCTTTGGTGTAATTGTGCTTTTTTGCTTTTCAAAAGTTTCAAGATAATCTTGTGATGGCTCTTCTTGAGAGATATATATACCTGGATAACTCTTTATTCTCTTTTTACTAAATAACTTCATAACTGTCACCTCGGTCTTTAGAAAGGTCTTTTGGGGTTTATTGTCCATTTACCACCAATTTGATATTGACAAGCTAACCAAGAAGATGGTGAATTGCGAAATATGTAAAGATCTTTCGTTCTTACTACAACAGATTTTACGTCGGTAGGTATTTTGACTTCATCATCAACAAGTTTATAACCTCTATAATCTGAATACAACTTAACTGTGTAAAACGATTTTCCCGCTGCGGGCGTTAATTTTAAATAATTTTTGCCTATTAGGTAAGTTTTTTCAACTATCAATTCCTTAAATCTAAGAGATTCAATTCTAAAAGTGGAGTCATAATGCAAATAGAAATTGCAGTTGGTACTTAAAGAATTTGTTCTTGAAATATACGGTGAAATGAAGCATGTCTGCGTACCTCCTTCATCTCCTTCAGCAAGGGGTTGAATATCAGATCTTAGTGACAGCTCGGCCTCTATAGGATTGTCAAATACTGGAATTACGACTTCGACATATTCTTCTGTTGAATTATTAGCATCATCAGCAAACGCATAGCCAATATTACCGAAGCAAAGGAAGTAAGCAAAGTGATAATACTAAGAAAAGTTTACGGTTTATACAATTCATAATAAAACCTCCATATAAAATTAAATATAACGAATATATTCTACCTAATACAAGTTTATAATACTTTGTTTTAGATGTCAATTTAATATACTGAATTATGTGAATTTTTTTGTTTCACATAATGATAATGTCTAATGTCTTAAGTAACCAAAAAAGGGGATTTTTAAAAAATTCCTACTTGAATATCAAATTATAATACACTATCTCTTCGGGTGTGATTTTTATGAGAAATATAGAATTGCCATGAATGAACAAAAAAATTTATGAAAGATATGCACAAAGTTATCCACATCACATGGATAACTTTGAGGAAAATTTATTTTTCAGCCTTTTAAATTAACACTTGTATATGGATAACTTATTATGTACAATGTGATTATAACAAAAAGATGAAGGTGAAGTATGAAGAACATTCAAGAGATTTGGAATCAAGTTTTAAAAATAATTGAAGAAAATACGACCTCAATAAGTTATAATACCTGGTTTAAGCCGATCAAAATTAATAGTATCGATAACAATGTGAAAATCGCCTATTTAGAATCTGAAGAAGATTTTATTATCAAAGTCCTCAAAGACAGATATCTGCAGCTGATAGAATCCAGCTTCAAAACTGTAACAGGTGAGGACTATCGCGTTGTCATCAAAAATAGCGAGGATTATGATCAATTAAAAGAAGAACAGTCTGAATCAAGCCAGCCAGTCTTGATGGATCCTAAGCTTCGTAAGCAAAAGATATTTAATCCCAGATATACTTTCGATAATTTTGTCGTCGGAAATAGTAACAAATATGCACATGCTGCATCTCTTGCTGTCGCGGAATCCCCTTCTGAGGCCTACAATCCTCTGTTCATTTACGGAGGCTCAGGATTAGGGAAAACCCATCTGATGAATGCAATTGGTATCTACTTATTAGAAAATAACGAAAATCTCAACGTCTTATACGTTTCCTCTGAGATGTTCACCAACGAATTCATCAAAGCCCTGGGAGAAAATAAAACCAGAGAATTTAAAAACAAATATAGAAAAGTTGACGTTCTCCTGATAGACGATATTCAGTTCCTAGAAGGAAAAGACACCATGCAGGAGGAATTCTTCCACACCTTCAATTCACTTTATGATTTGAATAAACAGATTGTAATTTCAAGCGACAGAGCGCCTAACAAACTGGTAAAACTGGAAGAAAGGCTCAGATCCAGATTCATGTGGAATTTGATCGCTGACCTGCAGCCTGCAGATTACGAAACAAGAGTGGCAATTTTAATGAAAAAAGCAGAAAATGCCAATATAGAAATTGACGATGATTTATACGAAGTAATCTGCCTGATCGCTGAAAAAATAAAGGACAACATCAGAGAATTAGAGGGTGCCTTTAACAGAATCGTCAGCTTCTCCACTCTGATGGACGAAAAAATAGACAAGGTCTTTGCAAAACGAATTCTCAAAGATATCATTCAAAACAGCGGAACTTCTGCAACACCAGAGAAAATAAAGACTATCGTCAGCAGATATTTCAATATCAAAGTATCAGATATGGAAAGTTCTAAACGGACCAACAGTATCGCCTTCCCTAGACAGATTGCCATGTTTCTCTGCCGAGACATGACGGATTATTCTCTTCCTAAAATAGGAAACCTCTTTGGCGGAAGGCATTATACCACGGTCATGCATGCCTGTGAAAAGATTCAGGCCGAAATACATAACAATGACTCAGTAAAAGAAGTAATAGAAAACCTAAAGAAGGAAATTTCTGAATAAAAATCAAAAGTTATCCACATAAAATCAACATTAACTTTTGATGAAATAGCAAGGGGTTCAAAAGTTATCCACAGATTCAACAGCCCCTACTACTATTACTACTAAATTCTTATAAGAAAAAGATGGCATTTGGGAGGTTAAAAATGAAATTTGAATGCAACCAACAATTACTAACGAAAGCATTAAATATAGTTTCAAAAGCAGTTACATCGAGAACCACGATTCCTATCCTAAAAGGAATTCTCCTTGAAGTTTCAGAAGACGGAAAGTTGAAGATGTCAGCATCTGATTTGGACATCACTATAGAAGAAACTGTGGAGATAGAGTCAGGCATCAGCGGTTCCATTGTCGTGCAATCAAAATTATTTGGCGATATTATCAGAAAGCTTCCAAATGCGACTGTCTCTGTAGAATTGGTCGACACCAACGTTGTCATCAAATGCATGAATTCGGAATTTAGTATCATCGGTCTTTCGGCTGACGAATTCCCAAGCATCAAAAATATAGAAGATAACCAAGAATATATTACCTTTGACAAGACTATTTTAAAAGAAATGATCAGAAAAACTTCTTTTGCTGCCAGTGTGGATGAATCAAAGGGAGTCATCACAGGTATTTTAATTGAGCTTCTAAATGATGCGATCAACATGGTCGCTATCGACGGATATAGAATGGCTATCACTCGTGAAGCGATGGTAAATCTGGAAGAAAAAAACGTCATCATATCTGCAAAAATTATGAACGAAATCAGCAAAATCTTAAGTGAAGCTTCTGAAGAAGAAAACGTAAATCTTCTTTTGAATGATAAAAAAGCGATTTTCATCATTGGTAACGTCAAAGTCGTTCTGCGACTGTTGGACGGTGAATTTATCAAATATAAAGATGTACTGCCGAAGGATAACAAAATCAAGGTCAAAGTCAATCGAAATGATCTGATGGAAAGTATAGAAAGAGCTTCCCTTTTATCAAAAGAAGGAAAGAATAATCTGATCAAGTTCGCTATCAAAGATACTATTGTCACCATTACTTCTAAATCAGAAGAAGGTAATGTCAGAGAAGAAGTGATCATCAATAAAGAAGGAGAAGATCTTGATATCGGTTTCAATGCAAAATACGTTCTAGATGTTTTAAAATCCATAGATGATGAAGAAATCTATATGTTCTTCAATACCAGCATCACACCGTGTCTAGTAGAACCGGTCAATGGCCACTCTTTCGAATATCTGATACTGCCAGTCAGAATTACAAATAATTAATATGTATATTAAAGATATCGAACTGACTCATTTTCGGAATTATGAAGAGCTGAAAACAGATTTCAATCAAAATGTCAATTTAATATTGGGAAACAACGCCCAGGGAAAGACCAACCTGCTGGAAGGAATTTATCTGACCTCCATAGGAAGATCTTTTCGAACCAACAAAGACAGTGATCTGGTCAATTTCAAGGAAGATACTGCCAGAGTAAAAGTCAATGCTGAGAAATCCTATTATGATACTTCCGTGGAGATTACCATCAAAAAAGATTCAAAAAAGTCAATAAAAAAGGATGGCACGACCATAAAGAAGACTTCAGAACTGTTAGAGAATATCTTAATTGTCATTTTTTCGCCTGAAGACTTAAAGATCGTAAAGGATGAGCCAGAAAAGAGACGCAAATTCATCGATCGTGAACTCTGTCAGATACAGCCTCTTTATTATGACAGCCTCAGTAATTACAAAAAAACGCTGGTTCAGAGAAATACCTATCTGAAAGAAGAATCCATCGACAGCAGCATCTTGGATCTTTGGGACGTGCAGCTTGCCAGATATGGAGCGAGGATCATCAATATACGTGAACAGTTTGTAAAAAAAATTAGCAGCTACAGTGGAAAGATTCATTCCAGCATCACCAATGACAAAGAAAGTTTATTTTTGGAGTACAACCCCAATATCGACTTAAAAGAAGATATAGAAGAACAAGAAGGTTATTTCTATGACGAAATAAAAAAGGCATTTAAAAATGATTTAAAACAGAGGACCACCACAAAAGGACCTCATAAAGATGACATCTCTTTTTATGTCAATGGCATCAATATGCGCAGTTTTGGTTCACAAGGCCAACAGCGTACCTGTGCCCTTTCTCTCAAATTAGCGGAGCTGAATCTGATTAAAGAAGAGACGGAAGAAGATGCGATTCTTTTGCTCGATGACGTTATGAGCGAATTGGATATTGAACGACAGAAATATCTGATTAAGACTCTGAAAGAAAATCAGCTTTTTATCACGACGACGGATATCGATCAAAATTTGATGGCATCATTTCCAGATGCCAAAAAAATCTACATAGACGGCGGCAGGATAAAGGAAAATAAAACCTATTAAAAAATACGACATATATCGACGTTTTTTAATAGGTTTTTTAGTGCTTAATTTCTGATTTTACGGGTTTTAAGATGGATAAAAGGGAAAAAACATAAAATGCACGTATTTTCTTGTCAAAACGCAAATTTTGTTGTATACTAATAAAGTATGTAAAATTGAAAATAGATACGAAGGTGGGTGTAAAATGAGTACAGAAGAAAAAAATAATAATCAGTATGATGCCGCCCAAATACAAGTGCTGGAAGGTCTGGAAGCAGTAAGAAAAAGACCAGGTATGTATATAGGAAGCACAGGTCCGAGAGGATTGCATCATTTAGTTTATGAAGTGGTAGATAACAGTGTCGACGAAGCGTTGGCCGGTTATTGTAAAAAAATAGATGTCACGATACAAAAAGATAATTCCATCATGGTAGAAGATGACGGAAGAGGTATGCCGGTCGACAACCACCCGAAACTAGGTATACCGGCTGTAGAAGTCATTCATACCGTTCTCCATGCGGGAGGAAAATTCGGCGGCGGAGGATACAAGGTATCTGGAGGTCTGCACGGCGTAGGCGCATCCGTCGTAAATGCCCTTTCCACGAAGATGGAAGTAGAAATCAAAAGAAACGGCAAAATCTATAAGCAGGAGTACAGACGAGGCAAGACCGTCATGCCCCTGACGGAAGTGGGAGAATCAAAGAAGACTGGTTCCAAGAGTATTTTCTGGCCTGATCCGGAGATATTCCAGGAATCTGTAGAATTTGATTATGAGACCCTTCAGCACAGACTGAGAGAGATGGCTTTTCTGAATAAAGGCATCAAAATCACGCTCACTGATGAGAGGGACGGCAAGAAGAAAAAGGACGTCTTCCATTTTGAGGGGGGATTGAAGGAATTTGTAAAATTCTTAAATAACAACAAAGATCCTCTCCACGAAGAAGCGATTTATTTTGAAATCAGTAAAAAAGACATGGAATTGGAAGTTGCAATGCAGTATACAGATCGGTACAATGAGCTGATCTTATCCTATGCCAATAATATCAGTACCACCGAAGGCGGTACCCATATGGCTGGTTTCAAGTCTGCACTCACCAGAGTATTTAACGAGTATGCGAGAAAAAGCAAAATATTGAAAGAAAACGACGATTCTCTTGCAGGTGAAGATGTAAGAGAAGGTTTGACTGCCGTCGTTTCTGTAAAACTGACAGAACCTCAATTTGAAGGACAGACGAAAACAAAGTTGGGAAATACAGAGATGAGGGGTTTTGTCGAAACATCGACCAGTGAAAATCTGATGGCTTTCTTAGAAGAACATCCTAATGAAGCCAGAGTGATCGTAGATAAATGTCTGAAAGCCTCAAGGGCAAGAGAAGCTGCCAGAAAAGCGAGAGAACTGACGCGTAGAAAGAGCGCCCTGGACAGTATCGCTCTTCCAGGAAAACTAGCTGACTGTTCTGAAAAAGATCCTGCCAAGTCAGAAATCTTTCTGGTCGAGGGTGACTCCGCCGGAGGAA
>URXI01000013.1 GCA_900551775.1 uncultured Eubacterium sp. | reverse complement strand
GCGCCGTTTGATCTGATCCATGGATTACTCGGTCTTAGTGCAACAACCCCTTTGTTTTGTCGGTTATTCGATATGTGCGTCTTCTAATTCTTTTGCCAGGGCTTCGACTTGCTCAGGGGTCATGCCGGACTGCGGGAAGCTCATCAGCTTTCTGAGGGTAAGTCCCTGCACCAGCTTCATCTGCGGGTCTGTCGCAAATCCCGGACTTACCTTGCTGATAATCTCAACGGCTTTTTCGTTTTTCTTCAATTCTTTTACTTTGGAATCAATCGTTAGCATTGTGCGTTCCTCCTTGTCTCTTTGTACCTCTATCATAATCCCGCTCGGTGGATTCAGACAGCCTGCAAAGAGACGGTAATGCAGGGGTCATACCCGTACAAAAAGTGGATAAGGCTTATCTGGTCAACTCGCCCCGCAGGTCTTGTTCCATCTTTGCTTTGATCTCGTCTCGGGAGAGTCCCAGGCTGAAGAGGTAATAGAGCTTTGCGACGGCAGCTTCGGTGGTCATGTTGTAACCGCTGACTGCGCCGGCCTTTGTCAGAGCGGAACTGGTTGCGTAGGCGCCCAAAGTGACCGTGCCGCTGGGGCACTGGGAACAGACGGTGACGATGGTGCCGTTTTCGAAAGCTTTTTTGATAATTGGCAGCAGAGCGTCGTCGTAGCTTGGAATATTTCCCGCGCCAAAGGTCTCCAGAACGATGCCTTTGAGGCTCTCTGTCATGATGGATTCAAAGAGGCTGAACTGGATGCCCGGAAATACCTTGAGAACTCCGATAGAGACCTGCTTGAATTCTGTCAGATGAAATTCTGCATCCAGCGGCGGCGACAGCAGGGAGGCGACGTTGTACCTGATGTCAATGCCTGCTTCAGCGAGGAAGTGATAGTTAGGAGAATCAAAGGCGATGAGTCCGTCGGCTGATGATTTTGTGGAGCGGTTGCCCCGAATCAATTTGCCGCCGAAATAGAGACAGACCTCCTTCACATTGCCTGCCCCTGCGATGAGGACGGAAGTAATCAGATTATCTCTGCCGTCGCTGCGCAGCTTGCAGAGGGGGATCTGAGAGCCGGTCAGAATGACGGGCTTTGTCAGGCCCTCCAGCATGAAGGACAGAGCGGAGGCGGTGTATGCCATGGTGTCGGTGCCGTGGAGAACCACGAAGCCGTCGTAGGTCGCATAGTTATCACGGATGGCGCGTCCGATCTGGTTCCACTGCTCCACAGCGATATTGGACGAATCCAGCAATGGGTCGAACTCAATCATATCCCATTCCGGCATGTCGTGGCTGTTCAGATCAGGGATGGCTTTGATGGCGTCGTAGAAGTAACCTTTCTTTGGCGCATAGCCGTTTTCGGTGGGAACCATGCCGATGGTGCCGCCCGTATATAAAATGCAGATTTTTTTCTTCATAGAGTATGGTTATCCTTTCAAACTTTTTATGGAGTTATTTTAACACATTGAAGAAGAAAATAGAATGGGAAATGCGGGGAGATAACGGGTATTAGAAGACAGACTTGTGAAGATGGTATAATTATGATATAATTATACCATAAAAAGCTTGAAGGAGGAAATCCAATGCCACAGATTATTCCAATCAAGGAATTGAAAAATACATCGGAAATTTCGGAAATGTGTCATGCCACAGATGAACCGGTATTCATCACAAAAAATGGTTATGGCGACATGGTCATGATGAGCATAGAAACCTATGAGGCGCAGTTTAATCGTCAAAAGCTATACAGAGAACTTGAGATTGCAGAACTGCAGATCAAAGAAGGGAAAGTTCGCAGTGGAAAGGAATCGGTGGACACACTGAAGTTGAAATATGACTTATAATGTTATCGTTACACAGGCAGTAGAGGATCAATTGGATGCGATTCTTGACCATGTTTTGAGGCAGTTTAAGAATAAGCAGGCAGTGAGGGCGATATTGAGGGATGTAGAAAAAACATATGAGAAACTCACTTATATGGCGGATACTTTAGCCTTTTGTAATGACCCATATTTGGCGGCAAAGAAGTACCGAAAATGCATGTTAGAAACGCATAACTATTTGCTGTTATATCAGATTCAGGGTAATAAGGTGTACATTAATGGGATTTTTCATATGTTGGAGGATTATCCGAGCAAGTTATAGAACTTGTGGATCAGCTAGATAACCTTTGACAAATCGTACATTTTCTGCTTATATATAATTAGAAATCTGAAACTAAAGGAGATTGAAAAAATGTCTAATATACCTACCCCTCATATTTCGGCAAAGCTGGGTGATTTTGCTGAAACCGTTCTCATGCCGGGTGATCCGCTGAGATCAAAATTTATCGCTGAGAACTTTCTGGACCACCCTGTCCTCGTCAACAACGTCAGAGGCGTGCAGGGCTATACCGGAACGTACAAAGGAAAGAGAGTATCTGTCATGGCCTCTGGCATGGGTATGCCTGCCATCGGCATCTATTCCCACGAGTTGTTCAACTTCTATGATGTGAAGAACATCATCAGAATCGGTACTGCCGGAGGATTGACACCAGAAGTCAAAGTAAAGGACATCGTCATGGGCATGGCCTGCGTGACCAATTCCAACTGGGCGGCGCAGTACGAGATCAACGCATCCATTCCTGCAGTCTGCTCCTACGAGCTGCTGAAGAAGGCGGAGAAATGCGCATTAGATCTGGGCGTAACGCCGCATATCGGCACTATTTTTTCTTCTGACGTATTCTACGACAGCACCAGAGACTACGACAAGTGGAGAGCCATGGGCGTCAAAGCCGTAGAAATGGAAGCGGCGGCTCTGTATATGGAAGCTGCAAGAGCTGGCAAGAACGCTCTCTGCATCTGCACGGTTTCCGACCACATGGTGACAGGAGAATCCTGCAGTTCAGAAGAGAGACAGACTTCCTTCACAAAGATGATGGAAATTGCATTAGAGACTGCATAAATCAACACAGACAAACCGCCAATGAGCAGATACCCATTGGCGGTTTTAATTTTGACCAGATTCAATTGAAAGACAAGAGGCGATATGATAAAATAATAATATAGTCTGAATATTCTGACGTGAAATGGGGTGATTGGAATTGAAAAGAAAGACAATGATCATTTTGATGATGACGGCAGTTTTGTTAGCGGAAGCAGCAGCGTCTTTTGGTGCAGAGTATTACTACGGAGAAGCAACCCCGGGTCCCATGGGCAAAATTTCTTCACCAAAGGTAACGACAAAGACCATCAGCAGAACCAGCATTAAATTGTCGTGGAAAGCAGTGAAGGGTGCGAAGGGGTATGTCGTTTACCGCGGGAAATATGAATCTCCAGCGATTTATTCTCGCAGAGTACGCATTTACAGCGGAACAAAGACCAGCTATATAGATAGGAAATGCAGTAAGGACACGGAATACTGTTATGAAGTGTTCGCATTCAAATATCAAAATGGACAGAAGGTGTATAGCCAGACGTCTATTGTGACGGTTTCTTCTGGCGTATTGAAGCCGTATTTTGGCGCCAGGCCGATGGAGTCTATGGATGTAATGCACCTTTATGCCCACAGCTTTGGTGCAGATAAGATTGTTTTCTATCGGAGCCGAACCGAGGGCGGGGACTTTGAAAAAATTGGCGAATTAAAACAAGACGAAGGCTCCATTGCCGATGAGGACGTTAGCTTTGGGGAGACCTACTATTACAAAGCAAGGGCATATCGCAGGCTGAATGGAAAAACCTATGCCAGTTCGTGGAGCGAGACTGCAAAGGTTACCGTCGCCAGTCCTTATTTGGATATCAAAGTAACGGACTTGAACAGAGCAGGGGAAAAGCAGGACACCCTCACCTACAAGCTGACTTCGGATCAGTACAACTATCCGGCGACGATTTATCGACAGGGTGAAAGTGAGTTTGGGAAATTTGACTACAGCTACTACGAAGAGAAGACGGTAGGTGGCTCGAAGTGGACGAGCACGGTTCCTGTCGTTCTTGAGAGCTATTCCCTGGACGGAATCACATATACGACGTTTCCAGACACTTATATATTGAAGCCTGGAGCATCGGTCTATCTCAGATTCAAGGCTGCAGATCGGGCGACCTATTATACGGATGCGATGATAAGTTTGAACATCAACGCCTGTCAGGCCGGCTGTATCCGCGTTGGCAGCGATGGCAGGAACTATTATAGCTACGACTATTAGGGAGGGGTATAAGATGAAAAGAAAATTATTTGTGCTCTTGACAGCTCTCATCTTGATTTGCACACTGCTGCCTCAATCCGTCGCAGCGGACAGCACGACAAAGTTTTCCCAGAGACCAGTCATCACCACGGCAACGGCCAGCGAAACCAGTGTAAAAATCGGCTGGACGAAGGTGAGTGGTGCTGCAGGCTATGAGGTTTATAGGGCGCTGCCTGATAAACCATTTCGTAAGATCAAGACAATCAAAAACGGCAATACGCTGCAGTATATAGACAAAGGTCTTAGACGCAATGCGGCATACTATTACCGCATCAAAGCGTATAAAGTCGTAAAGGGGAAGAAGGTCTATGGCAGATATTCCTGGTCTGAACAAGGGACTGCGGGTATTATTGAAGGGCTGCGAGGCTTCTCAGCCTATATTTCGGATAAAGAAGCGATTTATCTTCACTGGTATTGTCCTGACGGTACTGATGGCGCGCTCATCTATCGCAGCGTCAAAAAGGCCAGCGGCTATAAACTGATCGCCAAAGTCAAAACAGATGTAAATGGCGGAGGTGACGAGTATGTGGATCGCAAAGTCGAGGCAGGCAAGACCTATTATTACAAGGCCTGCCCATATGTTACCTATAAAGGGGCGGCGATCAAAGGAAAATTCACAAAGGTATCGACAAGGCGGGCCATGCATGATAATCCAAAGGCGGACGTGACCATAACGCCATTTGGAGAAAAAGAACTGATTTTCAAAGTGACGATGAAAACTTATGGTTATGGCGCAGAGTTTTTCATTATTGATACAGAGGATTCTTTCCTCGGGAAGATAGAACTGTATCAGACCTGGAAAGACGGTACGGCAGAGGAACATCGAGAGACGCTGCTAAAAATCACCGGGCTGAGCGACGATGGAAAAGATTATCGAACTAACGGTTCTTTGACTGTAAAGCCTGGTGAGACCGTATATATCAAGACAGCAGCGGGAGAGCCGGTTGCCGTAGACGAAGAGGAGAACCTGGAATACGATATCTACTGCCACTACAAAGGGGAGTATAGCGTGATTCACTCGAGGACAGATTGATCATCACTTCTTTGCCAAATCTTCACACTGCAGATATTGACTATACGCTAACCGGATAGTTTATCATAGGAGTACAGTTTTATAAGCAGAGGAGTGAAATTATGAACATCCGTATTGAACCAATTACGGAGATGAATGAAACCGAAGTATTACAGCTGGAACCTGCCAAGGGGCAGGAAGGCTTTGTCGAGAGTGTGGAGGAGTGCCTGGCTGAAGCCAGGGTGTGGCGACAGTGGAAACCTGTGGCGATTTACGATGGCACACAGATGGTCGGCTTCGCCATGTACGGTTACTTGTTCGGCAGAGTGTGGTTCGACCGCCTTCTTATCGACCAAAGGTTCCAAGGCAGAGGCTATGGGAGGAAGGCAGTAGAGGCGCTGCTCTCGCAAATTTACAAGGAATACCCGCAGCAATCGCAGATTTACCTCAGTGTCGTAGAAGGGAATGATCAGGCGGCAAAGCTTTACCAGGATTTTGGCTTTGCCTTTAACGGCGAGCGTGACACCAAGGGGGAATACGTGATGGTAAAAATAGAAACATAAGGATGGAGGGGCAGATATCGACAGATATCTGCTTTTATTTAATAAAAATAATATATTGAGCGTAAGCCATTTTATTAACTATTAGTTTATGTTAAACTAAAGAAATAACAGATATTTTCAAGAGAGGAGCTGAATATATGGAAAAGAGAAACCGAAAGCAGGCAGTAGGGCTTGGCATGCGTATCAGCATCCTCTTTCTGGTCACGGTGATTATTGTGATTTCCGTAGCATATTATGTCTTGTCACAGAATTTCCACGGGCTGCTGACCAATTACACAGTAAAACTGGTGGAAGCTATGGCGGAGCAAGGGGTAAAGACTGTAGAAAGTGAATTGGAATTAGGGATGGAGGAAGCGTCTGCCTTGGCGGAGACCTTTGATGTTCCAGAACCTGGAAATGAAGCGCCGGCATTTCCGGAAAACCTCCGCAGTGACAAGCTGCTGCGCACCGTTTACATCACTGCTGAGGGAACGGTCGCTTCTGATGGACGCCGTCTGGATCTCCGGAGGAGAGGAGACGTTCAGAAGGCATTTGATGGAAAGACTGCCATTTACGGACCATATTATAACGAGGAGAAGGAGTATGTCGTATGTTATTCTGCTCCTGTCAGACGTAATGGGCGTATTGTGGGCGTTTTGAGTATAGAAAAAGATGGTTATCTAT
The DNA here is from genome assembly GCA_900551775.1 of uncultured Eubacterium sp. GTDB lineage: Bacteria > Bacillota > Clostridia > Peptostreptococcales > Anaerovoracaceae > Senimuribacter. The sequence goes on along the minus strand of URXI01000013.1, from coordinate 25,482 downwards.
TTTGCCGTCTCATTGAAAATATCCGCTTTGGCAATTCCGGAGAGTCCTACATCATCGATGCAGGTGGGACGGATATCGCAGTCAGCGACCCAAACCACATCGACTGGGTGGAGAATCAATACAATTCACAGAAACTATATGAAAAGAATAAAGATGAGGAGACAAAGTCCATTTTGGATTTGGAACAAAAAGGACTCAATGGTAAAAGCGGTGTCGGAACTTACACTTGGAATGATGGGAAAGTCTATGTGACCTATCGACCTATTTCGACGACTGGCTGGGTGCTGTTTGCGGGACTGCGGGAAGAAGAACTTGCAGAGATGACGCAGTCGGCGTTCTTTGCTTCGATTGCCAAAGGACCGGCATTGGCAATCTGCCTGACGCTGTTCGCCCTGCTTACTGTTCTTATCGTATTTTGGATTATTTCCAGCATGAAAAAAACTGCAGAAATCAATGAAAAATTGGAAATCATCGCTAATCAAGATTCGCTGACGGGTCTTCGCAACCGGCATTTCCTTGAAACTAGTTTGTCCGAAAAATGGAAATATCCGGTCAAGGTTCCCAGCCAGGCTGCGGTGTTGATGATGGATATTGACGATTTCAAACAGTATAACGATTTTTATGGACACCCTAAAGGCGATGACTGTCTGCGCGAAGTGGCGGGACTCTTTCGGGACGCTTTTGAGGACGCTAACAATGTCATGCGTTATGGTGGTGAAGAATTCATGGGTGTGGTCTTTCTGTTGGACCAGTCAGCTGCGCTGGACATAGGAGAAAAAATCTGTCATCTCGTTGAGAATGCTGCGATTCCAAACAGCTGCGGAGGAGTCGTTACAGTCAGTGTCGGGATCTGTTACGTAGATTCCACTCTGGAGATTTCACTGAAAACCTGCATTCAGACGGCGGACAAGGCGCTGTACGAGGCGAAACGAAGCGGAAAGAACAAAGCAGTGCTATTGATGCCTGACAAGACAGACATTGAAGACCAGGCTGCAACGGAGACGTAGGACGCAGTCCCTTCTGGATAAGAGAGGGGCATTAGAAATGGTGTCCGCCAGCCAGTTTTTGTGGTATACTGTTCCTCATGGAGGTGACAATATGATTGATCAAATCTTAGAACATAACGAAGAGTTTGTAAACAAAGAGAAATATAAGCCTTACGAGGCGAGCAAATATCCTGCGCGGAAGCTGGCCATCGTTACCTGTATGGATACGCGGCTGATCGAATTGCTCCCGGCGGCTCTGGGAATCAAAAATGGCGATGCAAAGATCATCAAGAACGCCGGCGGAACCATCGTCCATCCCTTTGGAAGTGCGGTGCGGAGCCTTTTGATCGCCATCTATGAACTGGGCGTTGAAGACATCATGGTCATCGGACACACAGACTGCGGGGGGCAGCACATGGACGTGGACGACATGATCGACAAAATGAAGGCGCGGGGCATCAGTGAGGAAGTCATCCAGAACCTGAATTACTTCGGCGTGGATTTTGACAAGTGGCTGGGCGGTTTTGAGGACGTATTTACTGCAGTGGGAGAGAGCGTGGAGCTGCTGGAGCACCACCCCCTGATTCCGGATAACGTGACAATTTATGGATATGTCATGGACACTGCTACAGGCAAATTGATGGATGTGAAATAAAGATAAAGAAAACCCCCTTGCAATTCGAGTCCCAGGTGGAATCGGGTGCAGGGGGGGGGTCTTTGTATCTGCCAGCGTTTCAAAGGGATGAGAAATCAGTGTGACTGTAAAAAATTATGCTGTTGGTATGATAGCATTAACTTATGTTAATGATTTTCCTATCAGGCTCAGTTAAAATAAACATAGGTTAAGAAAATTACGACGAGGTTACATAGAATGGAGACACGAGATTTTTTCAGACAGGTCATTGGTTTGACAGATGATGGGCTGATTGACAAGGTGAACAGCTTAGCAAAGATCGTTTATTTTAAGAAGGGCGATCTGATCGTAAGGCAGGATGAGCTGCAAAGCCATATTTATTTGATTTTGGAGGGCGTTTTCCGAGGATATTATGTAAATGTGGAGGGGAAAGAAATTACGGACTGTCTGGGATTTCGCTGCGGTGAACCGGCGATGGCCTGTACCAGACTGGAAGAGGCTTCTGAGATCAGCATAGAATCTGCAACGGACAGCAAATGCCTACAGCTGCCGATCAAAGAAATCATCCAATTAAATCATATCTATCCCGAATTGCAGCAGGCGTATAACCATTTGCTGATACAAGGCATAGAGCGACATAATAGCATCAAGAAGGTCATGCAGGAATTTGATGCCAGGGGTCGTTACCAATGGTTTCTCGAAGAATATCCTGGCCTGATCGATATCATCAGCCATAAGCATATCGCATCTTTTTTGGGCATGATGCCGGAGAGTTTGAGCCGTCTGCGCCGGACTTTGCGAGAAGGAGGAACGCCAAAATGACACTGCGAGAGTTTTTTACCGAATCGCTAAGGATTACAAATGAAGAACTTTTGAGGGAATTATGCAGCGTATCGACCTTTATCAAGTTGAAAAAGGGAGAGCATATAGTAAAAAGGGGGAAGAGACAGTCGTCGATCACCTTTTTGGTGGAGGGAATCTGCAGAGGTTATTACGAGAGCGTCGATGGAAAGGAAGTGACGGAATGCTTTGGCTGTCGCTGCGGTATGCCTGCCATGGCCTGCCACGATCTGGATTCGCCAGCAGAAACCAGTCTGGTAGCCGAAACGGATATAATATGCGTCCGTGTGCCCATTGCGACGATCAAAGCACTGCTGGAGCAGTATACGGAATTAGTCTATGTTTATAATGAACTGTTGGTAAATTCCCTTGAAGAGCATTTGAAGCTGAAACAGATTCTATACAAGTATGATGCCATGGGCAGGTATCAGTGGTTCCTTGATACCTATCCGGGGCTGATCGACCTTGTCAGCCACAAAGATATCGCATCCTTCCTGGGGATGACACCGGTCACCCTGAGCCGCCTGCGCAGAGAACTGCGTGGGGGGGGGGTACAATATCGGAGAAGAAACAGCCTAAGAAATAGAAATTTACAAAAAGCAGGAGCGAAAACTCCTGTTTTTTTTGTGGGAGAAGGGCAAGCAGAGTCTTAGAGGGTCAACCAACGTGCATCTAAATATTGCTGGAGAATTTTCGATACGGCGTGTGCTTTTTCGAGCTGCTCAAAAGCCATGTCTTTTGAGACAATAAAGAAATCCTGATAATCAGCTTTTTCTCTTAGGCGATAAGTAGTATCCAGTATTTTAGATAAGTTCTTATCAAAGATACCTTCTTTGACATAGTAACGATTAATATAAGAGATAATCCCTGAATGTTTGCTGGAATCGAAGCCATCAAGTGCAGTCACGGCACGCAGCCCATGAAAGATGGAATAGTAAGAACGATTGATAGAGGATTTTAAATGATTTTCCTCATATAATACTTTGGCGGTGTCTAAATCTTCCAGTGAGCGACGAAAGCGATACTGGGAAAGTTCCTTTAAGCTGCCTTCCATAACGTAATCCCCTCTTTTTCAATATTCATGTAAAACGGCAGTATCTTCAGCCACTTCAAGAAGTGGTCATAATCTATATCGATGACAGAAAAAACCCTATCATACTTCAAATTCATATCAACAATGAAATCAGAAAGCCTGTCTTCAATCTCATTACTTAAGTTTCCGTTGATTAATAGGGCAATGTCTATATCCGACTCCTTGTCATCCGTTTGACGTGCAACAGAGCCGTAAAGAATGATTTTGACAACCTGCTCTGGGATAACCTTGAGAATACCGCCTGTAAGTTCATCATATATTCGCTGATCCATCTGCCTGCTCCTTTCCCTATCTATTAATCATTATATCCATCTTGGAGAAAAAGGTAAAGAAAAAAATAAATGTCCCGTTTTTTGGTGGAAGAAGGGCAAGAGTTAACCTGGGTTAATGTCAGGTCAAATCACATGTGGCATAATAAAAATATCGGAAAATTTGATATTTAATTGGAGGATAAGCAGTATGGAAAGAATGATGAAAAAGTGGGTGTGTTTTGTGTGCGCTTTTTGCCTTTGTTTTGCATTGGCAGTACCGACATGGGCAGATGATGGAAGTCCATTGGCCAGTGCGGCCAGCATCGGGACAAGCGGGACAGTAAAGGGGACAATTGCAGAATCTAATAGTGCAAACTATTACAAATATACTGTGCCGTCAAAAACATCTGTAGAACTAAAAGTAACTTATACCAGCCATATTGGTTATAGTGAATTTAACATTTATGATGCGGCAGGGAACAAAGTTTATAATTCCTCACTAGTGGCAGACGACGATACGAATCAGGCAACAGAAAAGCACAGTTTTTATTTGAATCCAGGAGTATATTATATTGGGATTGGCTTTGCAGATCAAGGAAACTATTCATTTAGTTATAACACGGTAGAGTTGGATAACTTTGATGTGGCATATGACAATACCATAGCCTCTGCACATGATTTACCCTTGACGACAACTGTAAACGGCGTTATTTCGAAAGTGTCAGATGATGAAATCGACATATATAAACTAGAAGTCAAAGATCCGGGGATTGTCAAATATAATTTGAAGTTCTATATGAATACGCTAAAATTTGAGCTTTTGGACGAAACAGGAGACAAAATAGAATCCAATTTTTATATTTGGAATGATAACTTAAAACAAGGGGTCGAATCCTTTGAGTACGCATTAGAAAGTGGCACTTACTATGTTGCAGTACTGAGCGGTGGTGACGATGGAAAGTATTCCTTTAAACAAGCATTTACGGAAATTGGAAGTACAGAAAAAGAACCGAATGATACGATGGAACAGGCTCAGCAAATAAATTTAGGAGATAAAGTATCAGGGCTTATTGGTGTAAAGGGAGATACGGATTTTTATAAGGTTACAATCCCATCGAAAAGGAACGTGACGTTCTCAGTAAACTCAAAAATATCAAGCATGTATCTGTATTTATATGACGAAAATGGAGAGCAAATTAAAAGAGATTTTATATGGTGGAATGATAATACAAAGAGCGCCACGCTAAAGAAAATATATAAACTATCAGCAGGAATTTAATACTTGCAGATTAAGAATTCTTACGATTCGTATAATGGAGCCTACAGTTTGACCGCGGCTACAACAAAAGCGCCGACTCGGATCAAAATTACTACCTTTAAAAAGACAAAGAAAAACTGGTCTGGAAATAGAAGCATTTATGTGAAGCTGGGAAAATCCAGTTATGCAGAAGGCTACCAGGTTTACTTGGCTAGAAATACTAAGTTCAAAGGTGCATCAAAGTATGTTGCAGACGGCCGCTCCTTTACAATAGGACCGCTAACCAAAGGCACCTATTATGTGAAAGTCCGTGGTTACAGCCAGAACAGCGACGGGGAGCGTATCTATGGGAAGTTCAGTACGGTACGGAAGATTAAGTTATAAAGGACAGAACATTATCTGTGAAATAAATTAGGAGGAGGCTCATTTCTAGTATTGATAGAAATGAAAATATACGAAATGAATAAGAATCTTAGACGAGTAATTGGTCTCATGAACTTAGTTTTGCTCTTGGTGTTGATGGTGTCATGCGGATTAGAAGATGATATTGAAGGAGTTTGGTATTTTAAAAACAGTCAGAATTATATTGAGTTCCTCAAAGATGGTGCATGTAAAATTAGCAACAGCAGTGAGCAAGGCTCATGGAGTATTGAGGACGATGAATTAATCATAACCGATCCCGATGGAGAATCGGAGTACCTGAATGTCGAATTTGAGGATGATATGATGATATTGTCAAACGAAGGTACTACCATAAGACTTTATAAGAATCCACAAAATTGAAAGGATCCATATGTTGCCCTTGAAAGTTTTTGGGTTCATGAGAAGAGGGGAAGAAGACGTAGGGTTAAGGAAACGTGAACCATGCGTCTTCTTCTTAGAGTTTGGCCCAACGTTCATCTAAATATTGTTGGAGCATTTTAGTTATAATTTGTGCCTTTTCGAGTTACTCAAAGGCCATACCCTTTGAAACAATGAAGAAGCCTTGGTAATCAGATTTTTCTCTTAAACGATAAGTTGTATCCAACATCTTTGACCGCGTTTTATCAAAAATATCCGCTTTGATATAGCGTCAATTAATGTAGGGGATAATTCCAGAATATAATTCTTTTATGCCGCCTTCCATAACGTAATTCCCTCGTTCTCAATGATCGTGTAGAATGGCAATATCTTGAGCCACTTTAAAAAGTGATCATAGTCAATATCGATAACGGAAAAGACTTTATCATACTTTAAATTCATATCAACGATAAAATCGGAGAGTTTATCTTCGGTATCGTTATTTAAGCTTCCACGGATTAATAGAGTAATGTCTATATCTGAGCCTTTGTCATTTGTCTGGCGGGCAACAGTACCGTAGAGGATGATTTCAACAACCTGTTCTGGCATGAACTTGAGGATACCATCTGTAAACTCGTCACATATTCGCTTATCCATCTGATTGCTCCTTTCCCTTAACTATAACTATATTCATATTAGAGAAAAAGGTAAAGCAAAAATCTCCTGTTTTTTTACGAAAGAAGGTGAAGTGTTAACCTGGGTTAATGTGGGAAATGTAGAAATCAAATATAATGAGGGTTGAGCAGTATATATAAGAAGGAGGATTTAGTATTGTGGAAAGAATGAACAAAAAAATGATTTGTATCGGTATGATTGTCATAGGAGTTATCGCAATGATTAATCTATCTAAAAGCGGATCGATAATTAGTACGTCAGTCTTAGATAATGACATGTTTGAATCAAGTGTGCCTGGCCTGAAGGTGTTGATGTACTTTATGATTGTTATAAGTATCTGTTTTTTAGGGATTGCAGGCTATAAATACTTTCGAATGGGAGAAAAGGAAAATATTTACGCCGTCGGTATAATCTGCGCCGTGTTGATGCTGATTACGGCATGCAACGGACTTGCATTCTATGGAAACGTTTTAAATATAGATGATGTAGAACAGCCAATCACTGTTGTGGGTGCATTTGTCGGGTATCTTGGTATTTCAAAATTAGCAGGTTATATTTCCTTAGGTGCAGGAATATGGGCGGGCTTCGTACTATTCAAAGGCGATAACAGTATTAAGAATATTACGAACGAAAGAGCAGCAATTGCTAATGAAGGTTTCATCGACAATAACGCACAATGATTTTAGAAAGGAAGAACATATGAGTGTCATAAATAAATATCTGAGCAGATTCAATCAAAGTATTCTCTGCGTTGTAATGTTTGCACTTTCAATTTTTGTAATCATTAAAACGTACATGCTGATAAGCGGCCTTGCGCAGGCGGCGGATAGTCACACAAATAGTATGAGCATACTGTTATCGGTTATTTCGGGAACAAAAATGATTTTTTATCTCATCGTTTTTTTAGGGATCGTTGCATTGATACAAGCGATAGGCTGCATTATTCAATATGTACATAACCATGAACGGGATTTGTGCTATATTTTCTACTTCATATCAAGTGCAGCATTGGTTTATACTGCTCTGAAGGTCTTTTCTTTTGCCTCAAGCATTAGCAGTCTTTTGGGACAAGGTATGGATGGAATTGAAGATCTGTTGAGCGGAGGCAGCAATGGAGCGAATATGCTAGGCCTTATTCCAGATACAATTAGTCTGTACACCGAAATTTTTCCTATTGTGGGAATCATTTTTTATAGCCTGATTGGTGCAATAGGTACAGGAATTTATGCAGTGTATTTGCTATATATGTTAAAACGGCAGCCAATACAGGGAGCGGGCATGGAATCTGTCATTATGGCTGCACCAACAGGCATCGAGGCCGGAAAGAATAGCAATCAGGTTTTTGAATCTGATGTCCAAAAGGCAAAAGCTGCGAGAAAAAGTATAGCCAAAAACATAAAAGCATTAAGTCGTAAGCAAAAAATCGGAATTATCAGTGCTATTGCGGTGGTGATTGTCGGATTCTCGGGTTTTAAAATTTATGATACTTTTTTCAATTACGATGAAATAGACCTTGTGGAACGGATGTCACAGCCGACCTTTTCTGGTTATGATGGCGATGGGATCGTTGCTACATACCCAGCCATGGGAAACTTGGACTATGACAGAACAAAACCTGGGATTGAAGAATTTATCAATAGCGTGACTTACAAGGTCGACAAAGAGGACGGGTTGTCCAACGGGGATAAAGTGACAGTGACAGCAGAATATAGCGCTGAGACAGCTAAATCACTGAAAATCAAAGTGATAAAGGACTCCATAACTGTGAAAGTATCGGGATTAATCGGGCGGTTTAAAGACGGCAATGAGATTAAGAAAGAGGACGTCAAACTCATTATAGCTGCTATGGATGCCAAAGCAGAGATTGTAGCTAAAGACAATTATGATTATCGAGATGAGTCCTATACCTATAAGCGATTAGCTTTGTTGTATGCCAGAGATGAAGAAAAAACGTATGATGATGAGTTTTATAATGACAAGGTTTTAGGCATTTATCAAACGGTATGTGGTGATGATACCGAGTATTTTGTCGTTGAATCTTATGGCTCAGTCAACAGCCAGACAGATTTTGAAAATATGGAATATTCCGCAGGGTATTTTGATGATCATTTTGCCTATGCGCTGGAACCATATTTAAAAGAAGAGGCGGCGTATACACTTACAGATATCGGAATGGACGAGAAGAAATATAAAACCGTAGAGGACTGGTACGCAGGAAGCTTTTCTGCAATATCGACAGTTGTTTACCCTGCAACGGTGCATCCATCTTTGAGGGCTGACTTATGGGAAGTCATCGTAAAAGGAAATACGATCACCTATGAATACACCTTTGATGAAAGGTGTAGCAAAGATGAGCTGGGAGATAAGAAGGCGGAAATCAGCAAAGCCATGGAAGGTGAAGTGTCTGCCTTTGGAAGGATTGCGTCGATAATTGAGGAAAAGAGTGGGATTAAGAATGTGACGATTACTGTCCGGTATATCGATAAAAAGGATACGGTTTTGTACAGCGGTGATTTTACAAAAAAGGATAAGTAAAGATAAATGGGAGGGTGCAATGAAAAGGAAAAAGGTTTTTGTGGCATGCGTTGTTTTCTCTATGATGATGTTATGCAGCTGTGATTCTGCCGTAGGTAAGTTACTTGGTACAGCGGATAAAGAAACTGGAAAAAGTTCAAATATAGGAAACAAAGATGTGGTGATGCAATCAGCAAGCCGATATGCAGGTGGAAAAGTAAAAGAGAAAGTCGGAGACTTTTTCGTGTGGACTGAGAAGGATAAGCAAACGGACCGTTCCACATTATACGTTTCTAATGGTGAGACGAGTGGAAAGAACATGACCGCTGTACAAACTGCCCCAAAAGGATACAGTGTCGATGAGAATATCGTTTCAAATGGGAAGACTATTTATTTTGCTAACCTGAAGGACAAGAGAGATAAGACTAATAATACAGAGGGGGAAATATATCAGGTCAGTTTACCTGAAGCCGAGACAGATAAAGCTAATGATGAAGACGGTTTAAACAGTGAAGTTAAACTGGAAGGTGAACCAGAGGTGTTAGCTAAAATTGATGAATTGAATGGATTTGTAGGTTATTATAACGGACTAATCTATTTTTCTCGATATAACAGTGAGCATCCAAATACGATTGACTTGTATTCATGTGACCCTGAGACAGGAGAGGAAGCGCTTGTCAAAGAAAACTTTGATGGAGAACAATATGGGCAATACATATTGGGCGCACCTATACGCCATGACCCGGAAACAGAGTATATCTTACTGGATTTAGAAACGGGAGAGGAAACGGAACTACCCCGAGCTGCAAAGATGACGATGTCAGAGGAATACATTATCTATTTAAGGGATGATGAAAAGCAGAGTATCCATCGCTGTGACCTTTCAGGGGAAAATGACAATCTGTTGCTGGAACTGGAAGAAGGCGCTAGCTGCTACTATTTCGGGCGAAACTATGCACAAATTCTATATGAAGACGATACAATGCAGCAACTCAACTATGAGGATGGCAGCCTTGAAGATATAGAACTTAGCCCGAATGAAATATATGAACCAGTACTGGAACAGTATAGAGACGCATTGCGAAATGATCTGTATCGAGATGTTTTAGACGATAATGAGGATGATATGGGGGCAATTGGCGAATATATCAACTTAGAACTGTTAAGTAGCGCCAGAAGTGAAGAAAATTTGAATATTTATTATGTTTTCTCTGATCTCAACGAAGATGGCCGCAAGGAATTGCTCATTGGCGCAGGGAGCGGAGCGGATATCAGGATATATGGCATGTTTACTTTTGAAGCAGGGAAGCCGTTTTCTATTTTCGATATAAGCGCTTTTGGATACCGTTCAAATTTATATATACATGAGGATGGAACCTTTTGGGTGGCAGATAGTGGAGGATATAATTCAGGGGAAATCACCCATTACTATTTGGCGGAGAAAACAACTTCGCCGACACAAACGGAGGCTTACGGGCTAGACAACGGAGAAGAGTATTATATTGATAGCGAAGGAGAGAAAACGTTCACTGCTTCTGGAGAATATGAAGAAAAGATACAGGAAGCCATGGATGGAGAAACGATGTTTCCTTGGGCTAAGATTGATGCAGAGTAGCCTTTTATAGATTATGAAACGTATGGAGAAGAGAGGAGATTGAGAATGAATATGGAAAAAAACAGATCAATCGTAAAGACGTTAGCAGTGATTACTGTGGTTATTCTGACGATAACCGCCACATTCGCCTGCGGTGCGAAATTGGTAGAAGAACCGTGTGCCTGGTGTAATCATTCACCATCGGTTGAATACACCACTGCTAATGGGACGACATGCTATGTGTGCGAAGAGTGCAGCAGTGAGTGTATGATTTGTGGCAATGAAGCGACAGAGCATTACACAAACTTACTAGATGCTGAAATGTTTGTATGTGCCGATTGTTACGCAGAGGTGAAAGATTCAGTGAAGTAAATGGGACGAGGAAGAAAATAAAAGTTGGTGGTATTGTAAATGAAGAGGAGGAAGAGCGATGATCAAGAACTTTAAAATGCGTAGCGCTTTAGCACTTGTGCTTATTCTCGCATTGATTGCGGGGTTGAGCATCAGTACACAGTCAGTTTCGGCAGCAAGTGATCCATATGCTGCGCCTGAATATACGCTTAGAGTTGGTGTATCTACCAACGATTCAAACAAAGTAAGGCTTGCGCAGCAAGCTCTTAATGCTGTTTGTAACGAACGACTTTCAGTGGATGGAGGATATGGACCTTTGATGCAAGCGGCAGTAAAGCGGTATCAGTCAAGTCGTCGCTTGACTGTAGATGGAAAAATGGGAAAGATTACATGGGATTATTTGATGGGAGAGTATCTGGCATATCAGCAACTCAAGATGTCAACGGATTACCGAATCATGCAGGGTGGAACAACAAATGGATGTTTGGATATCCCGATGGAAGCCCAATATTCTGATGGTGCCAGAGTGCAGCTCTGGACGGTAGTGAATAACAATAAAAACCAATTGTTTTACCTTACAAGAAATTCTGATGGCAGTTATAGGATTAATGTCCGAGTATCTGGAAAAGTCTTAGAGGTGAGAAATTCATCTATGTCCAACGGTGGTCAAGTAGCGCAATGGAAATATGAGTCAGGGTATAAATGTAAACACTGGTACATCGTATATGACAGAGCAAGACAGTCATACGAAATCATTAACCAAAACAGCGGACTGGCCTTGGATTTGCCAGGTAACAATTTAACTAAGGCAACAAAATACCAGCAATATAGTAGAAACAATACTTTGGCACAAAGATTCACATTTAGTATTGCATCTGCTGGTTCAGGCAATACGACAACGCCTAAGCCTACGGCTCCGACTGCGACAGTGGGATATTATCAAGTATCTCACACAAAAGGAGTCAACCTACGTAGCAGCAACAGTACGAACGGTAGCTTGCTGACCGCAATTCCATATAAGGCAGTGATCTATGTGTCTCAGGTTAATGGGAGTTGGGGGAAAACTACATATAATGGAAAGACCGGATGGGTAAGTCTTGATTATTGCAGCAAAACAACTACCCCGAGCCCTTCCAAGCCGTCAACGACTTGTAAAATCCCAGATAGTGTTAGAGTGTCGCAAATGAATTCGAGAAGTTGTACCAGCGCTTCAGCAACAATTTTGCTTAGAGCTAAATACTATATGAAAGGGAATGCGTATACAGCGGTGACTGAACAGAAAGTACGTAAGGTAGCATGGACATCCGATGGACTGAAAGGTAATTTTAGTTATGGAGGATATAAGGTTAAATCAATGTATATTAGCGGCACTAAATCTGAAAAAGAAGCTACACTTAAAAAGTTATTAGTTCAACATCCTGAAGGAATAGTTATCTACGGGTGGAACTCTTCTAGATCACACGCAGTTTATTTAAACAGTGATTTTAAAGTTTTGGATCCTGCAGTTAATGCAAAGAAGAGTTACATATCGATCGGAACCTCTTTCTTACCAGGGAAGTCTATAAGTAATGTGAAGAAAGTTTGGTATATCAATTAGAATATTGGGTATAGCGGTAAGATACAATTCCTCCCGCATGAATTCAACTACTAGAAAGAAATCGGTAAGTGCATCTTAAAATGTTGGCTTCCTTAGTTAAACTAATTAACACTGCCGAAACATATTGGAGGACTTAGTTATGAAAGGTAAGCTCATAGTATCCACAAAATCATCTGCGGGTAAAAGAAAAACTGTGCTTTTGATTTGTAGCATTATTATGTATGCATTCGGGGTTTTAATTCTATTTACGAGGGAGGCATTCTCTAGCATGGGAACAATGGGAGACCTGCTTTGGCTAGTAGGTTGGATATGGCCTATTTTATATCCAACCTATAATTTGATTCTTGTATTTGCAGGTTCAAAATCATATTGTGATGTTTACGAGGATGGCGTTTCTGGGCGTACCGCATTGAGCCGGAACAATCCTGGTATACCTATGCAAGATTTTGAAATTTCTTTTAGCGAAATTGTGAACGTAACAAATGCTGGAAAGCGCATTATGATATATACAAAATTTGCAACCTTCGAAGTTATGGCTTTACAGAACTGCGCTCCTGCTGTTTCAGAGATTCGCTCCAGAATGACGGGAAAGGGGGACTGAAGGTTATCTCTTAATTTTTCTATGAAAAATTATTATATATAAATTTAGTAGGCCTTACTAGACGATTAATTTTAATTGTGACAAACAACAATAGTTTTTGGAATAGTTTCCAAAAACTATTGTTGTTTTTGATGTTTTTGGATATAATATGGGCATAAATGATCTGGAGGTACTGATATGGCTGTACGGAGAATAGAAAGAATAGAATATCTGAACAAACTGATTGCATTCCGAGATAAAAAAATCATGAAAATCGTGGTTGGTGTCCGCAGATGCGGCAAATCGACTTTGCTGGAAATGTATCAGGATTATCTGCGCGACCAAGGGATTGAAGAGGAACAGATTGTGACAGTTAATCTGGAAGATTTTGATCATTACGAGCTTAGGGATCCGGCCAAATTACACGAGTATATCAAAGGGCGGTTGGTTGAAGGGAAGATGACCTATATCTTTTTGGACGAAGTGCAGCACTGCCCGGAGTTTCCGAGGGTGGTAGACAGCCTTTATCTGAGGGAGAACGTAGACATCTATCTCACGGGTTCAAATGCTTATATGCTTTCGAGCGAAATTGCAACCCTTATTTCGGGACGATATGTAAAGATATCCATGCTGCCGCTGTCGTTCAAAGAATACGTCTCAAGTACAGGGGATAACGACAACCTTTCGCGAAAATATTTGACCTATCTGGAAGAGAGTTCTTTCCCCTATGCGCTGGAACTGAAGGGGCAGCAGAGGGAGATTAAGGACTACTTGGAAGGCATCTACAGCACGATCGTAGTCAAAGATATTGCGTCGCGAAAAAAGATTTCTGACACAATGATGCTGGAGAGTATCACGAGATTTATCTTTGACAATGTTGGAAATCCGCTTTCAACAAAGAAAATTGCAGACACGATGACATCTGAAGGAAGAAAAATTGATGTAAAAACTGTAGAAAAATATCTGGATGGCTTGTTAGAAAGTTTTGTCGTGTACCAAGCGAAACGATACAACATCAAAGGCAGACAATACCTAAAAACACAAGAAAAATATTATGTCGTGGATATCGGTATGCGCTATATGATGCTGGGTTCTCGCTCGACAGATGTGGGTCACATTCTTGAAAATGTAGTGTACTTGGAACTTTTGCGGGGAGGATTTGATGTATATGTCGGCAAAGTGGGTGAATTAGAAGTGGACTTTGTCGCGATGGATCAGAAAAAGATCACCTATTATCAAGTTGCAGCCACGGTCAGAGATGAAAGTATACTGTGCCGTGAGCTGGCACCATTGGAAAAGATCAACGATCATTATCCAAAACTGATTTTGACCCTCGACGAAGATCCCGAAGGGGACTATAATGGCATCCGCCGTATCAATGCCTTGGACTGGCTGATGGGTATGACAGAGTAAGCCTATATTATGCTCTGGCTTAGATTTGCGGTCGGTCTGTACCTTGCAGCATTACCATGCCTCAATCTCTTTCATCATTTTTCGGCACCTGAAAGGCTTCCAATATGATGTGGATGCCTTTGTCCACAATCAACAATTGGTCGTGGGTCAGGTTATCCAAATTAGTGGCGACCTTTGCCACGTCTCTCTCCCCCGAGCGCCCTAAGAGAAGATAGTCGCAGGACACGCCCAGCACCTTGCTCATTTTGATGATGGTGTCAATGGAAGGGCCGGTGATTCCCCTTTCCAGATTCGAGATATGCTGTATGGAGAGTCCGATTTCTTCAGCAAACCGTTCCTGCGTATATGCCGATGCTTCTCGGGCAGCTTTGATTCTTTCCCCTATCTGTTTATTTGCGTTTTTGTTTTCTTTCTTCTCAATCATCTCTGTCCACCTCTTAAAATCATTCCCAAAAAGTATTTCGTAGTAATGTGTTAGTTCTAGTCTATACAATTATTACGTCTATTTTAGGGCGATTTGCCCTTAAGGTAAAGATGGGATTGTATACCCAATCTATTTATTATCGCTGGGTTACGCAACCACCCCGTCAGAGCGAGGCGCTGCGTAACGAAAGCGGCGTATTTTAGTCAATCTGCGTAACCGCTGCAGAAGGATTCTATGCGCCGCCACTGCTATGCTGCCGGGGCACCGTAATTTCATGCGTTTGCCGTGAAATCCAAGCAACCGACTATTGATAAAATACCGCAAAAATGGTAAAATATCTTATTAACGACTAATGATCAAAAGGAAAGAAGAATTAATCATGAATAATGTAAAATATGACGGTGTGTATTATCCGGTGAGAGAGGTTTCTGATCTCAAGGATATGATTGTGAAGAGCGCAGAGCTGTTCAGAGACCGACCGGCTTATCTGCAGAAAGATAAGCCGGTCGGAACCTTTCAGCCGCTCACCTATGGCGAGTTCAAGGAAAAGCTGGATGCCCTCGGAACCAGGCTCATGGACTTAGGGCTGGCAGGAAAGAAAATCGCAGTAATCGGAGAGAGTTGCTACCAGTGGCTTTTGTCCTATTTTGCAACGGTGTGCGGTGTCGGCGTTGTCGTACCGCTAGACAAGAATCTCCCGGCGGAAGAATTGAAAAATCTGGTAAAGAGATCTGGCGCCAGCGCGCTGATCTACACGAAACGCTCGGAAAAGAGCATCAAAGGACTCTTCGAGGAGCGTTTTGATTTAGAATACTTTATTTCTATGGGAGAAGACGAGCACACAGACCAATATCTGTCTATGGATAAGCTGATCGAAGAAGGTCAGAAACTTCTGAAAGAGGGAATCCGTGACTTTGTAGATGCGGAGATCGACCCCGACCAGATGGCGACTTTGATGTACACTTCCGGTACCACGGGCCTATCCAAGGGGGTCATGCTGTCCCACAAAAACATCGTAGCAAACGTCTACAACATGTCAAAGCTGGTTCACATTCCAGAGGGCGGCATCGTTCTGTCCATTCTGCCAATTCACCATGCATATGAATTTACCTGCAGCATCTGCACGACGTTCTACCAGGGACAGACAGTGGCAATCTGCGAAGGCATCAAATATATTCAGAAGAATATGATCGAAGCAAAAGCAAATATCATGCTGGGTGTGCCTCTCGTATTTGAAAAGATGTACAAGGGCATGTGGAAGCAGGCGGAAAGCAGAGGCGAGGCAGAGAAGCTGCGCAAGGCGATCGACCTGTCCAGAAAACTGAAACTGTACAACAACCAGAAACTGATGAAGAAGCTCTTCAAAGCCATTCATCAGAACTTCGGCAACAACATTACTCTGTTTATCGCTGGCGGCGCAGCCATCGATCCAAAGGTCATCGAGGATTTCGAAGCTATGGGTCTGCCGATGATGCAAGGCTACGGCATGAGCGAAAATGCGCCGATTATCGCGGTCAATCAGGACCGATACAGCAAAGCAGCTTCCGTCGGAAAACCGATGCCACAGACAGAAGTCAAAATCGTCGACCCGGACGAAGACGGGATCGGGGAAGTCGCCTGCAAGGGACCTTCCGTGATGATGGGTTATTACGACAATCCAGAGGCGACAGCAGAGGTGCTTAGGGACGGCTGGCTTTATACCGGCGACCTGGGATATTTTGATGAGGACGGATTTCTCTATCTGACTGGCAGGAAGAAGACGGTCATCGTCACCAAGGGCGGCAAGAACATCTTCCCAGAAGAAGTAGAAGCCGTTTTGATGGAAAATGAGCTGATTCAGGAAGTGGTCGTCTATGGCGTAGCAGATCAGAAGGTAGGAAACGTGATGGTGACTGCGGACATCTATCCAAACTATCCACTACTCGAAGAGCAGCAGGGCGAAATGAATAGCAGCCAGGTCTACCACTTCTACAAGAAGATCGTGGACGATGCAAACAAGACCATGCCTGCATATAAGAACGTAAAGCGGATTAATATCAGAGAGACAGAATTTGACAAGACAACCACCGGTAAAATCAAACGCTATGGAGCAAATACAGAACATAACACCGGGAAAGAGGAGACAATGAATTATCAGGAAATAAAAAACATGGAGATGAAACGTGCCAAGGCCTTTGCTAAGGCACTGGAAGACAGTAAAGACCCTTATGTGAGATACAAGACCAGCAGGCCGATAACGGATATCAAGCACATGTTTGAGACCAGCGTAGAAGCATATGGCGATAATGTGGCTTTCATGCAGAAGTTTGAGAAAGATCAGCCATACAGCTCTATCACATATAAACAGGCCCTTGCCGATGTCAACGGACTGGGGACTGCTTTGATCAACAGAGGTCTGAAAAACAAGCGGATCGGTATCATCGGAGAGACCTGCTATCAGTGGGAATCCAGCTATCTTGCAACGCTCAATGGAACAGGTGTCGTCGTGCCTCTGGACAAGGAACTGAGCGCCAAAGAGCTGGAACATCTGATTATCGAAGCGGAAGTGTCCTGCGTCATCTTCGGAAAGAAATTTGAGAAGACATTTAAAGAGATGAAAGACGGCGGCAACACACCGCTGGAGGTCCTCATCAATTTTGATACAAAGGAGCACCAGGAAGACGTGCTTTCGTGGAGTGCCCTGGTGGAAGAAGGTAAGAACCAGGTAGCCCAGGGCGACAGACAGTTCCTGGATGCGGAGATTATCGCTGACGACATGAGTGTCCTGTTGTTCACCTCTGGAACGACTGGCATGGCTAAAGCCGTCATGTTATCTCACAGAAACCTGGCGGAAGATTTGATGGCGGCACCGACCATCCTCAACGTAAACACCTGGGATATCTTTTTCTCAGTCCTGCCGGTCCATCACACTTACGAATGCACCTGTGCATTTTTGATGCCGCTGTACAAAGGCGCAGCCATCGCATATTGCCAGGGACTCAAATATATCACTAAGAATTTGGAAGAGGTTCAGCCGACCATGATTCTGGGCGTACCGGTTCTGATCGAGACGCTATATAAAAAGATTTGGAAAAATGTCAGGGCACAGGGCAAGGAAAAGCTTCTGACCAGGCTTTTGGCTATGAATAGAAAGACCAAGAAAATCGGATTGGACATCAGCAAACCATTTACGAAAGAGATTCTGGCAGTATTCGGCGGCAGAATGAGAGTCATCATTTCCGGCGGCGCAGCCATTGATCCGGCAATTCTGCAGTTCTTTAACGATATCGGCATCATTGCCGTGCAGGGTTACGGTCTGACGGAGTGCTCGCCGATGGCAGCACTGAATCCGGATGTGCCAAAGGATATGAGAAACAAATCCGTAGGCCATCTGCTGCCGGGCATGGAAGTGAAGATCATCGACAAAGATGAAGACGGCATCGGAGAAATCTGCTTCAAAGGCGGCAACGTCATGATGGGATATTACAAGAATCCGGAAGCAACCGCAGAAGTTCTGAAGGACGGCTGGTTCTATACCGGCGATCTGGGTTATGTAGATAACGAAGACTTCATATATATTACAGGAAGAAAGAAAAACGTCATTATCACCAAAAACGGCAAGAACGTCTTCCCGGAAGAGCTGGAATATCTCCTCGGCAAAATCCCATACATCGCAGAGAGCATGGTATGGGGAGACGAGGGAGAAGACGGGTCTAACGATACGTCCATCGTCGCAACGGTAACCTTAGATGCGGAGGAAGTCGTAGAAACCCTTGGTGAGGATTATACGGAGGAACAGGCGAGAGAATTGATCTGGGAAGAAGTAGACAAGATCAACGAAGAACTCGCATACTATAAAAAGATCAAAAAAGTAAAGATTAGAAAAGAAGACTTTGAGAAAACCACGGGAAAGAAGATCAAACGATTTGTAGATTCCAACAAGGAGGAGAACAAGTGATGAAAAAGCAGGGTTATCCGAGAGTTGAAATTAATCTGGACTATTTGAAGCACAACGTGGAATATGTGGTCGGCAAATGTGCCGAAAAAGGAATTGAAGTTGCCGGCGTCATCAAAGGCACCACTGGCATTCCGCAGTGTGTCAAACAGTTCGCTGACGGCGGCGTCAAGTATATCGCTTCATCCAGGCTGGAACAGCTGCAGGATGCAAAGGATTTTGGCATCGACAAGCCTTTGATGCTGATCAGAATTCCGATGCTGAGCGAAATCGAAGACGTTATCAGATTGACGGATCTTTCGCTGAACAGTGAATTGGAGGTGTTAGAAGCCCTAAATGCCGAAGCCGGTAAGCAGGGGAAAAAACACAAAGTCATTTTGATGGCTGACCTGGGAGACCTGCGGGAAGGCTTTTGGGATAAGGACGAAATGACAGAGGTCGCGGTCAAAGTTGAAAAGGAGATGGAGAATCTGGAACTAGCTGGCGTTGGCACCAACGTAGGCTGCTATGGCTCCATTTTGGCGACAGAAGAAAAGCTTGATGAACTAGTTGCCATTGCGGAAAAAATCGAAGCCCGCATTGGAAGACAGCTGGAACTCATTTCTGGCGGAGCCACATCCAGCTTTATGCGCGTTCTCGACGGAGATATTCCAGAAAGGGTCAATTTCCTGCGAATCGGCGAAGGGATCCTTTTGGCGAGGGACCTGGAATTGTTCTACGGCTATGATATGAGTGAGATGCACCAGGACGTTTACACCCTGAAGGCAGAGGTCATCGAGGTGAAGGATAAGCCGTCGCATCCCGTAGGCGAGATTGCGGTAGACGCCTTTGGCCATACGCCGGAATACGTGGACAGAGGTATCCGCAGAAGGGCGCTGCTTGCCATCGGCAAAGTGGATTACGGCAGCATCGACGAAATCTTCCCGCAGGATGAAGGCGTGGAAATCCTCGGGGCTTCCAGCGATCACACCATATTAGACATAGAAGAGGCAAAACGAGATTTCAAGGTTGGAGATATCGTCTCCTTTGGAATCAATTATGCGTCGGTGGTATATGTTACCAACTGCCGCAATGTGCAGATAGTGTATGTGTAAACATTGACAAATGCCCATTTGTAGAGTATAATACGCGGGACAAATGGCATTACCTGAAAGGAGATTAAGATATGTCAGAAGAAATACTTCTAACCCAGGAGGGTTACGATAAACTGGAGACGGAGAGAGATGAACTGGTTTCCGTCAGAAGAAAGGAAGTTTCCGAAAGATTAAAGGAAGCGATTTCCTACGGAGACCTTTCTGAGAATGCGGAGTATGATGCAGCAAAGAACGAGCAGGCAGAACTGGAAGAGAGAATTCATAAGCTGGAAACCATGATGAGAAATGCGAAGATCATCAACGAAGACGAGGTTTCAGGCGACCAGGTGAACGTCGGCCTCAAAGTGAGAGTGAAAGACACGGGCAGCGGTGAGGAGCAGGAGTTCGTCATTGTCGGCTCTACAGAGGCTGATCCTTTTGCGGAACCGGCAAAGATTTCCAACGAGTCACTTGTCGGACAGAGTCTTTTGGGAAAACGAATTGGAGAAATCGTCGAGATATTAGTTCCTGACGGAACCTTACATTATAGAATAGAAGAAATCAGCAAGTAAGACAAAGGTGGTAGAGATGAGTACACAAGATAATAACGTGAATGTGAACCCGGAAGTTGAAGAACTATCGGAAGAAAAGTTAAATGAACAGAGACAGATTAGAAGAGAAAAGCTGAAGAAGCTGCAGGAGGCTGGCAGAAATCCTTTCCTCCAGGAGACATGGGACGTGACGGCTCACAGCATGGACATCAAAGAAAATTTTGACGCCATGGAAGATCAGGAGGTTTCCTGTGCCGGCAGAATTATGGCCTTCAGAAGAATGGGAAAGATGGCCTTTATCGATATTCAGGATAAGCAGGGCAGAATTCAGGGCGTGGTCAAGAAAGACGACATCGGCGCTGAGGAATACGACTGGTTCAAGACCTATGATATCGGCGACATCGTCGGTGTCGAAGGAACCGTGTTCAAGACCAAGGCTGGCGAGATTTCTATCCAGGTCAAGAGACTGGTGCTCTTGTCAAAGTCCCTCCAGGTGCTGCCGAACAAATGGCACGGTCTGAAGGACCAGGATATGAGATACAGACAGAGATATACAGACTTAATCATGAATCCGGAAGTCAGAGAGATGTTCATCAAAAGATCTGTCATCATTCATGAGATCAAGAGAGTATTAGAAGAAGACTACGGCTTCCTTGAGGTGGATACGCCGATTCTGACGACCATCGCAGGCGGCGCCAATGCGAGACCTTTCAACACCCACCACAACACTCTTGACATCGACATGAAGCTGCGTATTTCTAACGAGCTTTATCTGAAGAGATTGATTGTCGGCGGCTTGGATCGTGTCTACGAGATGGGCAAGATGTTCAGAAACGAAGGCATGGACAGAAACCACAATCCTGAATTTACTTCCATGGAATGCTACATGGCATACGGAAACATGGAAAGCGTGATGGACGTAACGGAGCAGGTCGTGTACAAATCTGCCATGGCTGTCAACGGTTCTCCGATTATCAAATACCAGGGCAAAGAATTTGACGTAACACCGCCTTGGAGGAGATTGAACATGGCGGACGCCGTAAAGGAAATCACAGGCGTTGACTTCAGCAAAATCGACACAGATGAAGAAGCCAGAGAAGCGGCCATCAAATACGGCATGGACCCAGAAGATGCCAACAAGTGGACCCGCGGAAAGATCATCGCTGAGATGTTTGAAGATTACTGTGAAGACGTTCCAGGATACCTGGACGGACCAGTATTCATCGTAGGACATCCGGTTGAAATCTCACCGCTGTCAAAGAGAGACCCGGAAGATCCGAGAATTACAAGAAGATTTGAAGCATATATCAATGGATGGGAAATCGCCAATGCGTTCTCCGAGCTCAATGACCCGATCGACCAGTTCGAGAGATTTACGGCGCAGCAGGCACAGCTGGATTCCGGCGAAGACGATGAAGCACATCCGATGGATATGGACTTCGTCAACGCGCTGGAAGTCGGACTGCCTCCGACAGGCGGATTGGGCGTGGGTATCGACAGAGTCATCATGCTCATCACCGATGCACCGTCCATCAGAGATATCATTCTCTTCCCGACTATGAAACCGCTGGAAGGTGAAGGTCCAAAGAAAGCTGCACCACAGGCTCCACTTAAGAGAGAAGAAATCGACTTCTCAAAGGTAAAAGTCGAACCTTTGTTTGAAGAGGTCGTTGACTTTGATACCTTCAGTAAATCTGATTTCAGAGCTGTGAAGATCAAAGAGTGCGAAGCCGTGCCAAAGAGCAAGAAGCTTTTGAAGTTCGTGCTGGACGATGGGACTGATACAGACCGCATTATCTTGAGCGGCATCCATGAATATTACGAGCCGGAAGAACTGATTGGAAGAACGGCAATTGCAATCACCAATCTCCCGCCTAGAAAAATGATGGGCATCGACTCCTGCGGCATGCTGATTTCCGCAGTCTACGAGAATGACGGCGAAGAAGGACTGAACCTTCTGATCGTAGACGACCAGATTCCGGCAGGCGCAAAGCTGTACTAAGACGAATCAAAATTGCATAATTGACAACATGAATGGGCAGTTCCAAAAGGGATTGCCCATTTTGGCTATAGGATCGGTAAAAAAGGAAACAAGATCGGAAGGAGCAAAGGCTATGGAGAGTAAGTTAGAAAAAACGGACAAAATAGTCTTATGGCTAATTTTGTAAAAACGGATGATTTGTTGAAAGATATGTGCGGGATTATTGAATCCTCACGAGAAGCTGCATATAAAGCGGTCAATACAGCCCTTGTGCAGAGAAACTGGCAAAATCTTTACAGAGAAAATATCACATCAGGATGTAGGACAGAAGGCAATGTTTTATCTGCAACAGAAGGATCAGAGCGAAGGTAGTACACAAGAAACCAGTTAAGAGAGGTGCAAATATGGAAAAAGACCCGTTTAAGGAATATTTGAGAGAGTCAGAACCTGACAAGGTCAGCAAAGGCTATGTGTGGAGTACGGCAATTGGACTTCAAGACGTAGACGGACTCAAACCATCTAAATATTTGATTGATACCGCCATTCGAAACATCGAGGGTAAGATCACGATAAAAGAGGCAAGGGAGTTGATCGACAGCTAAGAGTGGGTTCTGGACGGGGCAACAGTTATGTACGGCAGTGCTTCGGAGCTTGAAGCCACCCTTGAATATGATCTTTCACAGGAAAAGAATTTCAGCTATAAAGGCCTTTCAGTGGATGAAATTATTCATCATCTTGCTGTATTTGTCTCAAGGCTTTGGCAAATCCACGTTTTTGGTGAAGGAAATACAAGGATAACGGCAGTGTTCCTCATCAAGTACCTCAGAGTGCTCGGTTTTTCGGCAACCAACGATATTTTTGCAGACAATGCATGGTATTTCAGAAATGCCCTTGTCCGAGCAAATTATACAAACTTGGAAAATGGCGTCTATGAAACAACAGCGTATCTTGAGACGTTTCTTAGAAATCTGCTTTTGAACGAAAAAAGTGCACTCCGCAATCGAGACCTCCGTGTAAGCAGATGTTTGAGTCGTGCAAAAGTGGACATTGGAGAAGCAAAAGTGGATATTCAACATAGAAAAGTGGACATTGAAAGTGTACTTGCCGAAAAAGGGAAAGGGTTTTCTGCAAAAACAAACATTCATATCTGTCGAATTTTTGAGGAGTTCGGCTATGATGAAGTCTTTGGCAGAAGTGCTGTTATGGAACTTCTTGAACTGAAAAGTTCAGGTGCTTCTAAACTGCTTTCCAAACTGGTACAGGCGGAAATCGTCGAACCGGTATCCGGTCACGGAAAAGGCAGGTATCGATTCAAAGAAAATTGAGGATTTGTGCTGCCAGCGACGGGTAAATTACCCGATGTTGGGCAAAATACCTTTTACAGGTAAATCCCCACTTGAACAATCCTGATGGGCATGGTATGATAAATTTATTAATGATTTTTCGCAAATCTTCGGGCTGGTACGGACCCGCCAAAAATAAGCTATTACGAAAGAAGGTAGAAAGAATGAAAGATATACAGCTTAGAGAGCTTCACAGGAACACTGGACAGTACGCTGACAAAGAAATCGTAGTCAGAGGATGGGTCAGAACTAATAGAAGCTCCAATAAGTTT
This sequence comes from uncultured Eubacterium sp., assembly GCA_900551775.1. GTDB lineage: Bacteria > Bacillota > Clostridia > Peptostreptococcales > Anaerovoracaceae > Senimuribacter. The sequence continues at coordinate 1,338 of URXI01000013.1, read as the reverse complement.
GGGTTTATAGAGATTAACGATGGGACTTTTTTCAAATCTGTCCAGATCGTGTACGAAGCAGACAAGATTGACAATTTCGATCAGATTGCCAAAGCGCCGATTTCATCGGCTTTGATGGTTCGCGGAACTGTCGCTCTGACGCCGGAAGCGAAACAGCCTTTTGAGATCAAAGCTGCAGAAGTCGTCATAGAAGCCGATTCGGCGGCTGATTATCCGCTGCAGAAAAAGAGACATTCCATGGAGTTTATGAGGGAGATCGCTCACCTGAGACCGAGGAGCAACACCTTTTCAGCAGTATTCAGAGTCAGATCCCTGGTGTCCTATGCGATTCATAAGTTCTTCCAGGATAACGACTTTGTCTATGTCCACACGCCTATCGTAACGGGCAGCGACTGTGAAGGCGCCGGCGAAATGTTCAGAATCACGACTCTCGATATGGAAAATCCCCCTAGAACAGAAGACGGCAAAATTGACTACAGCGAAGACTTCTTCGGCAAGGAAACGAGCCTGACTGTAAGCGGACAGCTGGAGGCGGAGACCTTTGCTCTGGCCTTTAGAAACGTGTACACCTTCGGACCGACCTTCAGAGCAGAGAACTCCTATACCGCAAGGCATGCGTCCGAATTCTGGATGGTTGAGCCGGAGATCGCTTTTGCTGACCTCGAGGATAACATGGAGCTGGCGGAAGCCATGGTCAAATACATCATTAATTACGTGCTGGAGCATGCACCGGAAGAGATGGATTTTTTCAACAAGTTCATGGACAAAGGTCTGCTTGAACGGCTTGACAACATCGTAAGCTCCGACTTCGGCAGGGTGACTTACACGGAAGCTGTGGATCTGCTGCAGAAGTCCGGCAAGGAATTCCAGTACCCCGTTGAATGGGGTATCGACCTGCAGACAGAGCACGAACGCTATCTGACAGAGGAGATTTTCAAGAAGCCGCTCTTCGTAACTGACTATCCGAAGGAAATCAAAGCCTTTTATATGAGGCTCAATGACGACAACAAGACCGTAGCAGCCTGTGACCTGCTCGTGCCGGGCGTTGGCGAAATCATCGGTGGCAGCCAGAGAGAAGAGCGTCTGGACGTCCTGACTGCAAGAATGGCAGAGCTGGGTCTGGACGAGAAGGACTACTGGTGGTATCTGGATCTCCGCAAATACGGCGGAGTCAAGCATGCCGGTTATGGACTGGGCCTTGAAAGAATCATCCTGTATATCACAGGCATGGGAAATATCAGAGACGTACTGCCGTTCCCGAGAACGCCGAAGACAGCAGAATTCTAAAAACAAGCATGGGGGGTTGTTGCACTAAGACCGAGTAATCCATGGATCAGA
>URXI01000012.1 GCA_900551775.1 uncultured Eubacterium sp. | reverse complement strand
GGCCCGCCGAGACGCCATCCCAGGAACAACGTCAGTGCAAGGAGCATATTACTGACCATGCCAATCGGCACCTTTGGCATTCTCTTGCTCAAGCCGACCATCAGTCCATCCCTCGGTCCGCAGCACAGCCCCATACGCATATATATGTACTGTCCCAGTCCGTTTACCAAAAGACCTGCAAGCATCAGCGCAATACCGCCGGCAATGGACTCCTGGCGGGGAATCAGTTCCAGATAATTGCACAAATCCACAATCATCGCGTCAAGGATCGTGCCGATACCGATGCGCTCTTTCATGAGAAGGTTAATTATAATGATGATCACGGCGATTACTACAGATACATTTCCGTACTGAATGCCGAAGGTCTCCTGTATACCCAGATAAAAACAGTCCCATGGCGCCACGCCGATGTTAGCCTGCATGGTCATATAAACGCCTACCGCAAAGATTGCAAGTCCGGCAGCAGCTGCCAGGCTTCTCTGCAGGAGCCTGCTATTTTCTACAGATTTTTTCCAGTTCTTCATAGAGGATCTCGATTCCTTCCTTCATTTTTTTATCACTTACATTGGAAAAGGACAGTCTGATAAAGCTGCCCGCTTCTGTTCCATAGGGTTCAAAGACCTTTCCAGGGCAGATTAGTACCCTTCTTTTTTTCAGCGCCTCGTATAACCGAATATCATTTACCCCTTGGGGAAGGCGGCACCAAAAACCCATGCCGCCCAGCGGCGTGTTCCAGCTTACGCCCAGCTTCTTCAGCGGCTGAAGAAGTCTTTCCATCTTTCTACATTTCTCTTTGTAAAATCTGCACATTCGCTCCTGCTGACAGATGTGATACCCCGCCTGCAGATATTCGGCAAACATGGCCTGTTCCAGACTTTGCAGATGGACCTGCGCATTGCTGATACTCTGTCCGATCAGCTTTGCCGTCTCTATAGGCGCCAGAAGATAGCATATCCTCGCTCCCGTATAGAAAAAATTGATGGCGTTGTCAATGGTAATTACCGATTTACGTTCATCCAGGGCATACAGGGAAGGGAACATCTCTTCAGTGAAACTGATCCCCGAATACCACTTTTCTTCAATTAGAGGCAGATTATAGCGATCCGCCAATTTCAGCAGATCATAACGCTTCTTCAGACTCATGCGCACGCCGGTGATTGCATGATAATCAGGCATGGTATGAAAAAACTTAGGTTTATATATCCGCACCAGATTTTCCAGCTGGGTCAGATTGACGCCGTCCTCTTCCAAAGGAACCGTCAGAACCTTCAGCCCCTGCATGGCGAAGATTCGCAAAACGTCAGGCATGACCGGGCTTTCAGTGATCACATAGTCGTTTTTTTCCGCAAGGAGTCTTGCCACGTATTCCAGGCCTTGAAACGTTTCATTGATGATGACGATTTCCCCCGGCGTCACCTTGATCCCCTCTTCCCGAAGGGAAAGGGACAGCTGTTTTCTCAGCTGGGGCATGCCCTTGCTTGAACAGTAGGTAAATGCCTCCACGCCATACTGCTCCACAACTTTCGCCAAAACCGCCTTGATCTCGTCAAGCTGAATCAGGGAAGTCGGCAGAATATGGCCTCCGAAGGATATCCACTGCTCGTCAAAGGAGATGTTGTATATGGCATCGAAAAGCTTTTCATATCTCCCCGGTTCTCCTCTGTAGCGGAAGACCGCCGGACGCTTTGCCCCCTCTGTCCGCTCCCCGTCTTCCGCCAAAGCGTCAAAGATGACAAAGTAACCTTTCCGGCCCGGAAGGCTGCAGCTGACCAGCCCCTGATCCACAAGGTATTTGTAGGCTTTGATCACCGTATTGCGATGGACACCCAATGCAGAGGCCAGATACCGTTCAGAGGGCAGACGGGTTCCATAGACGATTTCATTGTTCAGGATTTTATTTCTCATCTCGCCTTCAATCTGCTTGTAGATTGGCACCGATGAGTCTCTATCGACGGAAATACGCATACTGCCTCCTCCTCACTTTGTTACGCCGCGTCTTTAATTTTCGATGACTTCTCCGCGGAAAAATACGTACTTTGGTTTTCTCTTCATCACGTAGATATCCTCGTCAGGGTTTCCCTCTACGACCACCAGCTCAGCAGCCTTTCCTTCACAGATCGTGCCCTTTCTGTCCGCCATGCCGGCGATCTCTGCGCTGTACTTTGTTGCCTGAAGAAGGATATCCAGATAGTCAAAATCATACCAGTCGGTCCGGGCGATAAATTCCATCCCCGGCTGCTTTGCGAAGTGGTCGTGATCTGCATCTGATCCGAAGCCCATCTTCAGCCCTGCCTTATAGGCTTTGTTGATACACGTCTTCTCAAGCTCTTCGTAGATCCTGCTTTTCTCCGCCGCGCCGTCATTGAGGCCGTCAGCTTCTTCGTCCAGACAGGCGATGCTGACAGTCCCCGTCGGAACGAGGAAACAGCTTTCATTTCCTTTCAGCATTTCGATGGCTTCCTCGTCGATGAAACAGCCGTGTTCAATGGTGCGAAGGCCGCAGCGGATGCCCAGTTTGATTCCCTCAGCTCCGTGGGCATGTCCGAGAACATAGGTCCCCTTCATGTCTGCAATCTCTACGGCGGCCCGCAGCTCGTCCTCTGTTACGATGGTCTGTCCCGGGTTTCCGCTTTCATTTAAAAACGCTCCGGTGACCATGACTTTGACGACATCGTTTCCCGCCTCCAATTGTTTTCTGGCCGCTCTTCGAAATTCATAAGGGCCGTCAGCCACCTCATAGAGCAGCCTGTATTCGTCATTTCCACTTTCTGTCGGCGTCAGGGCATGTCCAGAAGAGATGATGTCAGGGATATTGATGATACCTTTTTCTCTGGCCTTCATCATCCCTCTGGTCACATTGTATGGGCTTCCTGCATCGCGAATGGTGGTATATCCCTGCCGCAGGTACTCTCTGGTAAAGGCGTACGCATCAAAGCATGTCTCTGCCGCAGGCTTGTTGTCGATTACCGACAGGTTCAACTCCGACAGATACAGGTGGGCATGCAGATCAAAAAAACCCGGAAGCAGTGTCGCTCCTTTGACATCAATGATCCTTCCGTCAAAATCCGTAATACTGCCCGGCTCCGACAGCTTCTGGATTTTTTCGTCATCAATAATAACATCTGCTTTGGTCAGATCGAATCCTTCTGTCAGCTGTGGAATCAGCCGGCAGTTTTTTATCATAATCATTTTACTCCTCCTTTAATATCCGATAGAAACAGCAGTTACCATGAAAATGCATGCAGCAACGACCCAGATTGCTAAAAGCGGCGCAAAGAACTTAAGCCATTTGCGATAAGGAATGTGACAGATCGCAAGGGCTGCCATCATATCTCCAGATGACGGAGTCACCAAATTGGTATAGGCATCACCCATCTGGAATGCCAATACCGCAGTCTGGCGGGATACGCCAGTCATGTCAGCAAGCGGTGCCATAAACGGCATGGTAACTGCCGCCTGTCCGGAACCGGAAGGAATGATGCAGTTGAGCAGATCCTGCACGAAGAACATGCCGCAGGCACATGCCTTTGCACTGAGTCCTTCCAAAAGTCCTCCCGCATAGTAGATCAACGTGTCCAGAATTCCTGCGTTCTGCATGATGGCGCTGATGGACATACACATACCGATGATGAAACCGATCCATACCAGATCAGATGCACCTTTGAGGAAGATATCGATAAAGTCATTGGGCTTGATTTTGGCACATACTCCGATTAGCAATGCTGCAATCAGGAATATAGCCGCCATCTCGTCCATATAAAAGCCAAACTTGACTACTGATACAGCTACGACGACAAAAGCTGCGAAGAAGACCACCATGACCAGTTTCTGGTTGATCGTCATCTTTGGAATATTCGTAATATCGATGGGTTCTGCATATTTGGAGTCAATCTCTTTCATATCGTTAAGCTCAGGATGCTTTTTAATGCGATGTGCATAGAGCATGATGAAGATCGAGGAAATGGTACAGAGAACAACATAGATGATCATTCTGTACTGGAGTCCGGATAAAAAGAGTGGCTTCGCCACGTTTGTGTGGCCCATGGTTTATCCCACGGGTCACACTTTTTCAGTTGTAGTAACTTTTCCAATACGGTAAAATGGAACCGGGGTGATATTATGAGTTCCAAGTATACCATCAAACAGATCCTTGCAGACCACTGGGGATCCTTCCTTTTAGAAAATCCAAATGTCCGCCCTGTCGTCAGGACGGAGGTGCAGAAGGCCATCCACTGCGGAGATCCGGATTACGGCTGCTCCCTCTACGTATGCCCTGACTGCGGCGCCTACAAATTCGTCCCCTTCCGCTGCCGTTCCAGGTTCTGCAATACCTGCGGCACCGCCTACCAGGCGGACCGTGCCGATGCCATCTCCTTCAAGCTCATCAACTGCAGGCACCGCCATGTGGTCTTTACCATCGCCGAGGAGCTTCGCCCCTACTTCCGTAAGGACCGCCGCCTCCTCCATGTCCTTTTCCGCTCCGCCGCCCGGGTATTCTCCGACTGGTTCTACAGCCAGAACCATAAGGAGGACTTCAGGCCGGGCATGGTTGTCGCACTGCATACCTTCGGGCGTGACCTGAAATGGAACCCGCATATCCATATGCTGGTCACCGAAGGGGCTGCCGGCAAGGTCACGGAGTGGAAGAAATTCAAACACTTCCCTTACACCATGCTCCGCAAGAAGTGGATGACGACCCTGCTGGCAGACATGAAGGCAGCCCTTGACCCTGATGTCTTCTCCCTTCCGGAGTTCAAGGCCCTTGTCTCCTCCCTTTACAGGAAGTATCCTGACGGGTTCTACGTCAATGCGCCTTCAAAGGAAGACTTCAACTCCCCCATGGCCGTTGCAAAATACATCACCAGATACATCGGCAGGCCCGTCATGGCACAGTCCCGCATAACGGCCTATGACGGCACCAGTGTGACCTACTGGTACCGGCGCCATGAGGACAACCGGACCGTCTGCCTGACGGAGCATGCCCATGATTTCATCAGGAAGCTGATCATCCATATCCCTGAGAAGGGCTTCAACATGCTCCGCTATTACGGGCTTTATGCCATGCCGGACAAGAGGTCATCAAACCTCGTCCATCTGATGAAGCGCCATCTGCGCGGGTCCGTGCGCATCATGCAGCGCTGGGTCTTCCGCACAGAACTGTCCTTCCGCCATGACCCGCTGAAATGTCCATGCGGCGGTTACATGGAATTCAAGGACATCTATATTCCAAATCCTGATGCACACGCCCCTCCTTCTGTGTTAAAATATGCTCATTACAGCTGCTAAGGAGGCACATTATGACAACAACCTATCTGGTAGACGGAAAACCGATGACGGAGGCGGAATTTGCACAGAGGCTCAGGGAAAGATACATGGAGGATCCTCCGCAAGGCTATACCCGCGAAGAGATCTCCCGCATGAAGGATGACGACATCCTTGACATGGACTATTTCTTAAATGAATAAGTGAATGAATGAAACCAGGGGGTGCCTACCCCTTGTTTTTCCATACCCATTTATCCGCTGCAACTCCCCCAGCCTTGTCTGGAGGGTGCTTTTTTTATCAAACGCAGATTATCGATATTTCTTATTAAAGAACATAGGCACGCCAGCGATGGTCTGTGCCACGCCTACCGTAAAAGCATTGGTGGTTGCGCCTGCATAGCCCGCTCCCGCTCCGCAAAACATCGCTGCCATGGCAGTCAGGGAGTTAAAGCCAGCACTGATGCAGACAACATAGACCAGGGGCAGAATGGCCAGATACTCTTCCCATGTCCCTGCCGTCGAGGAGATGATTCCGCATACGAAGACGCAGATCGGGATGAAAAGGATTTCCTTTCCCTTGAGGACTCTGACCATGTTGGCCAGTGACGCCTTCAGTGCACCGGTATATTCTACAACCTGAAAGGTTCCGCCGATAATCAGCAGAAAGAAGATAATTGGCGCGGCTGACTGCATGCCTACGGTAAGAGACTTAAAAAAGTCGAGAAGTCCCACGGGCTTTCCCTCGACAAACTGGAAGGACTCCACGTCCAAGGTGTCATATCCCGTTTTTTCGTTAAGCACACGGTCAAAGGAACCCGCAGGAATAATATAGGTTAAAACGCCTACTACAACTAAAATAATTGCGATAATCAGAATGGGGTTCATCGGCTGTTTACTTTCCAATGTAACCGGGTCTTTTTCACATTTCATAAGAATTCTCCTTTTCTTTATCTTTTGCAACCCGATTATAACATTCAGATAATTCTATCATAAGTTCCATCCGCAATAATATTTTGTAGTCCAAAAAAGAGGCGGCCTCCGCCTCTTGCGATCTCCGCCCCTTTGCCTGGCCTGTCGTCTTTTATAGCCAAATTTACAGCCGAAACAGTTTGACCATGATCTCCCCGCAAGGGACCATCTTCAACTCGTGTGCCGAAATCGCGCCCAGTCTGATTATCGTCACCGCATAGACCGCAATTCCCGCAAGGATGCTGGCAATGGTGGCGATGCAGCCTGCGGTATAACCCAATAGCAATATATACACCGCATAGACGCAGACGCCCATGATCAGCGAAGCCGCCATGGGTTTTACGTAAGTCATCACCACGTCAAACTTAACCCCGGTGTTCTTTTTCACAGACCACATGTTGAGGAGCAAAGCGATAAGATAGGCCGCATTGGTGCCGATGGCGGCGCCTTTGACGTTGATCGGCGCAATGCCGACCAGCACATAGGTGATCACGATCTTTGCGCAGGCACCGATGGCCAGATTCTTCACCGGAGTCATCTGCCTGTCGATGGACTGCAGGGCGCCGGTGGTCGTCTGGGAAATCGCCAGCAGAATCACGCCCACGGTCATCACTCTCAGCGTCGGTACGGCGGCAAGGGCGCTTTCCAGCTGATCAGGATACAGCATGGCGAGAATCGGCCTGGCCAGCACAAAGAGTCCCACTGCACAGGGACAGGCAAGAATCATGGTCAGCCGCATGCTGATTTTGATGTTGGCATTGACCTTTTCGATCTTGTTCTGCCAGAAAAACGCGGCGATAGAGGGCACCATGCTCACTGCGATGGCCTGGGTGAAGGTCTGTGGCAGCGAAATCAGCGTATCGCAGTAAGCGCCGTACTGACTGTACAGATCCAGGGCATCTTCTGCGCTCCAGCCCGTAGCCTGCAGTCTCGCCACGATAATCGACGTATCGACGAAAGACATGGTAGGCATGATCTCCGCGCCGATGATGACAGGCACCGCAATCCAAGCGATTTTTTTCAATATTGACCGCTGGCTTTCGTCCCGCCCCGTCGTCCGGCGCTGTCTGACCTCCAGCCTTCGACCGTTAGCAAAATAGATGACGCTGATGATCAAAATACCCACCAACGCACCTGCGCCTGCGCCAAAGGTCGCCGCCCCTGCCGCTGCGGTGTCAAGGCCATAACGGTAGAGGTAAAATCCGAGAGCAAGTCCGACGACGACTCGAACCACCTGCTCCCCAATTTCAGAGACCGCTGTAGGCGTCATATTCTGCTGTCCTTGAAAATATCCCCGAAAAGCAGACAGCATCGGCACGATGCATAAAGCCGGTGCGATCGCCTTTAAGGAAATCTCAGCGTCGGGGATTTTGATCAGCGCAGAAATGGGACCTGCGCCGAAATAACAGATGGCAAAGGAGCCCACGCCGATAGCCAGCATTAACTTCATCGCCGTAGTAAAGACCTTGTGCGCGCCTTTTCCGTTACCCATGGACAGCCGCTCGGAGACCAGTCTGGAAATCGCCACGGGAATCCCCGCTGTTGCCAGCACTAAAAAGATGGCATAGATGGTGTACGCTACATTATAATATGCCATTCCTGCACCAATCTTATTTGAAAGAGGGATTCGCAGAGCCGCGCCCAGCAGCTTTACAATAATGCCCGAAATGCTCAGAATTGCTGCGCCCTTGATAAAAGTTCTTTTTTCCGACATGAATTCTTGTCCTCGTTTATTTTTCTTCCATCATATATATGGCAAAGAATGCAACCTTATGTGCACCATAGTCCCAGGGAATCTGGCAGGTTTCGCACAATTTTGCCACATTAATCCCATATGCGGACAGACAGGAGGCCATGCGCTCAGGAAATCTGCACGGCTGCCCCTCTGTCTTTGCGCAGGTCTTGCACGCGCTGCATGGCCCGGCCATAATCGGCATGCCGCCTATCCCCAATGCCGCCAGCTGATCCATGAACGCTCTAACTACCTCATTGTGTTTCTTTTTCAGCGGCCCGGTTTCCTGCCCATCGGTGATATCTTTGACCGGCTGAATGGTCTGCAGCACCAAAGCCTTCCGATATCTTCGCGCCTTTTTCTCCATCTCCTCCGGCGTTCCGCAGTCAGGCGGACATCCGTAATTTTTCCCATAGTTACCGCAGTTATTCATCTCGCAATATTTTCTGAAATCGTATGTAAATACCAAATCATCTGCATCAACGATTACCGCCTTGTCGATACCGGCTTCTTCGGCCAGTTTTAACATTTCATGGTTCGTCATCATTTCACCTCCCGTATACCTTGCTATCATAATATCTTTTACTCATACGTTTGTCAATCCTCGCCCATATTTTTCAGCAAAGAAAGAGGGATGTACTCTGCTCAAAAGTTCATCCCTCTTCCTCTGTGTCGATTAAATTTATTTTTTGGATACTAGTCGGCTAAGTCAAATAGCTGTTCTATTCCTAGCGGAATAGGCACACCTTAGATTAATAATTCTCAGATTTGATCTGGAAGTATGCCTGTGGGTGCTTACATACCGGGCAAATCATCGGCGCTTCTTTTCCAACCACCTGATGTCCGCAGTTGCTGCACTGCCATAAAACTTCTTCATCCTTCGCAAATACTTTACCTTCTTTTACGTTCTGAGCCAGCTTCTTATATCTCTCTTCGTGTTCTTTCTCGACTGCTGCAACGCCTTCCATCTGTGCTGCAATTTCAGGGAAGCCCTCTTCTCTTGCAGTCTTTGCCATCTCCGCGTACATTTCAGTCCACTCGTAGTTCTCACCTTCAGCAGCCGCAATCAGGTTCTCTTCTGTAGTTCCGATGCCTACAGCTAATTTGAACCAAAGTTCAGCGTGTTCTTTTTCGTTGGCAGCAGTTTCTTCAAAGATCTTCTGAATCTGTACATATCCATCTTGCTTTGCTTTTGATGCATAATATGTATACTTGTTCCTTGCCTGAGATTCTCCGGCAAATGCGGTCATTAAGTTTTCTAAAGTCTTTGTTCCTTTTAAATCTTTCATCGTTTCTCCTCCATACATTTCAATTAACTAATTTTTCGTGTCGGCACACTTGTCGCACACACCTCTTAACAAAGTTGTCGTTACGGTAAGATCTTCTCCTGCTACATCAAATGTAGTGCTAATTACCTTGCGCAGTTCTTCTAGCGCTTCTGCGTCCTTTGCTTTCAGGTCAATCAATTTGCCACACCGGCAGCACTGCATATGGTAATGCTCAGCAGCGTTTCCATCGAATCTATCAATTCCGTCAGCGCCGGAGATTCTCTCAATCTCGCCAATGTTGCTCAATGCGTTGAGGTTCCGATAGACTGTCGCAATACCGATAGAAGGCATTTCTTCGCGAGCCTGCTGGTATACCCACTCTGCAGTAGGATGTACAGGATTTGATTTGACAATATCCAGTATCAGTCTACGTTGTCTCGAGTATTTCATACTAGCTCCTTTCTCGCAATATCAATAATGATTATCATTATTATAATTCTCTTTACTCGAGTTGTCAAGCCAAAAATTGCTAATTTTTCATGTTTAATTTAATTTTTTAGAGGTATACTAAAACTATCATCAAAATATGCTTAAGATAAATTGGAGGAAATCAAAATGATAAAACTATATAAATGTAATCACTGCGGAAATATTGTTAAGATGGTGGTAGATAAGGGCGTTACACCAGCATGCTGTGGAGAGCCGATGGTAGAATTGGAACCAAATACGACTGATGCAGCAACAGAAAAGCATGTTCCACTTATCAAAGAAGAGGGAAACAAAGTCATTGTCAATGTAGGAAGCGCTGAACATCCTATGTCAGAAGAACATCACATCGCGTTCATTCTTTTAGAGACAAACAAGGGCGTGCAGGAAAAGCACTTAGATCCGGCAGGAAAGCCAGAGGCAGAATTTGTCCTTGCTGACGGTGAGAAGGCAGTTGCCGCTTACGAATACTGCAACCTTCACGGATTCTGGAAAGCAACAATCTAACTTAATTACGCATAAACGAAGAAAGCAGAGTGTGAGTTGCACATTCTGCTTTCTTTTTCATCCAGACGATTAGATATTGTATTTCGCTACACGGAACGCTTTGTTAGACCATTTCGTATAAATCTTTTCTCCATCAATGATTCTGACGCCTCTCACCTTGTAATAATATCGAGTGCCCTTTTTCAATTCCTTCGTATTAATATAAAATCTTCTGAGCGCACCTTTAAAGTAAGGCTTGTTTCCATAGCCGCTGTTTCTCTTCTTGGACTTATAGACCTCATAGTAATTGACTTTGTAGCCCTTGGACTTCGTCCAGTTCAATTTGATGTACTTCTTGTAGTAAGAAGTTCTCAGTTTGATCCTGGTATCTGCAACGCCCGCTTTAATTCTCGCAATGCGCGCCTCATCACTTTCGACCCATTTAGCGTAAAGCACGGTGTTCCCCTTTATCGTGTCTTTAGAGAAATCCCATGGCTTCGTCAGCGCCTCGTCACTGTACCATCCTGCAAAATCGAAACCGTCTTTCGTCGGATCTGCCGGCTGTTTCAGCAGCGAACCATAGCTTAAGCCTTTGATCGTCGAAACCGTGCTGCCTCCATCGCTGTCAAATGTGGCTTCGTAATTTACCGTCGGTAATGGGGCAGGAATGACTTTGGTCCATTTTGCATAAAGAATCAGGTCATCTGCCGGCATCTTGTCCTCAGCAAAATTCCAGTCATCGGTCAGTTCTGCATCTTTGTACCATCCTGCAAAACGATAACCGGATTTTGTCGGATCCGCAGGTTTCGTTACCTCTGTGCCTTCCGTAAGTTTTGCAATTGCCGAAACTGCACTGCCGCCATTGCTGTCGAAGGTCACTTTGCCTCCCTTTGCAATCAACAGCTTGCTTTTGTCTGCATTTTGAACCAGCGTATAGCCCAGATTCACCAAGTCAAAGTCAGACAGGTCAGCCTCTGCCGCCGCTTCTGCATAGTCCGCCAATGGATCGTCTACTTCCGGATTAGAAGACTCCAGCTTGATCGGATTGACAGGTGCGAACGCATCCGATGTGACAGAAATCACTGGAATGGAGTTTTCCAGCCAGACAGTATCTCTGATGTCTGGCGTACCTGCCATTTTCAAATTATCTACAAGCACACTGGCAATACCGTCACCGTCAACATCGGCAATATTTCCTGCAATGGTTCCTCCGTTAATGGAAACCTCTACGTCCTTTCGCACGAACAAGCCTCCGCCAAGGTCGCCACACTTATTGTCAGAAATAGAACCTCCATTCATAACGAAAGATGCATTTCCGTTTTTATCCGGGTTTTTAGCAATGCAGACGCCGCCGCCTGCCCAAGTTGCCTCATTTCCACTGATGGTGCCGCCATCCATGATAAATTTGCTAAAATAGTCTTCATTTTCACCCCAAACACACACGCCGGCGCCCCAATAGTAATCATTGAAGTTTCCGCTGATGGTTCCGCCTTTCATATGGAAAGCAGCGGTATTTCCAGTACCTCCAGCTGCTCCGCGCACTGCAACGGCGCCTGCCTTTCCACGGTTATTTTCGATGGTTCCTCCGTTCATTTCAAAGGTTCCACTACCGTCAACATATACCGCGGTACCTGTCAATCCACTATCAATAGGATGTTCCGTATCACAGATTTTTCCACTATTCATAGTAAATGTTCCATCACGAAGTTCTACAGCAGTCCCTCCGTAGTCGTTTTCCCTCTGCGCAGTTCCGGAAATAGTCCCACCATCTAATACGACATGGGATGTGGGTTTGGTTAAAAAGATTGTCACATTTTCTTGGTTTCGTAAAACCGCCTTTTCCCCGATGCTCAGTGAACCGCCCAAGACACTTATCATCCGCGTCGTGTTTCCGCAAGAGGCTATGCCTTTCTGTCCATCTATAGCGACATTTTGCAATGTCAGATTTCCCATGGCACCGATTTCGATCATCGTGTCATCGTTACCACTGCCACGGTTAATAGTCCATGCCCCGCCCTCAATGGTAAGTTCCTTATTGACTGTCACGCCTGCATTGCAGGTAATGTTGCCATTTAATTTCAGCACATCACCATCTTGTGCTGTCGCAATCGCATTAGATAGTGAAGATTGTGTGCTCTTTACCTGACCATCACTGCCAACTACATCTATCGTCGCCGTACCTGCTCCAGAATCAACAGCGAAAATAGAAGTGGTATAGGCAAAAATCATAGTAAAAGACAACAGAATTGCCAGAACTTTTCTCATTCTTTTCATAATTTTTCTCCTTTCGTGGTTAATAACCCTGACTTAACAGTCCAGGGCACTTTGAGGATAATTATGACAAAAAACGCCATATTTATCCTTCTTTTTCATTATAAATCCTGTGGTTAATAAAGTCAAACTATTTTACCATCTGACCTGTTTCTAATGCTGCTGCCCACCTGAAAAATGTAGCATGGGTAACTCCAAGTCTCCGCGCAGCTTCTCTTCCACTGATTTCCCCCTTCTTCCAACAAGAGACGATAGCCCGAAACTCCTTTGGCTTTTGTTTTTCAGGTCTGCCAAAGATTACACCACGTCTCTTTGCTGCAGCAATCCCCTCTGCCTGACGCTGGTGGATATTTTCCCTTTCAGTCTGTGCCACATAAGATAATAACTGCAGCACTATATCTGCTATCAATGTACCCGTCAAGTCTCGTTGACTGCGCGTATCCAGCAGCGGCATGTCCAATACCCAAACGTCTGCCCGTTTTACTTTTGTCAGATACCTCCACTGTTCCAAAATTTCATTGTAATTTCTTCCCAAACGGTCAATGGACTTTACAACCAAAACATCTCCTCTTTTTATTTTCCTTAATAGCCTCTGATATTGCGGCCGTTGGAAATCCTTTCCGCTCTGCTTGTCCATATAGATGTCTTTTCTGTCTACCTTGGCTTCTGCTAAAGCAATCATCTGCCTATCCTCATACTGTTCCTTGGTTGACACTCTCACATACCCATATATCTGATTCATATTATCGCCTCCAATTTTTTAGAGTATTATACCGCAAATCATGTACCAAATTGCAATGTGTATGATTATGTTCCAAATACAAAAGCTACCTTATCTAACAGGCAGCTCTTAGTCGTTTCTATTAAATTATACTTCCGTGTCTCAGGGACGCTCTTACAGATATTTCTGCACTTCATCCCAGCAAATCCTCGGATTTACGGCTGACTTGACCTCCAAAGCCAGAGAAGCACAGGCAATCCCTAATTTTGCCGTATCCTCTGCACTGAAGTCTCTGACGTGACCCACTAAAATTGCTGCAGAGAACGCATCCCCCGCTCCCGTTGCACTGACAATCCTTACTGGGCTTGTCCCTATAACTCCTTCGCCAGTTTCGTCCCGGTAGTAAACGCCTTCTTCCCCCAGGCTGATAAAAACGCGCCGTACGCCCCGACTGCAGAACCAGGACCCGGCCTGCCTAAGTGATGCATCATCGACGATTTTGATACCACTCAAAAGTTCGGCTTCGATGCGATTGGGTTTGATGGTGTGGAAACGACCAATGATCGGCTTTACTCGCTCTGCTTTTGACGCAGAGACAGGATCCAGGAACAGGGGGACTCCAAGCTGCGTAGTGATATAATCCAGTGTGACAAAATCCAAATTACAGTCCACGCCAACAACTTTTGACGAAGACAATTGATCGAGTTTATCTTCCAGAAAAGCGGGCGTTACCCGTTCTAAAATATCCATATTGCAGATTGCAAGAGCCATATCATTTTCATGATTGAGAATGGACAGGTACATTCCTGTGTTACATCCATTCACATGGACGATACCAGACACATCCACTCCCAGGTCTGCTAGATGGTCTCTGGCGTTGTTGCCCAGGAAGTCGTCTCCCGTCAAAGAAATCATCCCGACATCGGCGCCTAGCCGGGCTGCATTCTCTACGATATTCCGTCCGACCCCTCCGTAGGAAATTGCAATATCTCCCGGGTTGGAATCTGACGGCACCAGCGCTTTCCGCGGGCAGCCTTCTATGTCAATATTAATGCCTCCAATTACGGTGATATCTGCCATACGCTCCTTCCTCTCTATTCGACAAAAATGCTTCCGCCGATGAATTCTCTGATGATAGAATTATTGACGATCACTTGATCATCTTCGATTGTCTTAAAAAATCTCAGAAATTTCAACATGCGAATTGCTTCTGCATATTCCGGCTCTTCTGGCGTAATCTGTTTGAGCAGGGGCTCCGCATATTTCTTCAATACTGCGATCTCATAAACGTGATAAGAGTTGAACAAAACATCCGCTTCCCCATTATATGGGAAAATGTTGACGTCCTCCCCCGCCCTTACTTTTGGCCAGCTGGCAATGGTGCTCTGCGCGTTATGGCCTCTATACAGATTATCTCTCACCATTCTTCGCAGCATCCTCTCATCAGTAGTAGGGATCCTGTTGTGAGCGTCGATATTAAGCTGGGTCAGAGGACTGATATAAATTTTAAATTTCTCTTCCTTTGGAATATATTCCGTCAGTTGTTCATTGAGCGCATGAATCCCTTCAATAACGATAGGCTGTCCCGGTTTGATCGATGTAATTCTTTCCCCAAAGTTTTTGTGTCCGGTCATAAAGTCGAAAGTAGGAAGATCTACTTCTTTGCCTGCCAGAAGATCATTCATATTGTCGTTAAACAGCTGGATATCCAGAGCCCGCAGGCTTTCAAAGTCCTTTTCACCGTTCTCATCCAAAGGTGAATTTTCCCTTTCAACAAAATAATCGTCTGTGCCCATATATAAGGGATTCAGCCCATTGACTTTCAACTGGATGCAGAGCCGTCTGGCGAAAGTCGTCTTTCCCGATGACGATGGCCCTGCGATGAGAATAATTCGTTTATGCTGCTTCTTGATCGTATCGGCGATCTCAGCTATTTTTTTCTCGTGAAGCGCTTCTGATAACTGGATTAATTCTCTATACTGGCCGTTCTCAATTTTGTCATTCAAGTCCGCAACGTAGTTGACATCCAAAAGCTTATCCCACTTGGTCTGTTCTCCAAAGGCCTGATAAAGCTTCTTCTCATCCTCGTACTCCGGTATGACATTGGGGTTGGATGGGTGCGGAAATCTAAGTAAGACGCCGCGGCGGTATTTTATCAGTTCAAAAAATTTGATATATCTGGTTGATGGAACCATCAAGCCATAAAAAAAGTCTCTCACTCCATCCAGAGAATAAAATTTCACTTGGGTCAAATTCAATGACTCTCTTAAGATTCTCTGCTTCTCTTTCATTCCTTCTTGCTCAAGGATGTCCATGGCTTCCTCTATGGAAACAATTTCCTTCACAAAGGGCATATCTTCCTGAACAATCGCCCTCATCCTCTTTTCGATTGCATGGACTTGTCTCGCTGTCACTGGTTTTTCGGTTTTAATCTCCGTATACAGTCCTTTATTAAGAGAATTCTGGATTTCCACTTTGACATCGCCCAAACAGTCATACACTGCCTTCAGATAAATCAAAGATAAGCTATACTGATAAATCAGATTAGCCGTCTGCGTGCGCATATCCAACAGTTCTAAATTGCAGTTGTCGGAGAGACTGTATGTGAGATCTTCAAATTTATTATTCACTTTTGCCGCCAAAATCGTATATGGCAAATCCTTCTCATACCTGCTATATATTTCTTCTATGGTGGTTCCTTGTTTCACTTCAATCTCTTCAAAATTTCCCCGCGGTGCGGTTTTAAGCTGTATTTTCATAAACGCCTCCCCTTTTTGGCTGAATTGTTGATACTGTTAACATTGTACCATATCCCATGGATATTATAAATATTTTTGGTTAAAATACAAGTTGAAAGGAGTGATTAGATGAAAAAATTAATCCTGGCCCTCCTGATCATCGGAGGACTCAACTGGGGACTTATCGGTTTCTTTAAGTATAACCTTGTCGACAGCATCTTCGGTGCGGACTTATTCGTAGTATCTAGAATTATCTATGCGATAGTCGGACTTGCCGCAATATGGGCGATTTCATTTTTGTTCAGCAACAATACAAGAGAGGGTTAAACCCTCTCTTGTTTTTTACCTTAGCAGCATGTAGGTTCGCATGGATCACAGCAATCGTTATTGCCGCATCCTAAAAATCCTGAATTACAGAATAACAGCACTAACAGTAAAAAGAAGAACAGCAGGCTGTCATCCAAACCGCCGCCTCTATTATTATTGAAACATGACATATATTTATTCCTCCTATACTTAAATTGGGTTTTCTATATAATATGACTGCGGTTTCATTTTGGTTCATTGACAGCTTAAAAAGATTCTGCTCCAGCTTCTTGAAGTTCTTCTCTTTGGCACTCTGTCAAAGGCGCTTGCGGTTCTTCCTCTGTCTGCACTTTCACATCCAATAAGGCTTCTGCCTTTTCTTCTTCTGGCGGCTGCGCGCCCTCCAGAGCCTCTTTTTCTACTGCTTCCAGCATAGGATCTTGTTTCTTTTCTGTATGAGCCTTTCGATATTCTTCCTGCCGTTGGCGTTTTTTCTCTTCCTCGGACTTGCCCTCTTCAATTCTCTTTCGGTTGTTGCTCGCTAAGTAAAGGTCCACCAGCTTCCTCATCTCTGCCGGGTGAAGGGTAATGCCTCTGCTCATTCTCTCGTGGTGGGGATCCCAATCTCTCAAATCGTATTTAGGTGTCTGTCCATTCCAGGATATAATATTGAGTTCCTTGGTCCATCCCGAGTCGTGTTCTGAAATTACACCTAAGTATTCTCTGATCTCATAGGTGATATTCTTGTCTGGCATGTCTAAAATTCTCCTTTCGCTTTCGTTTTTCTTCGTTACCATATATTACCACTAACGATCATATTTGTCAATATATTACTGTATATTTTTTACATTTTCAAAAAAACAAAAAGCCGCTGTTTCAGCAGATTAGTTTTCTACCGAATCAGCAGCTTTGTTCCTCACATCATGCGTACTATGCTTCTACAAACTGGATGTCAATTCCATCAGGATCCTTTACAAAGAAGAATCTGGTCTTCGGATTAGGGCTGACGATCTGGCTGACCGCATACCCTTTTGCCTTTATTTCTGTCATTTTTTCTTCCAGATTTTCGGTTTCGAACCCCAGAGATAAGGCAACATCCTCGCTGCGCCCGGCAAAGTCTGCACGGCAGAGAAGTTCTACTTTTGTCTCTGTGCCATCAGACCGCATAAAGGCGATTTCTGAACCATGCCCCGCTGGAAATCGATTTTCCAAGGTCAGCCCCACAACTTCCTCATAAAATGCGACAGATTTGTCCAGATCCTTTACGTGCATAGTCGTCCATAAATACTTCATTCTTTCTTTTCCTCCTTTTCTCCCTCCTGTGGCTCCAGGTCACAGCTTTCAGTTTCTGTTATATTGTCTGCCTGCTCCCAGGCTTTTCGTTCTGCTTCATCACAGAAATTATCGACAAACTGCCCGGCAGATGCCGCTCCCAATGTGCCAGTCGTTTTCAAAACAGTTCTGGCTCGGTCCAAAATTGACGATTTTCTTTTCATCATTCCAAACACCTTCCTTACCTCACGATCCGCGATTCAGATCAACGACAACGATTTCCGGTCTGTTCAAAAAGCGAAAGGGAAACACACTGTTACCCAGGCCTCTGCTGATGACCATGGTCGTACCCTCTTTCTTATGCATGCCGCTGGTCAGCTTTGGCAGTGTACCCTGTCCCGGCGCGAACAAGCCTTCCGTAAAGGGCAGTCTGATCTGGCCTCCGTGAGCATGTCCGGCAAAGATCAGGTCCACTTTGTCATCGGCGTAAGCATCGAAAAATTGCGGTTCATGGGTCAGCATGATAACCAGTTCATCTCTTCCAATGTCCGCTGTCAGCCGATCAGCCATATCGGTGATTACCGATGGGTCGTAAGCCGTGGCTGTCCGCCCAATTGACTCCTTGCTGGCGTAGAGGGTGTATTCCGAGATGCCGATCAGGTGGATCTGCTGCCCGCCTAACGTGACGGTTGCCGTCTCGTCAAAGAGAATATTGACGCCCATCCGCCGCAGTTCATCATAAAATTCCGTCATTTTTTGCTCGGGCAGGGCCAATTCGTGATTTCCGTTCACATAGTAAACCGGAGCGATTTTGACCAATCCGCTGATCGCTTCCAGACTGGCCTCGTAGCTGGTGTGGTTCCGGTCCAGCAGATCCCCTGTAAAAACGATGATATCCGGCTTCGTCTCCGCCGTTTTGTCCAAAAGCTTCTTTTGGTGCTGTCCAAAATACTCACTTTGCAAATCAGAAATCTGCGTTATGCGAAATCCGTCAAATGACTCCGGCACTTGTTCGCTCCGGTACTGATACTCGGTTATCACCAGAGATTTATTATTCCAGTAGATCAAGAGTGCCAAAACCAGCAGCACAGAAAACACAATTAAAATCTTTATCATAGTTTTATGAATTCTCATCTTTCCCCTTTTCTAAACTTGATAACATTATAAATTAAAGGTATAATGATGGCAAGACAGAAAGGGTGAGAAATATGAAAAAGAGATATATCGTAGTACCAGCCGCTATGGCTCTCCTTCTGGGGATCTGCGCCAGCTGCGCGGCAAATGAACTGCCATCGGGATTTGACAGAGATCAGGTGATCGAAACTTCAGAGGGATTTATCGACCAGCTAAACGCAAAAGACTATGAAAGCTGTTATCATCAGTTCAACGACCTCATGAAGGAGTCCATGAGCCAGAAAAAACTGGAGAATACGTTTACCTCCATCTTTGAGGGACTGGGCGGATTTGTCAGGTTCAAATCCGTATCATTGTCCTCTTCTGAATCTCTCGGCATTGAATATGCGGTATGCATCGTCAAATGCCAATACGAGAACGAAGCGGCCACCTTCACCATATCTTTGGACAAGGATATGAAAGTCGGAGGATTATATATCAAATAAAGAGGAAGCTGCATCAGGAGAACGTGCTCCCAAATGCAGCTTCTTTTATTATATATGATTTGCCACCTCAAAGGCGTCCCAGATGCCGTACATAATGTTGGACACTTTCTTGGCGTCCCCCAGAAGATAGATTTCCGGAACGTCAAATTCCAATTGATGATACAGCTCATTCTCTTCTTTGTATCCCACCGACAGAATCACACTTTCCGCTGGGATTTCCTTTGTCTCGCCGTCGCATTCTACTGTCAGAATCTCCTTTTCAAAACCAGTCACCTTTGCCGAAGTGATCACTTCTACACCGTGATACGGGACCAGCTTCTCCAGCATATCTTTGTTCGCATGGCACAGCGGACCGTTGACCGCAAGTAGTTTGTCCAGCGCCTCAACGACGGTGACTTTTTTCCCCTGTTCACTGAGCCAGAGTGCTGTCTCGCAGCCCACCAGGCCGCCGCCGATCACGACTGTGGTGTCCCCGCAATCCTTTTCTTTGTTCAGCACGTCAGCCGCGGTGTACACGCGGGCATCATCTCCCAGCGAGAAAACTTTTGGTGACGATCCCGTCGCGATGATAACCACATCAAAATCTGCCGCCAGCACGTCTTCCCTGCTGACCTTACAGCTATAATGAACAGGAACTTCCAGTTTCAAAAGCTGTCTTTCGTACCACTTGGCAAGGGCAATGTCGTCTTCCTTAAAATCAGGTGCGCCCCCAGGAATCAGATTGCCGCCCAGCTGCCGGCTCTTTTCAAATAGCTCCGGCCTGTGTCCGCGGATTGCCAGCACTCTCGCTGCTTCGCATCCGGCAACGCCGCCTCCAACCACCATAACCTTTTTGCTTTTGCAGATCGGCTCATAAGCTGTCACCCGCTCTCTGGCAGCCTGTGGGTTGACTGCACAGTTGATCATAGAATACTCCTGGATTCTGCCCATACAGCCCTCATGACAGGAGATGCAAGGCCTGACATCTTCCAGTCTGCCTGTACGCAGTTTGTTGACGTAATCAGGATCGGCCAATAGCGGTCTGCCCAGGCTGATGACATCGCATTCGCCTGCTTCAATCGATGCCGAAGCCATCGCCGGGTCGTCCATACGGCCTGCACAGAGCACCGGCACATCCACTACTTCTTTCACCATCTTACAGTATGGCCGATAGAGTCCCTTCTTCTGATACATAGGCGGATGGTTCCACCACCAGGCATCGTAGGTTCCAACGTCGGTATCCAGCGCGTCGTAGCCGTATTCGACTAACAGCTTCGCTGCTGCAAGTCCCTCTTCTATATCTCTGCCTTTTTCCTCAAACGCTTCACCTGGCAAAGCACCGTCGCGCCAGTCTTTGATCATGCTCTTGACGCTGAACCTGAGTGCGACAGGGAAATCATCTCCGCAGCGCCTTTTGATTTCCTCTACGACTTCTCTGGCAAAGCGCAGACGATTCTCCAAGCTGCCACCATACTCGTCGTCCCTCTGGTTGAACATCGAGATCGCAAACTGATCTAAAAGATAGCCTTCGTGAACGGCATGGATTTCCACGCCGTCAAAGCCGCCTCGCTTGGCATTGTATGCGCCGTCACCAAAGGATTTGACGATGCTGCGAATTTCCTCTTTTGTCAATGGCCTGCAGGTCTTGTCCAGCCATCTGTGCGGAATGGCTGACGGTGCCACCGGCGGAAATTCTCCTAAGTTTGTCGGAATGGTCACCCTGCCAAACCCTCCGGACATCATGAGAAAGATTTTGCTGCCGTATGCATGTACCCGCTCCGTCATCTCCTTGCTGGTTCTGATGAAGTGTACGGGATTATAGGTCGAGTTGGGACAATTTGGCATGCTCTGCTGCTCCACTTCGCAATCAGAAAAAGTGACCCCGGTAATGATCAGTCCAGTGCCGCCCTTTGCTCTTTCTGTATAATAATCGATCCCTCTCTGGTTGAAGCCTCCCTGTGCGTCAGAAAGACCAAGCGGTCCCATAGGCGCCATAGCGAATCGATTTTTGATTTCCACCGAACCGATTTTGATCGGTGTGAACAAGTTTTTGTATTTCATGATAACCTCCCCATTTCATATTCTAGCAATATTATATGTCCTGTCTTTGTGGGAGCGTTATCAAGAATCATCTGTTACGTAGAAGAAGTTTTTTGATAGATATTATATGATGTTTTCTTTCAGAAATTCTTCAAACTTCTGAATCAGCCTGTAGGACCCGATGGCCTTTCGATAGACGCCGTAAACTTCCCATTTCAGCTCCTCTTCAAAGGGTATCGCACGAATGCCGTTCATCTGTACGTCTTCCAGAGAAAAAGCAGTCACGACAGCCAGGCCGTACCCCTGTCTGCACAGCTTATGCTGGAAGTTGGCGTCTGCAGTTTTTGCAATAATTGTTGGCTCAAAGCCCCGCACCTGGCAGGCTTTCTTAAAATCATGATACAGATTAAAATGCTCGTTCAAGGTGATCAGCGACTCGCCCTCCAGCATGTCGATGTTGACTCTCTCCTTCTCATATAAAGGATGTCCTTCGTAGGCAAGCAGGTACACGTCATTTTCCGCCAGTTTGCTGACCATGTTATCTTGGTTGTCCCAGCCGCCGACGATAAAACCGTACTCGATTTCCGATGCATCGATCATCGCTTTGACCTCTGAATTCCCATACTCACACCATTCCACTTTCACCGGCGTATTTTCCTCAATAAAATCCTGTATCAGCTTAAAGGGAATGACATTGAACACCCCACAGGCGCAACCGATACGCAGCACGTCTTCTCTATGGGAAAGCTGCTGCACTTCGTTCCTGATCTGTTCAAATTCTCCAATCAGAAGACCTGCCCGTTTATATAAAAGCTGCGCGCTTTCTGTCGGTGTTACACCCTGTTTTGCCCTCGCAAACAAAACCGTACCCAGTTCGTTCTCCAGGGATCTGATGTTGCTGCCAAGACCCTGGGGCGTGATGTACAGCTGCTTGGCAGCCTTGTTGATGCTTTTCTGCTCATATACCGCCTCAAAACACTTCAAATCTTTGATATTCATTCAGCACCTCGTTTATTTTCGTCTATTATCATGCTACAATAGTACGACAAAAAATACAAGAGGTGGAATCTGGGATTCAGAGAAAGGCCGCTACTCTGAAATCATTTCCGGCGGCTGTGTTCTTACTCGCTGACGTATTCTCTCGCATCTTCTCGACTGAGCACTGTTTTCCCCATATCAAAGGCTTCCTGCAGCGCCGGATTGCGGGTTCGCACGATCAAGCATGGTCTTCATCTGCCCGCACATTTCAAAATAGTAAATCGGCGTAGCAAAGGCGATGGCATCGACGTCCTTCATCTTCTGTGCGATGATATCCGCATCGTCGTGAATGACGCATCTCTTTGTCTCCTGGCAGGCAAAGCACCCCTTGCAAAATCCGCATGAGCAATAGTTAATGTCAGAATAATCTGTACGACTAATAACCCCGTGTCAATTAATATTTCTCTTTTGTACATTTTACTTTCTCGCCTTATATTAATCTGCCATAATATTTAACTTATCCTAATCTCCCCTCTTCTTCTGCAAATTTTTTACATCATTGTAAATTTCGCCTAACGCAAAAATCGATGGTGTTAAAAAAAATGCATAGGAGAATAAAATAGTATTACTAAAAAAAACTCCGTCCAGAATTGCTCCAATAAATCCCCCTAAAAAAGAACTGATTACTAGTAGATATTTCATAAGCCCTCCTATAATAATTTCAATTAATACGCAGTAGGCTGGACGTTGAGTCATATAACGTCCAGCCATAGCTAGCTTTGGATGCTTTTTTAAAGTTATTGAGTAATTGTTATCAAGTCTTCAACTCCTGATTTTATGTTAATTGAAGGCGTGAACGAGATAGCACCTCCCTGGCTACTAGCACCCACACTTGGCGTACACACGATGATAGCATGTCCATATTTCCCACTGATGCCTACGGAATGACAATTCCCACTTATTTGCCAAGCTACAATAATACTTCCCTTCATTGCTATGTATCTGTCATCTTTATCCGATGTGCTTGATGGATAAGCTCTAACCATGGGAATATTACTATAAGCTACTCGTCCAGAATTTTTAGTATATTGTGGAACTGCAACTCTTTAATTGGAACCGTTAACGCTTTATCTTCATAAATGCCGTATCGAACATCCTTTAGATCATAATCCTCGACTACATATTGAATCACAATCGTTGGATTTTCTATAGTAATCTTTTGCCTGAACCCATACTTCCCAAATCCGATTATCGATTTATTTCGCAGGGACACATTTTTATGATTATCTTCAGCGCTTTCTGCCGCCACCGGCTTAATAATATCGGAATCATTTGCTCTTACCTGATTAGTAATCAGAATTACTTCAATTGCACAAAGCACTATTAGAATAATACATAATATCCTCTTCACTAACTTTGACATTTCACCTCACTTACCCTTTTATTTTCCTTCTTCGTTGTTAATTTTATTTGCATCGTCTTAAATCTTTACTTTTCGTATTTGATTATTTCTGTCTTCGTCTCACCTTTTTCCGTCCACTGGATTTTTATATCCAAACTTTCAGGATCACTGCCGAAATCGTAGAGGCTGTAATATGGCTTGTTAAAAATACCCGTAACCAGCCTACTGACGATACTCATGTGATCTTCCTGCACCACATCTGACTCCATCTTCAAATTGTAAAGTCGACTGCCATTTACCGTTACGTCAGCATAAACATCACCCAAAGAATCAGCCCTTCCCTCATAAACCAGATAACCGCTCCAGGTTCCATCATCCTGATTCTCTGTGTTCATACATACTGCCGTCCAGCTACCACTCTCCCCTGGAAACCTCGATACCTGGGTGGCACGAATGATGGTTAGTATCATTATGACCAATACGACTAGTATTCCAATGCCAATTAATACTTTTCTTTTACTCATTTTAGTCCTCCTCAACTTTGTTTGTTTTCCAACAAACGCGTGTGTAATCACCACCATATTTATTTGTCTGCCCGATATTGTTACACTCAATTACCGCTAGTTTTTATATACCATTAGACTGTGCAAATGCACAGTCTAATGGTATATAGTATGATAGGATTACAACCTGATAATTCTATATTTACTAACTCCAGTAATTTTGCTTACTTCTCTCCATTTATGATCGTCCGTATGTCCCGCATATCTCCAGGTTCCATCTTTCTTGCAACTAATTATAATTGAGTGATACCACGATCCATTACTCCGGGCACATTGCACAATATCCCCTACCTTAATTTTTGATCTTAAGTTACTGTTTGTGCTGCAGTTAATTATTGTAGCACCATGATTTTTCCAGTAAGTATAAAAATCCGAAACTCTAATAAAGGAAGTCGTCTGCTTATACTGATGAACCGGCGTTATATTTATATGGTGGTGCGAATACCAGTACGAGTTATTCGCATATATATCCGGTAATACCATGACTCCACCTGATGGTTTCACCATGCTTTTTCCCCCTGCGTTAACACACTGAGATACGAAATTTGTACAGTCATTATCAAGTTTTGGAAATTCCGGAACATTGGCCGTGCCTGTTGCTCCATGAGCTAATGCATAATTTGCCGCTTTAGAAGGGCTATAGGTCGCAAATGTTGTTTGTGTGTCATTCTCATTAATACCTTCTAAATCTTGCGCATTTGAAATAGCAATCTCAAGTTTCGCTGCAGCCAAAGACTTACTATTAAAATTGTCATTTAAAGAAACAATTTTAGTGCCATCACCTTTTTCTGTCACCACCGTATTTTCAGGTGAGTTACTCTCCGCCATATATATACTAGCGTAGAATGTCAGGTCTTCATAATCTGATCGCTCAGCAAGTTCTTGATCTTCATCAAACATTAACTGTTTAACTAAAAATTCCATATATTCTGCGCTTCCAACTTCAAAGTTGTACTTAGCTTCTATATAGTTATTTAGTTCTGTAGCGACATCCCCTAATGTGGTTGAGGATGTTGTGTCATTTTCTGCAAATACAGGAATTACACTAGCTGTAATTGCTAATATACAGCTAATCATAATTACACCCAATTTCTTTCTCATTCTTTTCCCCTTCCAGTCCTCTTAAGTAATAATGATATATTTTAAGCGCTTAAAATCTCTCTGAATTGCAAAGACAATTAATTTCGCCCCGCATCTTTTGGCTCCCTAAACTGTAAATCAGGACTTCTTCGCCAAACGCCAAGCCTGTCCAACTCTAATCCTTTTCCCTGCTTTATCTATGGCTAAATATTTCACTGTCGTGCTCAGTCTATAAGTATTTTTCTGCGACTGTGTACCAGATGCAGTTAAGGCTTTTACTGTATAGTCACAATGCATATTCACATCAGACCCACCTGGCGTTCTTGCTGTAGGGTCAGTGATATCCGGAATACCATGTGTTATCAAGATTCTAGAATTATCACTGTCAAGCCCTGCCTTCCCAGGTCTTTCGTCAATCCCATTAACAGAAAGGGTATAATGGTTCTCTAAGTTCAGAAAGGCTGTACCTACATTACATTCTACTGTTGCTCTCGCAGTGAAATATCGATACCCATAGTCCTTCCACTGTTCATTACTTCCTGAAGTTGCGGCCAGTGTGCTTGCCATATTGCCAGCAGATATCTCCGCCTGATCCTGAAGCTCAACAATCAGTCTGCATCCATCTCCGAGATCATATTGATATGCAGCATATGTAGTGCCATCAGGCTCATTCTTCATATCCGCTTCTATTTCTGCGCCATTTAGCAAATCTGCTGCCGCGTCCAGTTTTTCTTCTATCAATTCTGCCACTGCGGCTTCTGTTGTGTTATTAAGCAGCGCCTTCTTTTCAGCGATTGTTAAATCCCCATCTTCCATATCAAAAGCCATCGCTGCTTTTAACTGATCTGCGGTTTTGATTTCTGCTTTGCCGTCCTCATCTCCTGCAAATGTCACTGCTAAAGTTGTAGTAATTGACATGGATAGCGCTAGTAATATAGTTAACAATCTTCTTTTCATAATTTTCATTTTCCTCCGTTGTTATTAACCAAAGTATACCTCATAATAATCAAACGTCCTAATACTTTGCGACCAACCGCAGGAATTTGCGACGAACCGTTAAAATATATGGCGAATCACCCTATTTCCAGCCTTTTTAGTATCCGAAGCAAAAGAAAAGCCAGACCGAAGTCTGGCAATTAAAACTCTCTTACTCACTTTTCTTAACCATAATCGTGGTCGTAACCAATCCTTCCCCATCCATCTCCCAGAAGACATCTCCATCATTCTTTCTGGCGGTTTCCAGCATATTTCTGCTTCCATAACCATGGCTTTCCTTATCTTCCTTTGAAGTTGCAAGTCCATTTTCCTCTGCACAAAGCTTTTCAGTGGAAGGATTCCTTATCACAATATATACATAGCCTTCGGTATTTTGAATATCGACGGAAATCGACCGCTTTTCTTCACACTTTCTCGACGCTTCATAAGCGTTACGAATACCGTTGGAAAGAAGTACGCATAGGTCAGTCTCGGATAGCGCCATAGATTCAGGAAAAACACCTTCAACAGTCAGTCCAACATCCTCTGTCCTGCATATGCGGTCATAGCGGTTGATGATGGCGTCTCCAATCACATTCCCCGTATGAATCATACGCAGACCATCCTGGATTTCTGCCATCTGTATAGCATAATTGCGCAGCTCATCTACATCCCCATGCTGCGCAAGATCGTGAAGCACCGCCACATGATCGTTATAATCGTGGCGGAATTGGCGCAGAGACTGCTCTCCCTGGCTCAGAAGGCGATATTGCTCAGTCTGTTCTTCAATGCACTTCTTGTTAAGAGTTAGTAGCCTTTTCAGTTCTTTTCTCTGACTAATAAGTATATAAATCAAAAGAAAAAACACTGCAATGAATATTGACAGAAGTCCGCTTTTCACTAAGTTCTTCCCCTGCGTAATATATGTCACCTCAATAGGTACAGTCTCTACATACCAAGGATTATACAACAGCACCATGCTGCAAATCACAAACAGTACGAAAACCAGCGGATTCAATTTTTCCATGTGGGAATGAACCGTTCCACTCCTCTTGCGCAGAACACATGCCAGGATTGCAAGGACAGCAATACACAGCCCTTGGGACAAATTGTAGTTTAACACCAAATCAATACCATCTACTTTGCCTTTTGCCACAAAAATCCAAATCCCAAAACACAGAGAGTCCAACATCTTGAAGACCATCCGCATGCTGATTCCAATGCCCAGCAAGGTCAGTGGGTTCCCCTTAAAGAAAAGCATTGCCGCCACAATAGGAATCACAAGCCACACATAATCAAGCGCTATCAGAACTTCCTGTGAAAGCAGCAAAAATGCGATATAGTGAAACAACACTACGCCAATTCCTGCTGCTATGCACACCTTATTCTCACGAAACCGGTAACCCAGGATGCCTTTCAACATTACAAACAGACTGATCAATTCAAGTGTAAACGCAATCATCTGTGCCTCCCATCCCTCTAAGCAAATTTAGCATGTTTCAAGTTATACTCCCGAAATTTCTTAAAACATGCATCGCGCCGGTCTCTGCTGACGTCCAGTCTCTGTCCGTCCTTGAGCACCACGGTCTGCCCCTCAAACAATTTGATATATCTGCAATTGACCAGATATGCCTTGTGGATACGTATAAACCCTGCATCCGCCAAATCCTCTTCCCAGCTCCGCAGACTGCGCCTCAGCCAGTCGATGTCGTCCTCTCCGTCTATCACCGCTTTTATATACTTTTTCTCTGCAACAAACATGATTACATCGCGGCTGTTACTCAAACGGCCGCCGCCGAAGTCTATGACCCTTCCCACGTTCAAGTTGTTTACGGCGCTGTCCATCATCTTTTGGAAAGATTTCCATTCCAGAGGCTTTGACAAAAAGCCGATCACCTTTGCCCCAAAGGCTTCTCGAAACAAATCATCGTGGCTGGTAGCAAAGATGATAAACGGGCCATCGTCCATGGCAAAGCTGTTCTTTACATCAATCCCACTCTTCCCAGGCATCTCAATATCCAGGATCAAAATATCCGGCGGATTACGCAGTGGCTCCTCTGGATCCATGGTACTGGTAATCTCAGCTTCAATCCTCTTCGTTTCCACATATCTTCTGCTCAGCGCAAGCATTTGCGCAAGATCCTTTTCCTGATCATCACATACCATTATTTTCATTGGATTACCCTCCCATGGCTTTATCGTTTCCATTAAACCATGTGCATTCTCCTATAGCAGAATCACAACACATAGATCAATATGTTCATTATACAACAAAACCATAGGGAATAAAAGCAGAATACCCTTTTCACCATCCACTCTATCACCTATGGTTTCATTATGCAAAGACTTTGCGACCAACCGTAGATATTTGCGACTAACCGGCAAAATCCTTTCTATACTGAGCGGTGAACAGCCTCCGCTCCACGGTCATTTTGTACTTTTGGGATAGTTTTTCTCTATCCTGCACAAGACCCCCCCCTTCGCAAATTTCCATTAAAAGGGATCTTCTAAGGCTATTTTGCGTTCCAGGTTATTTTTGAGGCTCTCATTTTCCGTATAATCCTCTGAAGAAGCTGTAAAAGTAACCGGAGGTTCCTTTCATCTTTGTATTTTTCGCTCTGGATGCTTTGAATCTCTCCATCGCCCACTTGTCTTTGTGCAGGAAAGTCAAGAAAGCGCAAAAAGCACAAAACGAGCGTGGCAGCCAAGGCTAAAGCGCCTTGCTTTTCAATTGTTCCAGCACTTCCCCGATATCCCCATCAACGCAGACTCCCTTCGCCCCAAGTTCCACAGGCGCATAAGCTTCCCCCTGATTAACGCTAGAATAGACGGCCTCCGGCCACCTGGCAGCCATCTGCCAGAAGCTGTACTTGATAATACCCGGCGTGTTGTACCCCGTGCCCAGCTCCAGAAACAGCACCCGTCGGTGCTGTGCCTCCTGCAAAAACGCAGCGTACCGTTCTGACGCCCTATGCCAGCCCAGGTCCTCCACAAAGGTCTCGTCCGCCCGCAGATTCATAGTCAGAGGTCTGCCGCACTTCGGGCAATGGGGAATCAGCTCCCCAGGAACAGACATAGCCGGGTGAACGCCCTGAGGCAGCGTCAATTCGCCGTTTTCACCTACGACAAAGCCCTGCTCTTCTATCATCTTCCGTACCTGCTCTTCATTATCATAGGTCAATTTGCAGCAAGGCTTGCTGCACTGCCAGAGACCATAGTCCCCCTGAGTGTAGAACAGGCGCTGCTTGTCAAAGCCCGCCCGCTGAAACTGATGATCCACGTTGGTCGTCAGCACGAAATAATCCTTTTCTCTCATCAAGTCAAAAAGCGCCTGGTAAACCGGCTTCGGCGGATTTTGATAGCGGTTGATCCAGATGTATCGGCTCCAGAAAGCCCAATATTCCTCCAGAGTCTCATAAGGATAAAACCCGCCGGAATACATATCGTCAAAACCGTGCCCCTCTCCGAAGTCACCAAAATACGCATCAAAGCGCCCGCCAGTGTAGCCAAATCCCGCTGAGGCGGAAAGTCCCGCCCCTGCGCCGATGACGACGGCCTCTGCAGAAGCCAGTTCCTCTTTCAGGCGGAAAATTCCATCCTCCCCACTTCCCGGTCCTCTCAGTTTTCCACTGAACATCATTTGTCCCCAGCCTCCTCACATCGGTTCTTTCCCAGCAACCCCTCATAAATCTGCCGGTCCAAATCCTTGAACACATTAAACACGACTTTCAGATTACTGCTCTTCTGATACTCTCTCACTATCTCCACGGCAATCTGCGCCGCCAGACGATTTGGAAAGTGAAATTCCCCAGTGGAGATACAGCAGAAAGCAATCGCGTCAAGGCCGTATTGATCAGCTAATCGCATCGACGATTCATAGCAGGCGCGCAGCGCTTCACGGTCCTCGCTGCAAACCCTGTCGCGAATGATCGGGCCTACCGTGTGAATCACATACTTTGCAGGCAGATTGTAGCCGGGCGTGATCTTTGCGCTGCCAGTCACCTCGAGATGCCTCTGTCGCCTCATGATTCTGGCGCATTCGTTTCGAAGCTCCACACCGGCAAAGGTATGGATGGCATTGTCGATGCAGCCGTGGCAGGGACAAAAACACCCCAGCATCTGACTGTTGGCCGCATTGACGATGGCGTCGATGCGTAAGGCGGTAATGTCGCCCTGCCAGAGATAGATGCCAGGCTCCATCTCCTCCAGATCAGCAAGATCTGTTATTCCCTTCTCCTCCGCCATGGCCAGCAGCAGCTGGTTCTCTTTTTCCATATAATCTGCCGGCATCTCTCCCGGCATCCTCGCATTGACAAGAGAACGGTACATGCGCCAGCGCTGCGATGGGTCAGAAGGAATCTGCGCTTCCGGCTCCAAAAAATTAATCAAATCCACCAAATTTTGTTCAATGCTCATGATTGATCACCCCACAATACTCGCATTCCAGCAGCTTCTCTTCCGGCAGCCCGCAGGTTCTGCGCTCTTTTGCCACCAGGCGTCTGACAAAATCCGTCGCGGGGCTTCGCAGGATTTCCGTCGGTGACCCGTACTGCTGAATCACCCCCTGGTCCATGACCAGAACCTTTGTCCCCAGCTTCAGGGCTTCCGAAATGTCATGGGTGACAAAGAGGACGGTAATCCCCGTCTGCTCGTAGATCTTCCGCAGTTCTTCCTGCAGCTGCACCCTGGTGATTTCATCCACCGCGCCGAAGGGTTCATCCATCAAAAGGATATCCGGCGAAGCCGCCAGGCTTCTTGCGATGCCGACCCTCTGCTGCTGGCCGCCGGAAAGCTCATCGGGATAACGCTTCATCATCTCGGCATCAAGGCCCACGATCTTCATCCACTTTTCCACAGCCGCCCGGGTCCTGGCTTTGTCATTTTTGTTCAAAAGCTCCGGCACATAGGCGATGTTCTTCTCCACCGTCATATGAGGGAACAAGACGCTGCCTTGAATGGAATAGCCGATGTTGCGCCTGAGCTGGATCTGGTCTTCCGTCTTGATATCTCTGCCCTCCACAAAGACCGTGCCCGCATCAGGCGTAATCAGCCCGTTGATCATCTTCAAAACCGTCGTTTTGCCACAGCCGGAACTGCCGATGATAGTCACAAACTGTCCCTTCTCAATGGAAAGGTTAAAATGCTCTACGATGGTCTTATCACCATAGGCTTTTTTGATATCTCTAAATTCAATTATGGTATTCATCCAATCCCCCTATCTCACAAAGCCTTTGGCTTTCAAAAATGCATGAGCCACGTCTTTTGGTTCCTTTCCCTTGCCTTCAACCTGGTAGTTCAGATCGGCCATGGCTTTGTCATCCAAGATGCCGTCCAGGCTGGTCAGTACAGCCGTGAGCTCCGGATGCTTCTGCAGCGTGTCCATGCGCACCACGTTGCCGCACATATAGGAGGGATAGAACTGTTTGTCGTCTCGCAGCACCACGATGTCAGAAACGCTCAGTTGTCCATCCGTGGTGAAGATGGTCATGACGTCTACCTTGCCCTGGTTGATCGCCTTGTACTTCAGTCCGATGTCCATATCCGCCGTCTTTGCAAAATGGAAGCTGTAGGCTTCACAGAGCGCGTCGTATCCGTCTTCTCTCTCATAGAAGTCGTATTCTGCACCAAAGGTCAGACTGCCAGACACCTTTGCCAGATCCGAATAGGTCTTTAAGCCGTACTTGTCCGCAACTTCTCTGCGCACCGCCAGACCATAGGTATTGTTGAAACCGTACATCCCCGACCAGGTCAGATGCAGGTCTTTCTCGTAGGCACTCTTCATCTGGTCAAACATGGATTCGTCATACAGTCCCTGATTCTTCAGGACCATATTCCAGCCGGTGCCTGTATATTCCGGATAGAGATCAAAATCCCCTTTCTCTATGGCAGGTTCTATGTTAGATGTTCCGCCACCCACACCCTGGGTCAGCACCACCTCTAAATCTGTATCCTGCTCGATCAGTTCCTTCAGCATTTCACCTAGAATGTATTGTTCTGTCATCGGCTTTGTCGCAATCTGGATGGTCTTGCCCCCGGCGCCGGAAAGCGCGTTGCTGCCTATCAGAGCG
>URXI01000011.1 GCA_900551775.1 uncultured Eubacterium sp. | reverse complement strand
ACCCTTTGGGCGAGACCCCCGGTGCCTGCAAGTAACCGCCGACCTGATTGAATAATTCCATAGCTCGTTTTCTCCGGTGTTTTCCAAGGGGAATGATTGCCTCCGGCGTACCTTCTTCTGCAACGGTAATCAGCTGTGCGCCGCCCTGGACATAACCGCCCTCAGCAAAGCCAGGATAATTGCCGCCGATGATGCCGCCGCGGAAACGATGCTTTGGTCTGCGACCTTTTTTACTGCCGCCTGTAACATAAGTTGTCACCTGAGGAATTACACCGATATCCACACGCACTGTAGCCTGCACGTTATCTTTGACAAGAAAGTCTTTTGCACTGACTTCGATCTTGTCTTTCACTTCCTTTTCCCCGCTGAGAATCAATTGAAGCGGTGCAGTCAGACCCTCTGTGCCTTTTCCTTCATTCGTACCTGGCAAAACTCCTGGATATTGAGAATAGGTTTGTGGCACGTTAGGATCAAAATATCCTCCAATTGGCTGATTACCATATCCACTCACAGGATTACCTTGAGTCAACATCTGCTGATACATATCCATCGTATTCAGATAGTTCAGCACCTTCTCGGGCACTTCCTTGCCTTCCTCTAAGTTTTTCTGTGCCAGGGTAGTCAAAGCTTCTGTCGTCTCGTTCATTTTATCGACAAAGCCCGAAATTTCCTCTTTTTGCTCCTCTGGATTCTGAATTGCATTAAGTTTTTCTTCAAACTTTTCAATAA
The DNA here is from genome assembly GCA_900551775.1 of uncultured Eubacterium sp. Taxonomy (GTDB): domain Bacteria; phylum Bacillota; class Clostridia; order Peptostreptococcales; family Anaerovoracaceae; genus Senimuribacter. Next base: position 31,518 of record URXI01000011.1, on the reverse strand, counting down.
TCGGAATGCTCTCATCTGCAACTTTGACCGCCGCATTCTCAGACTTGGATGCATATTCTGCGGCACCTTCAGAGCCGCCGGCTACCTTTTCCGCCGCCTTCTTTCCCACAAGCTTATCAAGCAAAAAACCTACTCCGCCGCCGATAAAGGTTCCTATCCCTGGTAGGATTGCCGTGCCAATCGCTGCTCCTGTCGCGGTAGATCCCAGAGTCATAGCGCCTCTTGTCTTTTCATATTTCTGGTCATATTCGTTATCTGCTTTAAAGCCTTTGATAAGGTGTTTAGTTCCATCGATGACTCCCATTCCGGTCATCACTGCACCCGTTGCCCCTGCCGCGCTGAGAAGCGTCGCACCTGTCGCACCGACGGCAAGTCCCGTTTTTCCGCCAGCAGTGGCAGCAGTCCCCAATTTTCCGGCAAGTCCTCCCGTCAAAACCTTCTTTCCCGCAGCATTGCCAGCGCCATTTGAAAATCTGGTAAGTTTTTGCCATGTAGAAGTGCCTGTGTTTTTAATTTCCTTACCGAGGTTTCCGATACGTGTTTTCACCTTGTTTGGTAGACCTTCTCTTGTAGGAATGTCGTCAAACCGGTCTGGCAGCCTCGGATCTTTCGATTTCCATCCTTTTACTTTTCCCCCAATCCAATCTCTAGGAGTTTTCAATTTATCGCCGAGTATTTTAAAGTTTCCTAGAATCTCCGCAACGTTCATGGTGGCCATAAATGCGGTTTCCATTGGATTCTCTTTAAAGGATCGTTTCCACCCATCAAAGATATTTCCTATAGATTCCACAGGTGGAGAATAACTTGACTGACTGCTTGCTTGTGAAATACTGTTATTCATAACTTCGTTTGTCATGACAGTAACTAACCAGTTTTTCCCTGTAAACTCTTTTAATTTATTCTCCACCAGAGAGATCCTGTTCAAGGTTCCACCAAGATCAATTGATGCCCTGACTTGATATGATTTCGAAGAAAAGCGTTCAAGTCTCGCAGTCATTTTATTTACTGTTTTTTCAGTCCCATCCTGCAGAGAGAGCATTACCGCGCATTTTGCCCCACCTAACACATCCACCCGTTCTCTGTTTCTTTCCAAAGCAGTGATAAACTTATCATCATCTAGCTCCATCTCTATGATCGTCTTACTCTTATCGAGTCCTTTTACAATCTTTGAAACATCAACAAGACTTTGTTTTAACGTTTTAACTTTTTCTTTCCCACTCTTTAAATTTCCCGTATCCACTTCAATAATCGCTTTATCCATCTTTGCAGCCTCCTTTCGCTAGACCTTGCATATCTTTATAAAAAGAAACACACCTGTTTCCAAGTGTGTTTCGACTAACCATCATATTGCCTTCTGTCAGCTCTCTCCTACAGCAGTTTCAAAAGCTTTTTCTTGATTTCTTCATATTCCGTCTCCGTTATCGCGCCTTCGTCCAGCAGTTCCTTATACTTCTTAATTTCATCCGCAGGGCTGTATTTTCCGATGGCTTCCGGCTGCCTCTCCCGTTTTGAGCCCCCGAATTCCGGGACCTGTTCCCTGATGTCACTCAGCAGTCCTTTCACCTGGTACCCCTGGTCTGCGTCCATGTGGATGTCCATGTCACCGTTTACCGTGCTGATGATGACATTGGCATAAGGCACAGATATCCCGATGGAAACATCGTAAAGCCGTTCATATGGGATGCTGATGAGCCTGCCCGGCGGTATGCTTTTCTGCGTCATGATGATCCGCTTATTTGTAAACGCGCACAGCCATCTGTTATCTTTTTCTTTCACCCCTATATACCATGTAGAATCTAATCCCTTCAGATTCGTCTCCGAATATGCTCCCATAAAGCACATGACCGCATATTCGTCTTTTTCCATGCAGTCCGCCGCCATCTCAAAGTCCGGAAGCCTCTTCCGCGGCCTCCATTCCCCGATGGTTCCATGGTCGATACAGTACTGCAGCATTTTCTCCGCTGTCTGCATGCCACGGGCGGCAATATCGTCTCTGACGTCCTGCTGGCTTTCCTCCATCCCACTTTCTATAGCAGCCTTTTCATCAGCAGGATCCTGCAGGATATCCGCAAATATGGCACGCACCCGTTCTCCTGCATACAGGGGTGCTTTCATGTTCACCTCCATTTTCCTGTTTCTGAACCGGATATATGCCAGTTCCCCTTCCGTTTTTACCCTCACATTTTCCAACTCATCAAAACTGATGAACTTTAACAGCCGGCCGGAGATGCGTCCATAGCAGCTCATTAAGATCCGCCTGTCAGAAATTGCATTAGCAAAGTAAACGAGGCCCAGGTCTTGATAAGAATGCCTTGCAATGAATACCGCCATGACAGTCTCCCCTTCTTCCAGACATTCCTCGATAATTTCAAAATGCGCCTGCGCCTTCTTCTCTCTAAGCCCGTCAATGGCGTTATTCATCTTGCAGAACTGCACCATGTCTTTGGCCGTTACGAGCTTCTTAATATCGGAGGTGTCCCCCTGCATAATCTGAAAACGTTGCCGGGAAAGCGCCTTCGGGCAGTTCGCTCCGAACCCCAACTCATCGATTATCGCTGTAAGACGTTTCTGTATTTCCAATCCTTCATCTGCTGGAGCCTTCATTTGGATCTGCGTTTCCTTTGAATCTAAAACCAGACTGACGAAATACTTACCCCAACTCATGGTCATGCTTCTGAACTCATCTCGCGGTATCGTCTTAAATACTGGGTTCTCGTTGGCTTTTGCCATGAGAATTCGCTTACTTGTAACCGCGTTCGCAACGGTTCCGTTCATATTAAAATCAGTAAGATAGTAAAAGGTCATAAACGCGAAGGCGACATATTCATCAGGCTCCAGATGTTCCTCAATGACTTTAAATGATGCTAGATTCTCATTCCTTTTTCCTCCGCATCCGGTCCCGTTAAACTCAACATACGCCAGCATTTCTGCCGCGGTTTTCATCTTCTCCATTGCCATACCTCCGGGTAAATACAAATTCAACTATACCTCAATTATATCCGTATCTGTTATAGCGGGCAAGCTGAAACTGCTCCATTCACTTCTCTGCAATCTCCTGTACTCTTCCCACCTTCCCATCTTCCAATATCACCTTGATGCCATGGGGATGAAAGCTGCTTTTCGTCAGTAGTTTTGCCACGACCCCTTCGGTCAGCTTTCCTGTGCGCTGGTCGGCTTTCAATACGATCTTTACTTTGGCGCCGACTTTGACGTCGGCTCTGTTCTGTCCGTTTAAGCTCATTTTTTTCCTCACTCGTTTTCTAGTTTTTCACTATACGACACGTTCCAATCCAGCCATAGGCTGGGGAACGTCAGCATAAATTCTGTCACGCAGCTCAATGAACCTCTCGCTGGACAGAATGTCATACTTATATTACCACACTTTTAGGGGTCAGATGCACATAGCTTTTTATTTTAATGCACTTTTCATCTTTGCGATGGACTTTGGACCGAAGATCCCGTCGACGACCAGCTTATATTTCTTCTGAAAACGCTTTACCGCCTTGTAGGTATTGCTGCCAAAGATCCCATCGACAGCCAGACCGGAAGACATCACCTGGTTCAGACATTTCTGCAAATCTTTGACCGCGCTGCCCTGACTGCCGCTGCGAAGCGTTTTAGATGGGCATGCCAGCTTCTTATCAGAAGCCTTATTCAGCTTTTTCAGTCTGCGCACGTTCATATTCATGGTGTTGTTGTCACCGTTGTGGGTGATTTCATTGACGATGCAGCCGTGTAAGGTTTTCTCGTCAAATTGCACTAGAACTTTATCACCTTTTCTGACCCAGGGAATGTCCATGGCGGTGATATCGTATTCCTTATGAGGAAGAGCGTTCTCATCCAGTATGTACTTTGCCTCTTTTTTAATTTCTGACAGTTTGGTATCCTCGTCTTTATGAATGACCCTGGTCAAAGTTCCGTAGGTTTTTTTGTTGCGGGGGATTCTCGTTTCGACCTTTGTCTTGCCGTTTTCATCGGTTTTTCCGGTTACGACCACGTTGGTCACCATACCGTCCATAGTGACAGACCTGGCATATTGAATCAGCAGTCCATTTTCGTCTCTTGGAATCCGATAGATGGTCTGGTTGCTGCCTTCCCTGTCTATGTGAACCACGTCCTTGACACTTTTGATCACGTATTTCGTGCCCATCTTTTTCTTTGCCTCGTCCAAAACCTTTGACGTGAGAATGTCCGCCAACGTTCCTGACAGCGGCAGTTTCGGATGGGTGATGTTGCTGTAGTTATACTTTACCTTCACCCCTCTTTTCTTCAGAATCGTGGACACGATCTCCTTTGTCTTCTTACCCTTGGAGAAATAGTGCAGCGCCTCTGAATTCATGAAGTAAATCAGGTTGTCGTAGCAAGTCAAGGTCAGTTCGCTGGAATCAGAACGAGTGTAATTGGTCTCCCAGACGTAACCGCGAAAGACTTCCTTTCCTTTGTCCACACCCGCGCCCTTTGCATAAATAAAGACGCGGCTTTTCACAGGAAATAGATTGCTGGGATAACCGAGTCCGTCTATGTAGCGATTGAACATTTTGATTGTCGCTCTCTGGGCCAGTTGTCCTTTCGATTCCGTCAGCGTCAGGCTGGTGACCAGGTTGGCCGCTTCCCCCCTGTTGCTGCTCATGGCTTTCACCACGTATTTCTTGCCCTTGGGAGGGATAACGACGACGGAATACATCGGTCTATAATATAGCATATTCTCACCTCCCTTATTTTTTCGGCAGCTTCAATGTCGTCTTCGGCCAGATCCAGTGTCCATTGTCAGAAGATTTAAAGCCATGGGCTTTTGCCGCCTTCTCAATGGTACTTTTGTTCAGCTTATAGATTTCTTTCCAGCGGGTACCTTTGCCCAGATATTTTGCTGCAATCCCCCAGAGAGTGTCTCCGCTTTTGACAACATGGGTCTTATAGTCTTTCTTCGCTCGCTTTGTCTGCTTCTTGACTGTTTTCGATTTTTTCGTGACATTGACGCTCAGGGTTTTATAGGCGATCCATTCGATGGAATACTCTATATCGCCAAAACCGCCTGTGTAGGTGGACGAATAATTGTTGATATAGCATGTAAACTCATTAATGTTGGTATTTTCGATGGTCAGTTTTACTTTTTTGCGTTTGCTCGCCCACTGCCGCAACAGATCATCGCAGTCTTCGGGCGCTTCCCAATCACTGACCAGATAGGGTTCTTCTTTCCTAGCCTCGCCGGGGAATCGTCCTTCCCAGGAAATCTTACGCAAGTCGTTGCCGGACGGTCTGACAAATTCACCGCGGTCCAGCAAATTGTAGCTGGCAAACATGACGTTGCCCCCGTTATCCTTGATTTCTGTGGGCAGCCAGGAAAATTCCAATCTATTGGACGGGTTATTGAATTCTTTTGCTATGATTCTCATGCAATGGCACCTCCTGACGCCGGTGTATTTGCAAACTGCCCCTTAAAGGCTGCATTAAATACTCCTGCAATTTCTTCGCTAATCGCTTCTTTGTTTTCTCTGATGGTTTCCACCAAATTCTGTCCATCTTTCGCTTCGACTTTGATCTCCACGCCGCCGACTTCTACGACAGGCGGCATACCGCTGCCAAAACCGTCGCCGATGGAACCGCCGACAATGCCGCCAGCAGCAAAACCCTTCGGAGCGAACCCCGGAGCTTGCAAGTAGCTTCCTACCTGGCCGAACAATTCCATGGCTCGTTTCCTGCGATGCTTGCCAAGCGGAATAATCGCCTCCGGCGTACCTTCCTCTGCTACGGTAATCAGCTGCGCACCGCCTTGGACATAACCGCCTTCGGCAAAGCCAGGGACATTGCCGCCGACGATACCGCCGCGGAAATGGTTTAACTGCTTAAGAGCTTTTTTTGCCCCTTCCATAACTGTATATCCTGCGGAAGCAATCGTACTCCCTACACCCCCAACACCGTTTGGCGGATCACCATGGATGATTCGTTTCTTAATATACACATCTACTGTCGTAGTGATAAATGGCGGTATGCCAAAATCCGCTGCTGTAATTGATGACTGCCCCTCTATGATTGACTTTCCATCCAAAGTGACCTGCGGTAAGCCCGAGGAATAAGCAAAACCGTCCTGCGGTATTGTTTGAGTTACTGTCTGGGGCATTGGCAGCAGAGAGGGTTGTCCCATATACATATACTCAACTAAATTAAATTCTTTATTTGCATTCTTGCCACCATTTTCTTTCAACCAAACGTGTGCTTTATCATCTGCTACATAATTATAGAAATCTAATTGTTTCAGAGCCTCCTGAATTTTTTTAGGCACCTCACCTGTAGCATCTTCATACACCTGTGCAATCTGTAAAAGCTCTTGAGCGCTGCTGCTCAGTCCATCTGTAAGCTCGCCTAGAGCTTTTTTTGCTCCATCATTTTCGTACAAGCTGCTGATTTGCTTTCTCGCATCATCATTTAAACCGCCTTGCATAATTTTATCAATAGATTCAGAAAAATAATCGAAATTACCAGCAAATCGCTCCATAAAACCTTCCGTTGCGCTATTAATCACATCGAGATACATACCAGATTCTTGATAGTAAAGCCCCGCCTTATCACCTTTTTCATTTTCTCCCCAAAGCAAGGTTTTTTTCTCGCCATCGGTTGCAGAAAATGCAATATTGCTGTATGCGTTTTCCAGGCTGCCCACTTTCTGATCAGCACTCAATTTGCCAGATTCTATAATTGCCCTAAATGATTCCCAATTAATATCTCCTTTTATATCTAAATCCATTTTTTCCAAGCTGGCTTTAAATTCATCACCACTATTATTTTTTATCAAAGAGTCTATCTCTGTCATCGCAGCGGCAATTTTACTTTGTTCCTTTTCACTTATTTTTCCGTCTGCTGCAGCATTATTTACTACAGTATTTAGTTTTGTCTCCATTTTATTAAGTTTTGTCTGTTGACTCTTGTAACGATTATCTATTGACTTTAGAACGCCCTCACTCTCGTCAGCATTTCCCATTACCGCCAAAACAGCTTCTTTATCGGCATATTGCTTTTCTTTCAACGCAGTTTGGGCATCTGTTCCAAATGCGTTTGCAGATGTTTTTAGGCCACTCACCTTCTGTGGGCTAAGCTGACCTTCTGTAGATGCAGTCCAAATATCTTTTCTTAAATTGCTATTGCTTTGCTGCAAAGCACCAAAAGCTTCATTTAGCTGCGATGCTGCCACTTCTGCATTATAAATTCTGGCAGTTTGCGTCGGATTGAACAAATTCTCGGTTGCCTTCGCCACCTGTTCAGCAGATAAGGTAATGGAGCCAAACTTTTCATCTAGTGTAGACTTTGCCAGTTCAGCTTGTTTCTCGCGCAGCTCTTCCAGCCGCTTTGCCGCATTGGGCGATACCCCGGCATCTTTCATCGCACCAATCTTTCCACCGGTAAATACGTTGGCAACGGGGCTGCTGGCTGCTTTGCCTGCGATATAGCCAATTCCGCCGCCAATAAGCGCACCGGGTAGCCCGAAGATCGAACCTGCGGCGACACCTGTTATGATACTTCCTAAAATAGTACTTCCCTTAGCAGTTTCATAACTTCTGTCATAGTCGTTATTTGCAGTAATTCCCTTTGTCAAATGGTAACTACCTTCAATGCCGCCTACAACCGCTGTGATTCCACCGATAGCAGTCCCTGCTCCGAGTGTGGTGAGCCCTTTGGCTCCCATCTCAGCGCCAGCTTCTCCGCCTGCAGCCAGAATACCTCCGCTTCTGGCGAACATTCTGCTGGCCGAAAGAGATGTAGAAGCTCGAGCGCCTATTTTTTGAAAGGCTTTCTCAATGCCAGAACCTATTTTCTTTCCAAAAATATCTTCTTCAATAAATTTTTTTGCACCTCTGATTCCAGAAAAAATAGTTACGACATCTGCAATCGGTCCAATCATATCAAGCACGCTACTATTCTGTGCAGGTGTCACTCCTGACTGTTGATGGTAATACGTCCCTGGTCCTGCCTGAAATACAGGCAGCTGCAGATTCCCCGCCTTCACAGTAATAGTCTTTAGTTTTCTTTCTATCAAATCCAGACTTGTCGTTCCTGCCTTTACGACAACATGAATAGCATGCCGTTTTCCTGTCAGTCTTTTGATCGTTGATTCTGTTTCGTTGAGTAAGCGATCTTCCACGGTAACGAACATCTCGCATTTTGATTCGGATAGCCTCTTGATCAGCTTTTCACTTCTGGCAAAATATTTATCCAGTTTGTCTGTGTTCATCAAGATGTCAAGCTTTGCTGCCTTCTGCAAGTTTTTTGCTTCGTCAGTTAATGTATTTAATTGTTTTTTTGTTTTATCAAGCCCGTGATGATCCGCCTGAATCACAACAACATTATTCATCATCTGAACCTCCTTTCATTTTTTGTATTTTAAAAGCACTCCCAGTAGGAAGTGCCTATTAAATCTTTTTGTTAAATTGCTCCAGCAGCCACTAAAAATCCCAGTATACTTATTATCCCTCCAACGATACAAAATGAATACAAAATAACTTTCCATCGATTATCGCCGGTAGCATTTTCATCTTCTTGTACAGGTTCCCGTTTCATTTCTGCAACATTTCCGACAGGTCTATAATCAGTTTGGTCAACTGCTATGACAGCATCCGTACCTGCTTGCTGTAGTGGATCGCCCATGTTCAGCAGCTGCCCCTTCTTCTTTTGGAACTCCTCTTCCGTTATGATCCCGTCATCAAGGAGGGCCTTGAACTTGCGGATTTCATCTGCGGGACTGCTGCCCCTGCTTATCTTGGCTGCTTTTTTCCGATTTATCTCGCCTACAATCGCTGGCAGGTTCTCCCTCATATATTGCACAGAATCAGGCGAAATTCCAATACACGGCTGCGCTTTTGCAGCATCAACTACCACAGTATTATCCACCACTGCTATGTCATTCAAGTCGTTATACGAAATAGTTTGTACTTCACTGCCCAGGGAATTGTGCTGGCTCATAATCAGCCTTTTATTAGTCAAAGCAAATGCATAAAAATCGCTTTTCCCTGAACCGTAATTGAAGTCTTTCTTTTGATATCCCTTGAAACAGAGGAGGGCATATTCGTCTGCCTGCAAACAGTTCTCTATCACCTTAAAATGCCTTAGGTACTTGTTCGAATAGGTTCCCGTGTCGTTATCAATACAGAACTGCATCATCTCCTCCGCTGTCTTCATCAGTTTCATCGCCATACCTCCAAACTTCACTATACCTCATTATATCACAATTATACCGTTGAAAATATAATTAAAATTGTGATTCAATGAACGCTTCCTTGCGACAACGTCGTTAGATAATGCGTTCATTATACTATGTGCATTTCGCTGAAAACAGAATCGCAGCACATGATTCAATGGTTCTTACCTTGCGACAACGTCGTTAGATCGTTGGAACAATTATATTCGCATCTTCCCTGGCTGGCAAGCTGAAACTGTCTTACTCCTCTTCCTTCCCGGCAAAGTTGCTGACTTTGACGGGAACGAATCCGTCTTCTATAGCGATGAGGTCCGATGCCATCATGAAAGATCTTTCGCCAGGTGTGACCGGTTCATTCATTGTCCTAAGTCCCAGGAGCACACCCGGCTCTTTGTTATGATTCTGATAAGCAAAGTGCAGCCACTGGGCCACACTGCTTATCCTGATTAGTTTTTTGCGTAGTCCTCTGCCTCCGCTTCCTCTTCATCCTCATCATCGCTAAGTTTGCTGATGTCAAAGATCAGGTCGATCAGCTGGGATTTCTCCCCTGCAATCAGAAGATAGTTGATGGATTCCACCGGCTTCAGCAGGTTGAATTTTTTCATGATGGCGCTGTTGCCCCAGATTTTCTCGCGATCTTCTTCCGCCGTAGCAAGGTAGATGATCCAGGAGTTGAACAGATTGGAATCCAGTTCCCCTCTGACTCGCGGGAGCTTTTTTCCCTGCGGATTCTCGTAATACTTTGATGCCTTTTTCCGGGCGAGGGAAATGTCGTCCTCAGAAACCGGATGTACATGAACGGTAAAATAGAGTCGGCCATTTCTGCGGATCTCCACTTCTTTCGTCATATCCGGCGTCTGTTGGTATTCTGCCGCCGCCAGCAAAGAGGATACCAGATCATACTCATCCTCTTTTTCTATCTTTGCCGCCACCTTTTGCGACATATCAGGTTCGTTCACCGGAGTGATGAATTCTGCTCTTGTTACTTCATTTGTATTGTTTTCCATTTTTTCTCTCCTTTTTTCGCTTTATATTGAAAGGAGAGAGGGGATTGCTCCCCCCTCTCACATCGTCATATCCTTAAAATCCCGCCAATTTATCCAGCCAGGTCGGCGCAGAGTTGACTCTGTAGGAGTGATTTCTCTTAATCACTTCTCCCGGTGTCAGGGTCATCAGGTCAAACTCTCCGTCTGGAATACAGTCGTCCAGGGCGAGGGTCTGCGGCACGCCGTCAGGTCTCTGTGCTGTCGCCCTGAAACTGAAGCTGATGTTCTTTCCAGCCGCAGCCGCTTCCAGCAGAGGCGCCATAATGACGTCGTCTCTGACGACGGCTTCCGTAAAGGTAAGTGTGTAGGACACATCCGAAGGCACGCCGAACTTCTGGTAAGAGCCCACCGGCTGATAATCCAGATTGGTGTAGTTGCCTTTGATTGAATAGGTGTCGATTTCCAACAGCTCTTCAGATTTGTCGTCAATGACGATGAGCAGCTTTCCGTCTTTCCCTGTCATAATATTTTTTACTAGTGTTTTCTGATCTAACATATTTTCTTTCCTCCTATCTATTATGCCGTCGGCATGTTGCTGAATCTATAGTGCAGATATATTTTTTCCAGGCTGTCGATATCGTCCGCCTCTACGACAAACCAGGCACTGTCGCTGGTCTTAGGGTTCTCCGCATCCAGCGTAAAGGTCGCTCCATCCAGAATTTTCTTTTCTCTGGCCATGTCTTTCAGCAGTCCCATCCCGGCCTGCAGAACGTCGGCGATGCCGTTGTCGTCGCAGTTGACCTTGCCGATCAGTCGTTCCATGATGACATCCAATCTGTGCATCAGTTCATTTCTCACTTTGGTCCTCTTCAATTTTTTCCAGCCCGCATCCTGGTTTTCGTCTGGCGCTGCCAGTGTTGTCACGCCAGAGTCAAACCAGACCTGTCCATCAGAGCTCTTAGAGAACAAAATCATACCGGACAAAATCGCCTCTTCATATTGCGCATTTGTGAACTTCTCTGGCACATCAATGGCGTTTTTGATGGCTCTGTGTACGATGCTCTTGTTAGACGGTGTCGCTGCGATTGCACCTGCCAGACGGGCTGCGGCCATGATTGGCGGTGCGGCCTTTCCATCTGGATCCGTATAGGAATTGCCCATAAAAGCAATCTGTTCATCATTGAAGCCTGCGGCCTTTGTCTTCCTCTCGTTGAAAGCAGCAGTCGTATCCGCGCAGGCAACACCGATTGGGAATTTCCCCACTTTGACGGCCTCGTCGATGTATTCATGAAGCAGGTTCTGCACGCCCTCGGCGATAGTGTCACAGCAGATGACGTTATAGTAGTACGGTTCCAGCGCGTAGAATCCTTCCACATATCCGTCTCCGGTGACAGACGGGTTGCTGCCGCCAGTCAAAGCTTGTTCAAACTCTGCCACTTCGCCGGTTTTTCCACCTTCCATGGTGACATAGGCACTGCTCTGCAGCGTATCAGCCAAAGAAGCTGCTTCTCCGTCGCCAACTGCATCAAAGACGAAGGTTTCCTTCACTACGCCGTCGATGATGACAAAGCACTGCTTGACCTCATCCCCTGGCATTTTCTGTACCTTTACTTTGATCGGGAAGTCACCCTCGTACTTTGCAGTCAGCACCACATTCTCGCCCTGGGTGAGCTTGGCTTTCGTTCCGCCAGTGCCGCCTGCCCTGTAGACATAAATGGTGCTCGCGCCTTCCTCAAACATGGCTTCCGCCATCTTTGTTCCATCGCAGTCTCCGTATGCCTCTTTGACGTCAGTCGCTTTGACAAAAGCCTTTACTTCGCCAACAGGACCCCATGCCGCCTGCATGACCAGGGCGTTGATTCCGTCTACCGCACCCACGTTGTCGTTCTTTCCTTTGTTGGAGTAACGGTAATAGACGTCAGGTCTTACCTTTATTTCTCCTTCTCTAAAAATCTGTGCCATTTACTTTACCTCCTTTTTTCTAAAAGCATTTACTATTTTTACAGCCTCATGTTCTGTAAAAGTTTCCTTTCCAGACGTTTTGAGCGCCGCTTTGACAATGATTTTGTCAGTGCCGAACAATCTCTCTGACACTTCTGCAAGCTGGCTGACAGTATAAACCGATGCAGCTGCCTGCTCTTTCTTTTCTTTTTTTGTGGTCATCATTTCCTCCTGATTATTTCATTTCAATAGAAACGTTTTGCAATTTTTCGCTTGTCTCTTCATCTGCTGCAATTCCGTAAGCAGCCTTTACCGTAAGCTGACCCTGCCTCATAGCATCTGCGGTCAAATCTGCACTGTCCTCTTTGCTCACAAACATGGACAAATCGTCACAGATGATCCGTTCCGCTTTTTCTATGGCCTGATCCAGCCGCAGCACCAGTTCAGCTTCTTCCTCGCTTTGACCGGGCACAATGACGTGGCCCTGCAGACTGGCAGTGCGAAAGTCTGCTCCCGGCCGGTCCTTCATCCAGCTACAGGGTTCGATTTTGGCAAGCCGCCAGTAAATCGCTGGTTTCTTCGCCGTCGGTTTGAACACCTGCGGCAGGTTCTCCCCGGCTGCGAGAAAATAAGCTGACTGCCCCATGCCCTCAACGTAGCTTTTACACCAACTGGCAAGCAGCGATGCGGGATTGACTGTGGACGGTCTTTTCACCGGATAACAATACACCTGAAAATGCATCGTCAGACCTTCGCAGACAGCTGCCAGTGATTCTCCGCCCGGACTCCTGTGGCTCCATCTGAGGGAAATCATTTTGTCATCGGAGACAAAAAAATACCCATCGAGAAGGTCTCTCACAATGGGTTCCATGTCTTTATACGATTGTGTATTGCTCTCACTGAGAACGTCTACCGCCAGACTTCCGCATTTTGTCCGCGTCGGATCGTCTCTGATCTGCAGGGAAAAAACGATACGGCCATACCTTGCATCTCCCAGCCACTTCTGATCGTCTGCCGCTGGCTCTTTATAATCAAAGACCGCTGGCCTTCCGTCGTAAATGGCAAGTTTGGCAGCAAGGGCTTTATTGCTCTGCAAATGTTCACATATCACTTGTTCTAGCATTCCATCCTCCTTCCTTCATTTTTCCACTATACACATATTAGCACGTTTTTGGGGGTCTGATGCACATGGCTGATTCTATATTTCATTTTTTTGAAAAAAGCTATGGGATCGATCTCTGCATTCGATTCCATAGCTTTCTATACAGTTTCTATCGCTACACCAGGTCAAGCTCGTCTGCTACCAATCTGATAAACTCTCCCTGCCAGCTGCCGGCCACATTCCTGTGACAGGGAACTTTCATGGCTGCCCCTTCTATCGTATGGGACTTTTTCCAGTAAACCAGGCTGATGACCTTTAATCTCAGTTCTGCGTCCTCTGGATGCTGTTTCTTTGTCTTCTGAATCGCGCCCTCGATGGCTTCCAGCTTTCTCTGCTCTCTCGGCGGCAGGTCGTGAATGACACATGCCTGGGTAGGATCTGAAATCAGTCCGTTTTTTCCCCCGTCTAATCCGATGAATGATGTCACCCTCTGCTCCAAGGGAATTGCCAGTTTCTTTTTCAAATCCGGATATTCTTTGATAATCGTCTTCACATATGTCCAATATGGTTCTTTTGCCTTTCCCATACTAACACCCTCCTCTATTTATACATTCTGTTCAGTCTGCTTTTGCTGTATTTCACCCTGTTTTCTTGACTAGTGTTGGCTGCCACCAACTGGTGGCTAAATGACATCCCCAAAGTAATTGAGTATCAGATCTCTGGTTTCCTCGCTGGACAGCTTTAATTTGCTATTCAGCCTGATCTGTGCAATACAGTGCATCACTGCTTTATCTCTGATTCTCAGGCAGTCCGCACACCAATCGTCCAGGCAGTTCGTCCACTTCCCGCAGCTGCATTGCTTCGCTTCATATACCTCATGACCGCAGGCCGGACAATATGGTATTTCAAACCGCTCATACCGTCTGTCGTCCACCTCTCTGTGAATTTCATATTCTGTCGCAATCAGAGGATCCGCCAGCGGCCGGTTGCATTCTTTGCACCAATACATTCCCATCGCCTCCTCGTATACTATAGTAAACTTCACAAGCAAAATAAATCGTCTACGCTGGTCCCCAGTGCATTTGCCACATTGAGCAGTGTTTCTGTCGTGACAAACTTCAGTTTGCCATTCTCCAGCGCCGATAACAGCGGCGGTGCGATCTTCGCCTTTTCCGCCAATTCACCCAGTGTCATCTCTTTGTCTCTCCTGATTTCCTTTATCTTGTATTTCATTTTGTCGTCTCCTCCCCTCTGTCTTACACTGAGTTTACTATATTAAACCACCCATGTCAAGAGTTTTTGTTTACTTGATTAAACTTTTTTCATTGACTTTTCACCCATAATATTGTATGATAAAGTAAACATCACCAATAAAGGAGATAGAATCAATGACACTGGGTGAATACATCAAGGGCTATAGGAAAAGTAACGACATGACCATGGATGACTTTGCAAAAAAATCCGGCCTCAGCAAGGGTTACATCTCGATGCTGGAGAAGAATCGGCATCCGCAGAACGGCAAGCCCATCACGCCCACCTTGGAAACCTGTAAAAAGGCGGCCAGCGCTATGGGACTGTCGGTAAACGATTTGCTGGGAAAACTGGATCCCGACACCCCCATTGAGATGGCGGAACCGCAGCCAGAAACACCAAAACTGGACGGCGTTTACCTCAGCTTTGCCAAACAGGCACAGGACGAGGGAATTGACCCCGATGATATCATGCGGGTGCTAGAAGTGTTAAAAGGAGCGCGTAAGAAATAAGATGGAGAACAAAGGATCAAAAGCGAAGCTATATCGATACATAGGTGACTTGCGTGAGTGCCTTCACATCGATTCCACGGTTCGTGGGTTTTCTATACCCGAAATCTGCCGCGAACGTCTGGGCGTCATGGTTACTGAGATTCCCTTTAAGACGCCGGGTCTGCGGGGAATGGCTTACCCGGAAACCAAGGAGACGCAGGATACCATTATTTTGAATGCTCATCGCAGCAAGCATGAGCAGAATTTTGACTGCGCCCACGAATACATTCATCTTCTCAGGCATCGGACAAACCGTTCCCAGTCCTTTTCCTGTTACGAAAAAGTGCGTCCCAATCAGAACCCCTTCTTCGAGTGGGAGGCCAACGAAGGCGCAGCGGAATTGATCATGCCTTTTCAAGTCATCATTCCAGATTTTGTGGAATACTATCACCGCAAGGAGGGGGAACTGGGCAAGGAAAAAGCAGAAAAAGCCAGCATTGCGATGCTGGCCGGCAAATACCATGTAACGCCCAAGATGATAGAGTTTCGCCTCAATAATCTGAAGTACGAGCTGGCGTTCTATTGTGCCGGCTGCGATATCGACAAGATCGAGCCGCTGTCCAAGCGTCAGCAGATCCAGCACAACATCAACATGGACAGGTTTGATTTCTCCGTCTTGATCAACAACGCATTTCGGGAACCAGAAGAATTTGATTTTGATTATTACTTTGAAGTATACTGAAACAGGAGCAGAGGTTTTCTGCTCCTTATCTTATTTCTATAAACCTATGTATCATAGTATCCGCTAAGGGTCTTTTTGAGGTAAAACAGTATAGACGGTTTCCATGGGCGCAAAAATTGCGTATTACAGAAAGATAGTTTAGAAAGTTTGTTAACGTATTGTCCTGTATCTTAAAGAAGCGTGAAACAAATTGTCTGTCCTGTTGCTTCATAAGGCTATAGAACTTACTCATGGTACCAAAAGACAATATACTGTTCAATACCCACATCGGAATATACCCATGATTCTTCAGATAATGAGCGATATTAGGATCTAAAGAGTGAGATGCAATTTGACTTTGTATGCTTGAGAAAAGTTTAGTTATTTTCTCGTTGGCATCTTTTGTATTGGTATCAAAATTGTCATATAAAAGATAGTTATTATATCCGTATTTTGATGAAATGCAATCTGAAATCAGAGTTTTAATATTAGTTTCGACACGAAGCGTACTCCTTAAAAATATTTCTCTGATTGTGCGATCAAAGTCATATACCGCAAAAATTTCACCAACTGTAGTTCCCGACCTGTAGGTTTCTGAAGAATCATTTTTGATCTTCTTTTTTCTTCTGATGAGTTAATACAGACATTCCGGGACTGCAAGAGGGCAATCATTTCGTCATAGGTCATATATTTTTTCTCTGTCATTTGACTTCATCTCCAATAATATAAAGACTCCGGGCCCGAAGGATCGTTTATAATTTCTTCACCGTATACATCTCATTTAGCACCTGTGCATTTGCAGGGAAATAATCCATGATATTCCAATAGGCGACTCCCGCCAAATCGTATTCTTCTACCAGCGCCAGCTTTGCCCGGATACTGCGCTCGTCTTCAAACCAAACCACATGCTCTCTTCCCTGTTCATCGGTGTAGGTATAGTGCGGAGCCTGCGCTGTCTGATCGTATTCTATGGTCGCCCCATACTGCGCCGCGCGGCGAAAAGCCTCTTCACTGGAGATTTTCTCAGCCCTCGATTCGCCTTGCACGAAAGGCAGCGTCCAGTCATAGCCATAATTAGGCATTCCCATCAAAATCTTTTCCCTCGGAATCTCAGAAACGCCATAGTCCAGCACTCGGCGGACTTGATTGATCGGCGATACTGCCATAGGCGGGCCGTAGGTGTAACCCCACTCATAGGTCATCAGCAGCACATAGTCAGCCACTGCACCCATGCCGGCATAATCGTGCCCCTGATACAACACGCCTTCCTGATCCGCTGAAGTCTTTGGTGCCAATGCGACTGTTACCGTATAGCCCTGCGGTCCCAAAATGGCTCTCGCCTCCCGCACCAGGTCTACATACTGTCCCCGATTTTTTTCGGGTATGTATTCAAAATCAAAGTCAACTCCAGAAAGTCCTTTTCTCTGTATCGTAGATAAGATGTTGTAAACCAGCGTCGTTCTCGCTGCCGGGTTTTCCAAAAGTGCGGAAGCAATGACATCGTTAAACATGCCCATTTCGTCCATGGGCGTCAGCACCATCAAAGGCTTCACACCGGCACTATTTGCTGCGTCAATCAAACTTTGGTCATTGAGATCGACCACACCGCCTTCCGCTGTAATTCCGTAACTGAATGTATTCAAAAAAGTCAAATCGGGCAGCCAGGCTTCTAGCACTGCCGGATTAATTGACGGGTAGGCATACCCGCTTACAATGATTTCTTTCATAAATGCAATCCTCCATACCATACAATATGAAAAATCGCGCTAATTGTTCTCCTTCTTTTTCTCTTTATGTCTGTACATGTCAATATCAGCTGCTGTAATAAACTGGTCAGGCCGCTTGATCTGTTTCTCTAACATGGCAAACCCCAGGCTCATACACATGTTATATGGTTCATTGCCTTTATCGTTGTAAAGTCTGACGTTATCAAGAATTTCATCTTTCAGTTGTTGCACTTCTTCCTCCCCGTCACGTTGACCGATGATAAAAAATTCGTCTCCGCCCATACGGGTGACGATATCCTCAGGACGGCAGGATTGTTTAATCAGCTCTGCAGCAGCCACCAGGAGCTTATCCCCTTCTACATGGCCAAAAGTATCGTTGACCTGTTTAAAATCATCCATATCGACGATCATTGCAAAATACTTTGCTCTCATCTCGGGTTTTCCTTTTGACGTCGTCAGAAGTCTGTCCAAATAAGAGTCCAGATACCCTCTGTTCAAAAGCCCTGTCAGAGTATCTTTGTTGATCTGCTCGCTTTGCACATTGAGAAAGATAATCAACAGGGATACTGCCATGCAAATCCAAATCAGAGTTACGCCATAAATCTCAACTTGCACAAAACTCAATATGATAGTCGGTATCGGGAAAAAAATCAAATATCTGCAGACTTTGATGCGGTCCGGATTCTTTTCGCTGTATCGTTCTCTGGCAGCCATGATGAGGGCACCGCCAAGATAGATGTAGGTCAGCAGTGTGATTGCGACCATATATGGTCCTCTGTAATACAAGCCGTCTGGGCCAATAGTGAAAATCCAGCCGGTTTTCAGCGTAGTTAATACCAAAATCGTGCTGACAACACACGGAATACTATATAAGAGCAATCGTTTTTTCAATCGCTGTTGGTCCGCATATAGTTTCACGTCCGTATACAAAAGCCAGAACAAAGATGGCAGCGGCACGAGACAGTAATAGATCATCATACTGATCAAAAACAGCTCCTCCGAACAGAAAAACTCTACACCATCCAGCACCCAGGTGATTGCATCAAAAATCAAAATCAGAACATCAGACCAGATGAGCCACTTAAAAGTGCGTTTGTCCAGCTCATTCGTATATTCTCTTTTGCGAAGATAAAATCTGATTGCTAAAAGAATTACAATTCCAACAATACTGATCTCTACGTATAGAATTTTCAGCACAATAGATTCTCCCACCAGACATCTCCTCCTAGAAATCTTTTAGTTCTGTAAACACCATTCCTGTTTCCGTCGTCGTACCACTGTATAGCTTCTCCGTAAACCGACCTGTGCTTATATAATGCTCCAGCATAAACTTTGCAGTCAGAGGCATTTTTCGATTTAAAATCTTGTCATATGAAACCCATTCTACGTTTCCCTCATCGGATATCAGGTTGACTTCTTCTCCCGATTTTAAATCTGCAAAATAGTAGTAGTTCTGGCGGATTTCGCCGTTTTTCAGTCTCAGCGTCACATAGCGCAGCCGCAGGTTTTCCAACGCACTCTCTCTGAGTCCAATTTCTTCTTCCAGTTCACGAAGCATACATGCGCGGGGATCGTTGAGTTCCTCCTCCTCAAAATGTCCTCCTATCCCACACCAGGACGGTTCCACAACCCTGGATCCGATTCGATAGAGCATCAGCATCTCAGCACCACGACTGATATAAATGCCCGTCATATTCCTCAAATTTATTTCATCATACATCATTCACACTCCCCTTTCCTCCCGGCAACGCCGTAAGATTGTGGAATCATTATACCATGTGCATCCCACTATGAATAGAATCGGCGCACATGATTCAATGATTCCTACATTGCGGCAACGCCGTGAGATTGTGGAATCATTATACCATGACGGTACCTTCATTATACCATGACGCTTCCTTTGAAAACAGAAAAAATAAGTCTGATGTTTAAAATTTGCTACATTTTGTCTGTAAATAGCATCAAGCATAACAAAAATTTGTGTAATATGTTATGATTAATTTATTAGTTGTGATTTTTACTTATAATTTAGAAAGGATTCGTACTTATGAAAAAGAGAGCCGCAAGAATCATCAGTATCATACTCATTCTAGTCATGTCCTGCACAGCCGGGAGTTTTGCCCACGGCGGAAGAACCGACAGCAGCGGCGGACATCGAGACAATAAAAACGTCAGCGGATTAGGTTATTATCATTACCACTGCGGCGGATATCCTGCCCACTTGCATCCTAACGGAGTCTGCCCTTATTCAGGAGCCTCCAGTCAGAAAAAGCCAGTGAAAAAGTATACTCGTATTAGTAAACCGGCGCTGTCACTTAAGTCAGTCAATGCCAATTACATAAAGGTTTCTTGGAGTAAACGCAGTAAGTCGATGAAATACAATCTATATCGTTCCACATCCAAATACGGCAGCTACAAGAAAATCGCCAGCACCACTAAAACGTATTATAATGATAAGACGGTAAAAAATAAGACTGGCTATTATTATAAAGTCAAAGCAATTGCCAAGACATCCAAATGTAACAGCTATTACAGCCCAATCAAATATGGCAAAGTCAATTTCAATGGAAAGATTACTTTGTCAAAAAACAATTTTGATTTGCGCCCCGATGAAACTGCTGTCGTCTATGTAAAACCTACGGGTACCTCAGATGATATCATTGCTGATTACAATGACTACTATGTCGTAATTGAATGGGGTGACAAAGATGAAAACGGACGTATCCCGTTATACATCTATTCTTATGCCAGTGCAGAAGATGCAGGTCGCAAAATCAAAATCACGTTTCAATTCGAAAATCATCAACGGCTATACAAAAACACACTGACAGTTCGGCTGGCAGACTACGCTGCTGAAGATAACGCCGCATAAAGTTTTTTCTCCTTTTATCATAGTAAATTTTTCTTGTTATGTCATATATTTTGATTTAATGGGAAGAATAGGTGATACGAAGAAAGGAGAATTTAAAAATGAAAAGAATAACAGTTATTTTACTTTCATTATTACTCTGTCTTGGTCTGTTCGCCTGTGGCAATGATTCAAACGCAAACGACGGCAAAGACGACAACAACAAGGAGAATGCGGAAACTGTATCAATTGATAAAAATATCGATGCAGTCGCAAAACATCTTGATTTAAAAGATGGTGAGAAGACCATGTACAACGCCATCGGTGCAAAAGACGGTAAAGAATATAATGACGGTAGTGTCGAACTCTATGAGTTCAAAGAGGATTCTAAGGAATACAAGGATATCGTAAAAGGTGAGGGAACCATCAAGGCAGCCGCTCACAAAGACGGAATTATCCTGGTCTTCCCTAATGACTCCGATCAGAAGCTCATAGACCAGTTCAATGAAATCAACTTTAAATAGCAATAACCTTAAAGCCATCTGCACATGAAGGACTTCCTCCATTGGCAGATGGTTTTTACTTTCTTTTTTTCTCACGCTTTATCCTGTTATACAGTATTTATTCCTGTATCAGTTTATTATAATGTATTGTCTGAAAAGATACAATAGTGAAAAAGGTAAAAGAGGGGAACGGAATTTATGAAAATAGACTACACAACAGTTGGAGAAAAAATAAGAGACGCACGCTTAAACGCTCGTATCACACAAGAAGTTCTAGCAGAAAAAACAGACTTATCCATAACCCATATCAGTGCAATTGAAAATGCCAGCACGGGAGTCAGCCTGCAGGCGCTGACAAATATCGCAAGTGAATTGCACATTTCTATTGACTTTCTCGTCTTTGATTCGAGGCACTCCAATTTAGTTATCGAAAGCGAGATCAAGAACATTCTATCAGACTGTACGGAACAAGAAGCTCAAATTTTGCTCGAACTGTTGAAGGCAAACAAGGATGCCATCAAAAAACTGAAATGAATGTAAAGGGCCTGCAACATTACAGGCCCTTTTGATGTTATCCACGTCTATAAGGTGTGAATTTTGACGGAACGTTACCGCCATGTCCATACGCAGCCGGGTGTCTTGCGCACATTTCAACTCGGTAATTCAAGTTGGAACCCCTTACAAGTCCAAATGTCGTTACGCCGCTGGCTGTAGAAATACCACATTTACCGATGTTCGCCGTGTATGCATTGGTGCATTCCATAATAGTGAAAGTGCCGTCAGAATTTACATTAGAATCTGCTCTATAGAAGACAAGATCGCCTACGTCTGCCTGCCCATATGGAATTTCATATCCTTTTCTATGAAGCTCATCGGCCATGGCTGATGCATTATCAAAAGTAATGAAGATTGGCTTTGAACTGGAGCTGGTTTTATAAGTGTTTGCCCCGTAATACGTTGTTGAATCTTTCATTACCTTATATGCATTCTGTGCGCCTAGGAAGTCGAAGCTGGCTTTCTTATAATGTATATTAGTCGTTCTGAACAGCAACGCATCACCAGGTTTTATCGCAGCATATACTTTGCTATAGATATCCTGACCCGCTTCATAGTTTCCAGCTGCAGAAAGGCCTGTAACAATTTGTTTCGTCGTTTTTGCAGTTAATCTGTCTGTATAATAATTACCATATTTTCCAACTAGCATGAGATAATCATTTTCACTGTCTGCGTTGACTAAGCCATCAGCAAACATATTTTTTGTTCTATACATTTTACCTGTGTCTTTTCTGTCAAGATAGATTCCTGTTGCCGCTTTCCATGCAAAGCCAACAGAAGAGGAACAAAATGTTGCATTTTGTCGACATAGAAAACTTTATAACTTGAATAGAAGACGACTTTCAAAAAGGTGAAGAAAATATAAAATTAGATTGAATTTCCTAAAGAAAAGTGTTATCATAAGCTAGTATGATAGGTAACAATGTCGACATATTAACAAGTAAATATTGTCGACCTAGTTAAATGGATATAAGAACCATCGCATTGTCAGCAAAATCAAAGATTTTGGACAATGGCGAGAACCTTGATGCTCACATAAGTTCGCATGAATAACGCTTCCATTGCGTTGTTATCTCAATCTTATGTCGACATATTAACAAGTAAATATGTCTCCGTAGTTAAATGGATATAACAACGCTCTCCTAAAGCGTCATTGCCAGTTCGATTCTGGCCGGGGATACCAGCAAAAGCCGTCTAAACTTTGAATATAACGTTTAGGCGGTTTTTTTGCGTTATATTCTCATACTAAATACCAAATTATAGAATATGTTTCATAAAAAAGCCAGAACTTTATGAATTTAAGGTTGATTACCTAACGGTAATGTAGTAAAATGTGAGGAGCAATTGTTAAAAAGTAAACAAACAGTTTTTTGCAAGGTATGCGCCTTGTTTTATGAGGAAATATCGCCGCCTGACGCTATTTCCTATTTATTAGACAAAATAAGTATGTGTTAAAAGGAGAAGATCTAATGTATAAGATTTCCACACTCGCAGACGAGTACAAGAAGAAATTAGTCACAGCAGACGAGGCCGTCGCCATCGTAAAGCCTAGTGACAGAGTCCACTATGGAACAGGCTGCGGCAGTCCTGTAGACCTGGACGAGGCCATGGCAAGACGCGCCGACAGCCTGAAAGACGTACATATTTTAAGCTGTATCACCATCAGAAAAGAGCCGTCCAAACTCTATCTGGCGACCCAGTCCAATGACCAGGTTCGTTTTGAATCCGCTCATTTCAGCGGCGCGGATCGAAAGATGTGCAAAGAGGGAAGATGCTGGTACATCCCGATGAACTTCAACGAACTGCCGTCTTACTGGCTGGGCAACGACTGCGGCATCGACGTGGCAATGTTCCAGGTAACGCCGATGGATCAGAACGGCAACTTCAACCTGGGACCGCAGGTATCTGATATGAGAGGCGTCATCGAAAGCGCCAAGAAGATCATCGTAGAGGTCAATGAGAACATGCCCCTCGCACAGGGTTTCCAGACACAGGTGAACCTGGCAGATGTGGACTATATCGTAGAAGGCTCCAACGAGACGCTGGCAGAACTTCCAACAAAGGGAGCCACCGAGATCGACAAGCAGATTGCAACACACGTAGTGGAAAGAATCAGCAGCGACAGCACGCTCCAGCTAGGTATCGGCGGACTTCCGAACTGCATTGGACAGATGCTGGCTGACTCCGATGTCAAGAACATCAGCGGCCATACAGAAATGCTGGTCGACGCTTACGTGGAACTGTTTAACGCGGGAAAACTGACCAACAACAAGGCCATCAACAAAGGTTCTTTAGTTTACACCTTTGCAGGCGGCACAAAGAAATTATATGACTTTATCGACGGCAATCCGATCTGCTGCAGTGCACCTGTAGACTATGTCAACAATGTGGGCGTCATCGCCAGCATGGACAATTTTGTCTCTGTCAACAGCTGCATCCAGGTAGACCTCTACGGACAGGTATGTTCTGAGTCCGGAGGATATCAGCACATCAGCGGAACTGGCGGTCAGCTGGACTTCGTCATGGGCGCGTATCATTCAAAGGGCGGCCAGAGCTTTATCTGTACGCCATCAACCAGAACTCTCAAGGACGGAACGAAGGAATCTCTCATCGCACCAGTGCTGACTCCTGGTTCCATTGTAACGACACCGAGAAGTGCTACCCACATGATCGTTACAGAATACGGCGTTGCCAACCTGAAAGGAAAATCCACTTGGGAACGCGCAGAGCTCCTGATCAACGTTGCGCATCCTGATTTCAGAGAAGACCTGATCAAAGCAGCAGAAAAGAATGGAATCTGGAAGAACACCAGCAAATGTACATTCTAAAATATGTCTCAAACCAAAAGAAGCTTCGAGCGGAATTCCGCCCGAAGCTTCTTTTGTTGGATTCAGTTAATTTACATCGTTTCTGGCGAGAATTTCCGCCGGCGTGTTCCTCATGGTGTTGAAAACAGGAAGCAGTCCTGCGACCAGGTTAAACACTGCCACGATAGCAAAACTGATCAGGAATACTGCCGGGTTCATCAGGTATTGTTCTCCGATCATCGGCACTTTGGATATTCCGTTCAGTATATACGCCATGATCGCCATGGCCGGCAAGGTGGTCAGGGTGGTCAGAGCGATGACCTCTCCGACGAACATCTTGTAAATGTCTTTTTTCTTCAGGCCGATGGCTCTCAGTACGCCCACTTCTTTGATGCGGGACAAGAAAGAAGATCTCAGCATCAGGTAAATCTCTATGAGCGAGATCAACAAAATGATTCCGCATACCAACAGTGTCGCCATGACCTGCTTTTTGATGCTGTCGATATACTGCTCTCTGCTGTCCTCATAGTTATCTGTGACTTTGATATTCCGGTCGGATAGCTGCGCAAAAGTTGCCGACTTATCCTTTGGTGAAAGAACCATGCTCTGCTGACTGTCGATATAATAGTATTTAGCCATCTTCGCAGTCACATAGATATCATCCCTCTGGCGTTTGTCAGAATAGTAGCCGCAGACGGTCAGCTTTTTACCGTTGATCTTCACGTCAAGCTTGCTGCCGATGGCAACGTCAAAGCGATGGTTCTCGTTGACCAAAGCCTCATAGTCATTTTTCGGCGCGCTACCGCTGGTAATCTGTAAATCTTTGCTGTCCTTCATCAGATCAAAATTGACTACTTGATCTTCTGTGTTTTCCGCATCTTCCATGTTCTGGCTTTCCTCAGCTCCCTGAGATGGCTGATTGCACAAGATGTCGATGAAGAGATCCTTTTCCGTGTATATGGATGGGCTTCCCTGGTCGGTGATCCCGGCAATGGTGAATTCGCCCAAGCGATTCAGTTCTAATTTTCGACCGACAAAATCTTCGTAAGTGGATATGCCCACCTGCTGTACCTCATAGTTTCCGAGGATGCTGTCAATGACCATTTTGTCGATGATGATTCCTCTCTCGCTGTCAGCAGGCTTTCCGGCAACCAGGCTGTCTTTTTTAACCATATCAATGTCTGAGAGTGAACCGCTGACCATGGTCATAGCGCCTGCCGATTGGTAGTAATCGTCCATTGGCATAATGAAATTGGCATTAGAGTCTCCCGGCAGAACGTAGTCTACGCCTGCCAGCTTTTCATACTTCTCATAGAAAGCCGGGCTCAGCTTTGCCGTATTGATGGTCAGGTAGTTCTGATTGACCTGGACAAATTTGTCATCGGTAACGTTGGTAATCCCTGCGATATTGCTGACTGCATAAATTGCAAACATGGATGCCAGCACGAATCCCAGCAAAAGAATCTTTTTGATGACGGAATAAGAGAAGATCTTCTTATATCCATTGATCAAAAGCGTTCCCAAGTTGAAAATGGAAGTATAGTGAGGCTTAAAGCTCTCGTCAATCAGCTTGTCGTAATCGAATTCGTAGTCCTCGTAGATATCCTTGGATATCTTTTTATAGTGGTCGTCAATCAGTTCCACGGCATCGGAGCCTTCTCCCATCCCCTTCGGCGTCTCTAAATAGATATTGTTGTTTCTGACGACAACCTTAATCTCCAGCGGCGCGTCCTCTTTGTCACTGAAGAACCTGACTTTCACATTGTCCTGCACCAACTCCTTCTGAACAGGCATATCCTGCAGATAGATTTTGTTCTCTAATCTGTAGTCCAGTTCATCGTCGTGTGCATTCTCTTTGTCACTGACGATCCTGCCGTCGACGATCTCGATAATTCTCGATGCGTAGAACTCTGCGATTTCCCGTTCATGGGTGACCAAAATGACCAGCTTCTCTCTGGAAATCGCTTTGATGATGTTCATGATTTCTATGGTGTTCTTGCTGTCCAGATTTCCCGTCGGTTCATCGGCGATGATGATCTTCGGGTTTTTGACGATGGCACGGGCAATGCCGACTCTCTGCCGCTCGCCGCCGGAAAGCATCTTTGCCGGTCGGTTCTTGTACTTGTCGATGCCCACTCTTTTCAGAATGTACATGACCCGCTCTTCGATTTCCTTCTTATCCTTGATGCCCATCATCTTCAGCACCAGAGCCACATTCTCAAAGACTGTGTCGTCTTCCATCAGGTTATAGTTCTGGAAAATATAGCCCACGCTGACATTTCGAATCTCGTCTTTTTTGCCGTTGGACTTTGTCGTAATCCTGTCGTCGTCAATATAAATCTCCCCGCTGTCTACCTTGTCAAGCCCGCCGATGGCGTTGAGCAGCGTGGTCTTTCCACAGCCGGAGTTGCCCAGGAAGGTGACCAGCCCTTTATTCTCTAGTTCGATGGAGGTGTCATTGATGACGTGGATCTCGTTGCTCTTTTTCTTATTGAAATACTTGTTTACCTTTACTAATCTGATCATCCCATTACACCTCCTCTTTGTATGCGTTCATGGCAGTCTTCTTAAACAACTGTCTCGCATATCTCGCCGCCAGCAAAATAGCCATCAGGCAGAGTACCACATAGAGAATGACATAGTCTCCCGCCGTCAGGAAGGACAGCACTTCATTCATCGTGGCATTCTGCAGCAACGATTTGCCTTGGAAATTCCCTGCCTTTACGATTCCTATGACTCCAATACAGAAGAAGAAAGCGATGTTAAATACTGCAAACAGCTCTGTCTTCAGCAGAGAACTGCAGTTCGCCTTCGTCGCGCCCAGCATCCTGATCGTAGAAAAGTAGACGTTTCTCGACTTCAAAATCAGCTTTGTGATAAAGTAAGTGATGAAGAAGAGCACCAGCAGCATAGCAACCAGCATGATGGTCCTCAGCGTCTCCTGAATGATGTCAAAGCCCTGGGCATAGCTGATCAGACCGTCGTTGACGTGAAACGTATCGAATCCTGCTTTTTGAATCTTCGCAGCGGTCTCTTTTGCCGTCTTATAATCGCTGACGATTACGCTGGACTGGAAGTTTCCTTTGTTAAACATTTTGCCGTAATCTTCGGGGTTGATGAACAAAGCGCCGCTGATGGCGTCAAAATCGTCCCGATCCAGGTAGTAGCTTAAATTGTTCTTATTGTATACTGCGCCGACTTTGAACTGGAAAGTATCTTCGAAGTACAGGCTCTTGTTGGTCAGTTTCAGTTCTTTGCCTACAGCGCCGGATTCTGCCATGGCATCTACATCCTCTGGCACGTATATCTCTCCTTTTGGAACCTTTGAAGAGGCACGGATCGGCATAACTCCAGCCGCAGAATTTCCCTCGGCAATGTGATCTGCCAGTTCGATTTCCTGTGTACAGTAACGTTCAAGGGCTGCCAGTCTGATATTTGCCATGGTATCATCGTTGACGCACAAATAGCCTTCCAAGTAGACATCGCTCTCTTCCATGTCCTTTTGCTGCTCCTCGGTCATATATCCATAGCCTACTATTTTTATTTTATCTTTTATAATTGCATTGCCACTGTTTTGATCCATGACTTCGGCTTTTTTGTCCATGATTACATCCATGTATTGCGCGGCATACTGGTCCCGCGGGCAGATCATAATGGCTTCGTTGCTGTTTTTCGGCATCCTGCCTTCTTCCAGTTGGTCTGCATAATCCGCTGCTTCTCCTAGCTTTGTCGTCACATAATACTCGCCCTTCTCGCTGTCATCCGTCACGTTGGTCACAAGATCAAGGAGCAAGTCATATTCTACGATTTTATCTACGTTATCAATCTGCTTTATCTTCTCATAATCCGCATCAGTGAATTCCCCTCCCCCTGGTTTTGTCACAAGGATGCGGTCCTTATCGGTATCCGAAAAGTAGTTGTTATAGCCGCCAGTGGTCATCTCTCCCATGTACATAAATGAAGAATACTGTGCAAAGACTGCGGAACACAGGAAGATGAACACCACCAAAAGGAGCAGAAACTTCGCCGGGATATTAAAGGTATTTCGTAGACCCAGCCTGACCATACTGCCAAAAGAGAGGGAGTCTGCTTTTGCAGTCTTTATTTCTGTTTCCCTTTGGTCTGCCTGCATGGCTGTCACTCTCAGTTGTTTATCTTCCGCCACTCTGCCGTCATGCATGGCGATTTTTCTCGTCACATAAGGTTCCACCTGGTCATAGTTATGAGTTACGACGATAATCAGCTTATCCTTTGACAGCTGATGAAGCAGTTTGATAATCTCTGCCGCCGACTGGCTGTCTAAGTTTCCTGTCGGTTCGTCCGCCAGCAGCAATTTAGGCATATTGGCCAGCGCCCGGGCAATGGCCACTCTCTGCTTCTGACCGCCAGACAGCTTGGAAGCCTTGGTTTTCTCATAATCTGACAAGCCGACTTGCTCGATAATCTCTCTGACTCTGCCAGGGATCTCACTCTTGTCGTATCCGCTCATCAAAAGCACCAGTTCTACGTTCTGGTACACTGTATAACTGTTAATCAAGTTAAAAGTCTGAAAGATGCTGCCTATATATTTTTTGCGGTACTCTTCCAAATCCTCCTTGGAAAATCCACTGGTAGGCTGCCCCATGATATACATTTCGCCCTCTTCGTAAGAGTCCAGTCCGGAAATTACGTTGAGCAGGGTGGATTTGCCGCTGCCGCTCTCACCAGTGATCGCGACAAATTCGCCAATATCAAATTCCAGGTCCACTTTGCTGAATCCGGTGGATACCAGCCCGTTCCCAGAGTAGAATTTTGATACACGTTCTAATCTTAACATTTTCGTTCCCCTTTCTTTGGATATCTTAATATAGCATACTAAGAGCACAAAAATCTACGAAAGTTGACGAAGTTTAAGAAACGTAAGAGAATTGTAAGAAAATCGGAAATAACGGAATCAAAGATTCTTATTTCCCTATCTCGTAGCGAGGTTCTGCCAACCATCAGGTCTCATTTTCTTTTCATAATTAAAAATGGGGTTTTCCTATTCCTCATACCATGTTAAAATAAGTTTTATCATAGATATATTTTGAACAAGGAGGCTGACAATTTATGCTTAATCCTATCGTTATGGCCGCGTAAGCAAGACTATCGCAGCCGCTAGGAATGAAATACGTGTTGTAGATAGTTCTTGCTCTTCCCGTTGAAATACTAAAATGAGGAGCGCGAGATGGGCTATAAGAAAGCAACACACATACTGCCGCAGGACTTGCTGGAAAAAGTGCAAGAGTATGTAGATGGAGAGTTTCTCTACATTCCAAGAATTTCTGACAACAAAAAGGACTGGGGTGAAGCCACGTCGATCCGTCAGGAACTGAGGGAGCGAAATAGACAGATCTTTGCAGATTATCAGGCTGGAGAACATATGAGCTCATTAGCCGAGAAATATTTCCTATCTCTCAAGAGTATCCAGCGAATCGTCGGACAGTTAAAAAAAGAACAGATTAAATGAATGGATCTGCTGCTCAGATAGATTGAGACTCTATCCGGGCAGCAGTTTTTCTTTCGCAGCGATAACAATTTCCAAGATTTACGAGTATAAAAGCGCCTCTTTTCCCATCTTTATTTATGAAGAAAGTATGAGGTCGGATTTGCCATACTGCCATGCTACACTTGACTCATGAAAAAAGTAACTTGGAAAATACAATATGATTCAACACCTCTGGTCTATCGCCACTGCAAAAAATGTGGTAAAAAAACACATTTTAAATCCTCTGGCCAATTTCGGATCAATGCACAGCGGCAATATCTGGACATATGGTTAATCTACAAATGTACAAAATGCAATACGACTTGGAATGCGACAATCTTTTCTCGCATTTCTCCGCAGGCCTTATCTGCAGAACAACTCAATCAATTTCAGGAAAATAATCAAGCCCTTGCCCGAAACTATGCTTTCGACTTTGATCTCCTCCGCAGAAACGGGGCGGAATGTGAACTGCCTGACTTTTCAATCGTCGGCAATGACATCAGCACTGGAGAATCTGCCGAAGTAAAATTGATCAGTGAATATATCTTACCGATCAAAGTCTCCGCGCTCATCAGGAAGAAATTACATTTTTCACAAAAATCTTTCAGGGAGCTATTCGAAAGCGGACGGATCAAAGATGCCTCCGGCCAAAACCTGTTAAAGAGCAAATTAAATCGGGAAACCACCATCATAATCCTTCCGTAGGACAGGGCATATTTCCGCAGGCAACAGAATAAAATGATGTCAGTGACTTTTACGAAAGGATGTGATTAAAATCATGAATAAGTTGCAAAAAAAAAACAGCAAACAGTCCTAAGCATCATCATCGTCTGTCTCGCTGTCTGTTTCCTGCTTTCTAAACTCCTCCTGTCAGAGCAGCTCCGCCATGTAAAACACGGCAAAGGCCAGCTGCTGATGATGTTCCTGTCCACTTTCCTTGTCGCCGCAGCTGCACTTTATCTTTTTTGAAATTCTGAATCCGGATCTCCCATGGCTTTCCAGCCGTAACGGTAAATGGAAAGGAGTATGGAACCCAGGGTAATGCTTTCATTGAGCACGCCGCCCCATGAGCCGACAAGGATATCGTATAAGAGCCAGCACGGCGAAGCACATGCTAGATTTGACAAACGAATTTTTTGTGCGTTATTTGTCCAGTACCCGACATTGCTGGCAATCAATGCCGCAAAGGGCAGCAGGCTGATCGCACCCTTCCATGTGAAAGCGAGGATCACTGTGCATACTGCTGATAAAATTGCAATCCATCCTTTCCATCTGACCCACGCGTATTTGTCATACCACATCAACAGCCCATTTCGAAACAGGATGACCATCAGGTTCAGACAGCCGCTCAAGGCATTTAACAGGAAAAATTGCAGGCAAAACAGTGCGCTGCCTAATATCTGACAAAAAAACAACGCTCGATTCGATTTTATCTGGTACGAAAAAATAAACAGCAGTACGCCGATATATCCAATTGCCTGAATCAGTATGTCCATCATAATCTCCTAATATATACACATTACTTCCTGCGGATGCATTTGTCAAGTGATCTTCGTGCTGATCCAAAGCACTGCCATAAACAAAACGGCGTAAACCATGCTTTTTAAGCTATACAGCGCCGTTTTCCAAGCGTCCAAGGGTGAATTTCACAGAAATCAGTAGGAAAAATGTCAGTTTTAATACTATATTTTACAATATAATAATAGAACTAACTATCAAAACCGCTCGGTTTTGATCAAAATTCGCGCATTTCGGATGGTTCATCCGTGGAATAGCTCTGATGCTGCCAAAAATGCGGCGCATTGATACCAAAAAAAGCGTATTTGCGCCGCCATTGCTGATTCACGACAAATGGCAATCAGCTTTATTCGTAATCAAGCGAAAAAAACGGCG
>URXI01000010.1 GCA_900551775.1 uncultured Eubacterium sp. | reverse complement strand
CACACACTAAGAAAAGTTCCAAAAGATCAGATTGATAAAATGGTTAAAGAAGCAGCTAAGATCCTTGACCTGGAGAAACTGTTAGACCGTAAACCGAAAGCTCTTTCCGGTGGTCATCAACAAGCTGATCACCAAGTCCTGCAAATCGGCGATCAAGGCTCACGACTACATTTCGATGGAAGAAATGAAGGCGCTCATAGAGCAGCTGAAACGCTGTAAAAATCCGTTTTCCTGCCCCCATGGCAGACCGACCTTTGTAAAATTTTCGCAGTACGAAATCGAACGAATGTTTAAGCGAGCATAAGAGATATGAAAAGAGAAATCATCGTTATCTGCGGTCCCACAGCCGTTGGAAAAACTGAATACGCTATAGAAACTGCTCTTCGGGTGAACGGGGAAATCGTTTCCTGCGACTCTATGCAGTTATACAAATACATGGACATCGGCAGTGCAAAGCCCACAATCGAGGAGCAGGCGCAGGTCAAACACTATCTGGTAGATCAGATCGATCCTGCAGAAGCTTTTTCTGCGGCAAAATATCAGACCCTGGCAAAGGCAGCCATCGAGGAGATCTTTGCCAAAGGAAAGACCCCTGTCATCGCGGGGGGCACCGGGCTCTACCTTAACGCGCTTCTCTACGACATGGATTTCAGCGCGCCGCCGAGAAACGACGCCTACAGAGACCAGCTTTACCGGGAAGCCGATGAATTCGGTCCTGCTTATCTCCACCAAAAGCTTTCCCTTGTGGACCCTGCCGCCGCCAAAAGAATTCACCCCAACAACATCAAAAAGGTGGTCCGCGCTTTGGAAGCTGCTGAAGAAGGGGAGAGGGTCAAGGATTTTTCAAAAGATCTGACACCGACAAAGGATTACGAGGTGATTTTGATCGGTCTGACGAGAGACCGCGAGGAACTCTATGACCGCATCAACAGGCGTGTGGATATCCTCATAGAAAGAGGGCTTTTGGAAGAGGTGAGAGACCTTCTCGCCAAGGGGCTGACCGAAGCTGATATCTCCATGAAGGGCATCGGCTATAAGGAGATCATCGGTTACTATCACGGCCAGTATTCCCTGGAAGATGCCATAGATCTGGTCAAGAAAAACACCAGACATTATGCCAAGCGCCAGCTGACATGGTTCAAACGATACAAAGACATGAAATGGTTCAATATTTCAGAGTATGACAGCGATATAGACTGTCTGAAGGAGATCTTTCAATGGCTGGAAAAGAAGTAAAAATACACAACAAGAGCGATAAGCCGGACAACATCGTGAAGAAAGAAGCACAGATTTTTCAGGAATGTGAGGAAATCGAAAGGGATCTGCCAAAGTTCCTGAAAGGCTTTTTTATCTATCTCAAAGGAAACGTCCTGCCCATGACCAGGCTGGCTTACCTTCACGACATCCGCTTTTTCTGCAATTATCTGATTGCCGAGACCGATCTGACTGCCGCACAGAAGACAAGCGAGATCACCTTAAAAGAATTTGAAGAGATCAAGGCGGTGGATATCAACATCTACCTGGACTACTGCAGAAAATACAAGGTGGAGACCGACAAGAACATCTACGTCTACGAGAACAACAACAAAACCCTGGCCCGCAAAAAGTCTTCGGTTTCGGTCATGTTCAAGCAGCTCTACCGCGACCAGCTCCTATCTAAGAACATCACCGACGGTTTTGATCCCATCCGCGTCCCTAAGGCGGGGGAAAAGGAGATCAAAGCCCTCCAGGACGACGAGGTGATGATCATGCTGGACGCCGTGACCAGTGGCAGCGGCCTGACCAAGCACGAATACGCCTACTGGCAGAAGACCAAGAAGCGGGACAAGGCGATTTTGATGCTCTTTCTCACCTATGGCCTGCGCCTTTCCGAACTGCAGCAGCTCAACGTGTCGTCCTTCAACTTCTCGCGGGGAGAATTTAAAATTTACAGAAAGAGGGGGAAGGAGTCTGTCATGCCCCTCAACGAATCGTCAACGGCTGCCGTAGAGGACTATCTCGCCAATGAACGGCCTGCTGAAGATACTTTGATGGAAGAACACCGGGACGCTTTGTTCCTATCCCTGCAGGGGAAACGGATGACCGATCGGCAGATCCGCGAACTGGTAAAAAAATATACCGCAATCGCCCTGAACACCTCAAAGAAGGGGGGCTACAGTCCTCACAAACTGCGCGCCACAGCCGCCACCAGCCTCATTGGCCGCGGCAACTCCATCTATGACGTAGCAGCTCTTTTGGACCACGAGCAGGTGACGACCACCCAGCTCTATGCCCAGCACAAACAGAATGTAAAGCGCGACCTGGTCAAAGATATGGAGTGGGAGAAAGAGAGGACCGAAAAATGAAGACAAAGAATCTCGAAGGACTTGCCTTTCTCATATTAGCCGCCATGATCTGGGGACTGGCGCTGGTGGCACAAAAAGCGGGCACCGAGAATCTGGGACCGCTGACCTTTACCGGCATTCGCTGCACCCTGGGCAGTCTCTCCATGATTCCGTTGATCGTGATTTTGGACAGGCGCAAGACGGCAGAGCAGAAGAAGGCAGAACACAACCCTGCCGTGCTCTTGAAAGGCAGCGTCATCTGCGGTCTGGTGGTCTTTTCTTTTACCATATTACAGCAGACCGGCATCCAGTACACCACAGTGGGAAAGGCAGGTTTCATCACCGCGCTCTATATCATACTGGTGCCCCTGGGGGGATTGTTTCTCAGGCGGAAAGTAGAGAAGAAAATCTGGCTGGCTGTCTTGATTGCACTAATCGGATTTTATCTGATGTGCATGAGCGGAGGGCTGAATGAAATCAACAAAGGCGATATCATGATGCTGTTGGCTTCTTTCGGCTGTGCGGCACATATCTATGTGATCGACTTCTATGTGAATAAAATCGATGCCGTAAAATTTTCCAGCCTGCAGTTTCTGGTGACGGGAATCATCTGCCTGGTCTTAGCTGTATTTATGGAAGAAATCCGCATGGAGGATATCGCGGCGACGGCCATACCGATTCTGTATGCGGGCATCGGCTCCTGCGGTCTGGGTTACACCTTCCAGATTTTGGGGCAGAAATACGTGGAGCCGGCAAAGGCATCACTGGCCCTCAGCAGCGAGACGATCTTCACCATGCTGGCAGGCATGATTTTCTTTCACGAACTGTTATCGACGAGGGAGTATGCTGGCTGCGGATTGATCTTCTTTGCTATTATTCTTTCACAAATTGAACGAAAATCTTAAGTTTTACTTAAAGGTTTGCCACACTTATTTACAAATCCACGAAAAAGGCTATAATCATATATTGTAATATACATTAATGGAGAAAATATGAACAATTATACAGATGAACTACTGATAAAAGATTTAGAAATAGAAGAGAAGGTACTCACCCTCATCAAAGAAGCAGAGCTAGCGGTTTCTAAAGAGTTTTCCTCTCTGGATGATATTATGGCTTATAACCAATATAAGGTGCTCGCGGCTCTGCAAAAACACAGAATCGCTGACATGCATTTTGCCTGGAACACCGGCTACGGCTACGATGATCCTGGACGCGAAGCGGTGGAAAAAGTCTACGCCGAGATCTTCGGTACCGAAGCCGCCCTCGTCAGGCCGACCATCGTCAACGGCACCCACGCCCTCGCCATCACGTTGATGGGTGTTCTGCGCCCTGGTGATGAGCTGATTTACTGCAGCGGCGGACCATACGACACCTTAGAAGAGGTCATCGGCATCAGAGGGGAGGGTATGGGCTCCCTCAAAGATTACGGCATCACCTACAAACAGGTAGAATTACTGCCTGACGGCTCCATAGATCTGGAAACATTGGGGAAGACCATCTCCGAAAAGACAAAGATGGTCTCCGTACAGCGGGCTACGGGCTATGGTTGGCGTAAATCTATTACTGTAAATCAGATAAAAGAATTGACCGATTTTGTGCACCAGATGAACCCGGATATAGTCTGTATGGCGGATAACTGCTATGGGGAGTTTTTGGACATCAAAGAACCGACAAATGTCGGCATCGACGTGATGGCAGGCTCGCTCATCAAAAATCCGGGCGGCGGCCTTGCGCTGACTGGCGGTTATGTCTGCGGCCGCAGCAATCTGATTGAAAAAATATCTTATCGGATGACCTGTCCGGGCATCGGCGGTGAATGCGGCCTGACCTTCGGACAGACCAGATCCGTGCTGCAGGGCATCTTTATGGCGCCAAAGGTGGTAAACGGAGCGGTCAAAGGCGCCATTCTCTGCGCCAAAGTCTACGAAATGCTGGGATACCAAGTCTGTCCCGGTATCGATGATCCGCGCAGTGATATTATACAGGCGGTGAGCCTAGGCTCTGCGGATGCCGTGGTTGCGTTCTGTGAAGGCATCCAGGCTGCTGCGCCAATCGATGCCTATGTGACGCCGATGCCGTGGGCGATGCCCGGATATGAATCCGAAGTCGTCATGGCGGCAGGCGCTTTTGTTCAAGGGTCTTCCATCGAGCTCAGTGCAGACGCACCGATCAGAGCGCCTTATAACGTTTACTTTCAGGGGGGACTGACTTACGAGCATTCAAAATTCGGGGTTTTGAAATCCGTAAATCAGCTATACAAAAAAGGATTGTTGGAAAACTTTTAGCTTTACAGGATTAGAGGTGTAGAATGGACAAAGAAAAATTCAAGGATAATGCACACCGTGCGAAGGATGAATTCGACGAGTTCAAGGAAAGCGCACATCGAACAAAGGACGAGGTAAAGGAAAACTTAAAGCGGGCAAAGAAGATGAAGGTGGTAACGTCCATACTCAAGTTGACGGTGCTCACCGCGATCGTCATCGGCGTGCCGCTCTATGTGTACTTTTTTCAGCGGGATTTTCTCAACCAGTTCCGATCCTTTGACGATATTCTCGCTTTTTTAGAAACGTATAAGACGCAGAGTATCTTTATCTACATCGGCGTTCAGGTCATGCAGATCATCATCAGCGTCATCCCTGGCCAGGCATTCCAATTTGCAGCAGGCTATCTGTATGGATTCCCGCTGGGATTGCTATACTCCATCATCGGTGCAACCCTGGGTACGCTGATTTCCTTTTATCTGGCAAAGCTCCTTGGCAAAGATGCGATTCACCTGTTCTTTGGCGAAGAAAAGATGACCTACTTCATCGAC
Source organism: uncultured Eubacterium sp. (assembly GCA_900551775.1). Classification (GTDB taxonomy): domain Bacteria; phylum Bacillota; class Clostridia; order Peptostreptococcales; family Anaerovoracaceae; genus Senimuribacter. The sequence continues at coordinate 27,557 of URXI01000010.1, read as the reverse complement.
AGGCTCAACAGCAAAAAAGCCTATACCATCGTATTTCTGATCTATCTGATACCGGGACTGCCAAAAGATATCGTCAGCTACGCCGCCGGTGTTTCAGAGATGAAGTGCAAGGCGTTTCTGATCTTATCCCTGATTGGGCGCACGCCGGGGATGGCTGGAAGCCTTTTGATCGGCTCGCTATACATGAAGCAGCATTACATCGGCATGGGAATCATTGCCGTTCTCGCCGTCATCGCCTTTGCCGTATGCATCATCTTCCGCAAGCGGATCAGCAAATACCTGGATAAATTCTATGAGAAGATTGTTGATTGATATAATGTCAAAAGTTCTTTACTTTTTGTTATGCCTCGTTTATAATAAGAATGTAAAGAACTTTTAACTTTTTGTGAAAGGGACAGGAAGATGGTATGAGAAAGATGGATGAAATGGAGAGAAATATACAGATGCGCTCCGCACAGTACGGGTACTTGTTCCTGGTAGCCAGTTTAGCATGTCTGATGGTTTATAACACGCTGCACGGTAAACAGGATATCTTGGTTCTCCTGCTCTTATTCGGCGGATTTCTGGTTCAAAACATCTCCAATATGTACATGCAGCACAAGATGGTCAGAGGCGACGAAGAATATAAGGAGACTTCCATGGCTCATAAAATTCTAACCTGCTTATCCCTGGCATTTAGTATCGTCGTCGTCGTTCTGCTGATCGGAGCCTGGATTTTGAGCGGTATATGAAGAACAACATCAAAACCCTTCGCAAAGCAGCGAAGATGCGCCAGGAGGATCTGGCTAAGGTCCTTGGCGTCAGCAGACAGACCATCGTCGCCATCGAAAACGACAAATACAATCCTACGCTGGAGCTGGCGATGAAGCTTGCAAAACTCCTTGAAACACCCGTTGAAGAGATCTTTATTTTAGAAGAAAAGTAAGTGAAAGGAAAGTATAAAATGAAAGCCATTAAGCCAACCATCACCACAGACGACTTAGAGAAAATCGATATCAGGGTAGGAACCATCGAGATTGTAGAAGATGTGCCTAAATCCAATAAGTTGGTAAAACTGATTGTCGATTTTGGAGATTTTAAAAGACAGATTCTGGTCGGCATGAAAGGGGAACGCGATAATCCAAAGGAAATAGAAGAGCAACAAGCGCTCTTTGTCGTAAACCTTGCGCCGAGAAAGATGGCGGGGGAGATGTCAGAAGGGATGCTCTTTGACATCGGATACGAAAGCGGGATTACTCCTGTTCTCGCACAGCCCGAAAAGCCAGTGCCAAACGGAACCATCGCTGGTTAAACAAGATGAAGAAAAGTAGAAAAGGACGCATGGGAACCGCAGATTCTGATATGCGTTCTTTTTTGCGTTCATCGCCCTTTCGCGAACATTTGTTTATTTTCCCATTGACAAAGAACATTTATTCTGTTATTATATAGAAAACGAACAAATGTTTAAGAAGGTGAGAGAATGAATAAGAAATATAGAATTACATCCAAGTTTAGATTTACAACATTTTTGGTTATTGCAATTCTTTGCATCTTTACTATAATTGGTACATTGACTGGTATCAACACAGCTAACAGTTCTTCTATGGCAGCATACAACATGGTCAAGGTAGAATCTGGCGATACGCTTTGGGATATTGCGTCAGAATATGGTCCAGACAACATGGATCTTCGCCAAGTTGTCTATGAGATTTGTGACCTTAACGAGATTTCAGCTGATCAGTTAGAAGCCGGTCAGAATATCATCGTACCAGTATATTCTTAATCTGCAAAAGGGAAATTTTTAAAATGGGCATCCCCAGCTTTTTTATCCGTAAAAGCTGAGGTACGAGAATATCAATCACTTACAAAAAATCGCTTAAAACGCAAAATAGAGCCTCATCATTTCAAAGATTTCTGAAATAGAATCAGAGCAAAGCTCCTGAACCGTTTCGCTGGCTGCGATGGAGCAAATGTCTATAAAGAACATATCAGGAGCTTGTAACTCTGTGATTTTCTAGAGAATTAGAGATGGAAGCAAAGAGTCATATAGATTTCTGTTTACAAATAAAATAGCCCACACACAAATAATTTTTCCTATACGAATAAAACCCCGCAGCATGTCACTATGAATGGATTGCGGGGTTTTATTTATTGAGGAATTTGGTGTATGATATCCGTAGTAGTTTAATAACTATTCCCAAAATTATGATTTTAGGAATAGTTGATAAACACTATACTTACTATAATCCATACCCTCTCTTTTGTCAAGCGATAATTGCAAATTGTCGGAAAATATATTATAATCTTAGTATCTCATATGCGGTACAAGGAGAAAAGAAATGTGTGCGATGAAATACTATGAACCCAGTGACAAAAATCAGTACAAGGAATTAAGAAAAAACTGGAAGAAAGAAATGAAACGCCCTAAGCCAGAGTTTGAGAATCATTTAAAAGAATACGAAGCTGACACCCCTAGCCAAACGATATCTAACAAGACTATCGACCATGAACAGGAATGGAAAGACAAATACGAAGAAACCGTAACCTATCAGATTGTCAGACAGAAGAAACAGGCTGAATTCACACCCAAAGGCAAAAGAAGAATGATATGGAGAAACATTCTAAACTATCTAGCAATAATGTTAATTGGGTATACTCTATATAAATGCATACCCTTGATTATATACTTACTTAAATATTAGAAGGAAAAATCCCCTTGATGGGGATTTTATCTATATACGGAACAGTCTCAAATTGACAGGCAATTTGAGAGGATTCGCAACACATCATTTACCTTCAATCATATTCCATACGATTACGTCTTATGTAACAGTGCGAATCCATGGAAGGTAAATGATGTGTTCTTCCACGTCTTACTGGTTAATCAATGCCTGCTCTTCCCTATCTAAATATTCTTTGGCTTTAGCAGAATCAAGCATTTTATAAGAATCATACATTTCACGTATTTCATCGGTCTGTATGAACTTAATCTTAAAGCTTGGGTGTATCTTCATCTTGCGGTTGATATCCACCTCGTTATGTAACATCAGATAATTTTCATCATTATAGCCCTTACACACTGTCAGACGTTTGCAAAGCGTCTTGCAGTCAAAGAAATAGTTCGTCAGTTCACGGAATACTTTGTCAACACGGTCAAAACGCTGAGCAGTATAGAGTATCTGCACGCCATGACCCTTCCTATTCTGTGTCAGCAACGTAAGAAGCTGTGTAGGGAAGTTCTTAAAGTTACGGCTGTTAAACTCATTCTGTACCTCGTCCCATGCCACAATCAACGGCTTGTCATACTGAACTAACAACTGTCTCCAGTCAGTGAACACAAAATCCTGCTTGTCAAAATAGTAGTTGGAACATATCAAGATATCGTCACCATACTTTTTCCGATACTCGTTCAAAACGTAGGTCATAGCCATGGTCTTGCCCTTGCCCGGCAATCCCAGGAATCCATAGATACCGTAAAGGTGCAATTGTTCATCCCCCCTGTCCTTTCTGAACAGCCAGCGGAACAGATACCGCAACCCCAACAGCAGACGCAGCCAAAACGGCTGACTTAAAAACCTCATAATACTTCTACCTCCTTCTTCTCATACGATGGCAACGCTGGAATCATGCCAACGAAACGGCTAGCGCCATTGCTCCGCTAGGTCTCCGCCTACTGGACGCAAGCGCTCGCACCTGTAAGTGCTCGCGCTCGCGCCAGCAGTAACCACCTTTGGCGCTAGGCTAGCGGAATATATTGTTTAATGAACTTGAATACGGCTATCACAGCAAAGACCGTGCACCAACCTGCAATGCTGACAAAGAGGGCAGATATCACAGGCGTACCGCACATATAACAGCCCCAGCCGATGGCTTTGACGGCATACTCCCCCACTGTCACGGCAACATTAGGAAGAAGCCCAATCAAGCCGAAAATGAGCCGTACAGGAATTAAGATAATTTTTAACAGGAATGTCCAAATCATACAATCACCTCTTTCCCTTTGGCGCAGGAAGCGCAACATTGCCACTCAGATTGTTGATACCAGGAACATCGGGGACACGTCCGCTCTCTGTCAATGTCAAAGTGCCAAGCCCCATCAGCTTCATAAACATGTTATAGTTGTAAATCATCAGCAGGACAGCTAAAAACGCCCCAATATACTTACGCCACGTAGTAACGTTATCCCTCAAATTGCTGTTATCAACAAAGGTGTACCTTGTACCCTCATAAGTACCCGTAACATCGGGAATAGCGATACTGCTAACATATTTGTTAAAATTGACCGTATTCGGCGGGGAAACGATGTCCACTACATCGGTCATAAAATCGTCCCAAACCGTATCAGATGGAACGACCAAATCCGTGACGAAATCTATCACGGCAGTCCCAACCCCTGCTATCGCTTCGGGAATTGCACACACGCCGTCCCATACCTTTTCAAGCCAACCTATGATTGTCCCCTCTCCTTCTGTCGTCCATGCATCAGTGCGGACATCAGAAGGTATCGTAGAACTATTCACGCCTTCCTGAGGAATGGTTAACGGAGTTTCCGTAGTCAAAGGTTTACTTGCCGTGTTCGATGGAAATGTCGTTGTACCACCTGCAGAGTCAACTACCTCTTTCGGAAAATATGTGGTATCAGTCTGAGCAGTCGTAGAAGGGAAAACAGTTGTTGAAGACGTTGCACCAGTTAATCGAATTGTTCCAATAAAATCCTCATTTTCATAAATGTAATGCAAGACTAACCGATATACATCATCAGTGATATCATAAAATATGAAAAAACCTTTTATCAAGCCAGATGTATAAACAGCATCCAACCGATAACCAGAACCATCAGCAGTCATATTTATTACTCCACCAGAAGCCCCCTTTTCGGCTGCATAAAAAGAAAATGGTAGAATAGTAGGTCCCGACTGACACCAAGCCAACTTTACAGATTCATGAATATTTGCATAATCAACCCATTCATACTGACCAACATAATTACACCAAGACCAGTCATAACCATCAAGATTAACCACACCCCCTATATTAAGTCCTGAATCAACTACGTAGTTATCAATAAGCCATGAAGACAAAGCAGAAACAATCGCCTTTGTAGCCTTAAAAGTAAAGCTACCAGTTGATGCCTTTTCATATTCGGAAGCTATAGCAAGAACTTCCTGTGAAGCTTGAGAATTAAGTGAATTATGAAAAGCTGTCGCAACTGCTTCTAAATCTGAATCCGTAGAAGAAATTACACCACATGCAACTAATAATGTTGCACATACAGCAATCGCAGGAATAGCAAAAGCAATAGCATGTGAATACTCAACCATAAAACCACAGAAAATCAAGCTGAACACCATCAATACCAGCACCATGACTCGCAGGAACCTGTGATTCGTCACAAAGTTGTAGGTTTCCAAAACCATAAAAACACCCCTTTCAATAACAAAGGGGTTAGCCACGAAGCCAACCCCATACAGCCGATTACAGGAATTTATAGACAATTCTTGGAATCAAGCTGACGCCAATCATGATACCCATGATGGTAATGCCTACAGGCAGTAACACGCCAAGGTTATCACTGACCGCCGTAGTAATCGGCGTAAGCATTGCACTTGTCAACATATGTACACCCCTTTCTTATCAGTCTTATACCAGTCTACCATTACAGGAACTTGTAGACTATCCGAGGAATTAACGACACGCCTACCAGGATACCCATAATGACGATACCAACAGGTAACAAGACCTCAAGGTTATCACTCAGAGCATCGGTAATCGGTTTCAGCATTCCACTAGTCAGAAATGCAAGGTTTCCATCTTCTCCCATAAAATACCCCTTTCTTTTCAGTTATCTATTCCCCTGAACACATGAGCAATATCAACGCTCCTGCGAATAGGACTATCAAAAGCGCATCTATAAACGCCAGTATCTTCGTATTTCTATCCATTGATTCACCGCCTAACTGAACCGCATCAACAGCTTATATGCCATCTTCCAAAACAGGTATACACCGCCGACCACGATAACGATATAGAACATACAGTTCAGAACGTTCAGATTGTCATTGATGTTAATCAGCATATCCAACACATCGGCACTATTTTCTGTCTTCATCAGAACCACCCCTCAAATCGTTAATTGAACCTCTTAAAGATGCATTAATGAAATCATCACGCAATATGCCAGCGAGCCTGCATATCTTGTCCAGTATCAACAGCATATCCACATCAATATAAGTGATTACTTTTATCCTTCTATCTTCCATAATCATTCCTCTCCTTCATTTCCATTGGTTCCATAAGATTCATAGTATTTGACCCGCAAGCCAGTACAGCCCACAAGAAACTCATTACCAAAAGCACGGAAGTAAGGAGTATAAGAAAAACTTGAATCGGGTTCACGTTTCACACCTCCCCCACTGTAATAGAGATTGCCTAAAATACGCTTGGTGTCCTTCGTTATGTATTTACAAATATAACGTGCGACCGCCACCCTCTCACCATAAAGAGGGATACATGTTGTAAATCCATAATGCCAGTTCTTGAGATTATATATCGGCTGTCCGTTACTGGTAACCTTCCCACTGTCAATCATGGTGAAATCACCGCTGACAAGACCGTGGAAATGAACAGCACCATCTTTATGAAGTTCGGGGACAATCAAGTATTTCAGATTCATTCTCTTTGTACCATTATTTAACCAGTTCTTTAACTTCTTACAAATCTCATTATAATCATATCTATCAACTTTGTTCTTATCCAATGTAAAAGTGATGAAGTAATCAAAGTCGTTTATCATCGCAATATCATAGATTTTATCAATACCCCTTTTAATACTGTCAGACCGGGTTTCATTCTTCTCCTTCTTGTATGTCCTCTTGTGTGAGACAACTGGTAATTTATGAGGATTAAACACAGGACGATTAAACGTAATTGTCTTGGTCTGCCCATCAGGATAAATCTTGGTACGCTGATTATAACGGTATAAAGTCATTTTTTACAAAAATGACTGTTATTTGTGGCTAATATCAAGTATAGCCACGAACGCTGGACGCACGGTAAACCGTCTGCGTCCATGCGTTATCTATTGAGCACTGGTCGCACGATGAATTTACACTCCTTATTAATTGCAACGGTCAAAGAAACGGTATCACCCGTTTTGAATTCTTTGGTTGACCAGAAGTTTCCAACAGAACCATCTGATAATGCTGCAAAGACACGGTACATAACAGTACCTTCTTTTGTTACAACTTTCTGCACACTGATTACTTTTACATTCATTTCAATTCCATCCTTTCAAGTTCATCGGGAGAAACAATCCTATAAGTACCAACAGCAGTATCGAAACAACATGACTTCATGTAATGTAACGCATCAATTTCATAACAGAACCCTGCAATTAATGTAATACGAGGTTTAAACTCAATACCATCTTGAACAAACCCCGAGTCTAAACGAATTACATAATACTTCATTTTCTTTTCTCCTTTTCAGCAATAAAAAAACACGATAACTATTTGTCACCATGTTTATCAATTATGTCCTAAAACCCCGATTTTCGAAATAATTTTTCCAAAATCAGAATTAATGTAGTTCTATTCAATTTTGTAACAAATTATTCCGAAAATCATTGTAGATTTTAGGAATAGTTATTAAGCACTATGTTAATTACGGGAATAAGCTGCCTGATACACAGACAGCTCACCCCTCTTTATCTTTATATTGCCTACTGTTCTTCGATATGTTCCAGTCCTTGGGCAATGACAGAACGTACATGTGCATCTGCAATGGTATAAAATATGGTTTTCCCTTCCCGACGCTTTTTTACCAAGCCGCTTATTTTCAGTACATGCAACTGATGTGAAACTGCAGATTCTGTTATTTGCATTGTTTCTGCCAGATCTCCTACATTAATTTCTGATTGAAAAATGCGAAACAAAATCTTTACCCGTGTAGGATCGCCCAAGACTTTAAAAAAATCAGTCAGACGATTCAATTCTGCCTCTCCTGGAATTTCGTAATCATTTATTTTAGTTTTTTCGCACAAAATCATTCTCCTTCACAATTACAGTTTCTTTACAAGCAATGCCCTTATGGCGTTTAACACCGCCAAAATCATCACACCTACATCTGCGAAAATAGCCAGCCACATATTGGCGATGCCTACTGCTCCAAGCACCAGGCATACCAATTTCACACCGATTGCCAACGTAATATTCTGGTATACGATCTTCAAGCATTTTTTGGAAATCTTAATTGCGCTTGCAATTTTCAGCGGGTTGTCATCCATAAGAACTATATCTGCTGCTTCAATCGCTGCATCGGAACCCATTGCACCCATAGCGATACCAATGTCCGCTCTGGATAATACTGGTGCATCGTTGATACCGTCTCCAACAAAAGCCAGTTTTGCTTTGGAATCTTTTATATTCAAAAGTTCCTCAACCTTCGAGACCTTATCTGCTGGAAGGAGTTCACTATACACATCATCGATTCCCAATGACGCAGCAACTTCATCTGCCACTTTCTTTGCATCTCCTGTCAGCATAACAGTTTTTGCTATGCCTGCCTGCTTAAGTGCTGCTATCGCATCTTTCGAGTGCGGTTTCACAATATCGGATATTACGATATGACCGGCATACTTGCCACTAATAGCCAGATGGATGATCGTACCCACTTGATGACACTCAATTGGCTTTACATGAATGTGCTTCATGAGTTTATCGTTTCCTGCTGCCACTTCTATACCATCAACTTTTGCAATAACCCCATTTCCGCTTATTTCTTTAATATCTGTTACACGGGAACGGTCAATTTCTATTCCATATGCCCGTTGCAGGCTCTTGCTGATCGGATGGGATGAAGCGCTCTCCGCTAATGCCGCATATTCAATCAGCTTTTCTTTTTCTATCTCGTTATGATGGATTCCATTTACTTCAAATACACCCTGTGTCAAAGTTCCCGTCTTATCAAATACTACATATTTTGTCTGTGATAAGATTTCCAAATAGTTGGAACCTTTCACTAACACGCCCGCTTTACTGGCTCCACCGATTCCCGCAAAGAAACTGAGAGGAATACTGATTACTAACGCACAAGGACAACTGATTACCAGAAACGTCAATGCTCTGTAAATCCACCTACCCCAATCGGCAGATAAATCCATGAAGAGCATCCGTACAATCGGAGGCAAAAGCGCCAGCGCCAATGCAGCATAACATACAGCAGGCGTGTAGATCCTTGCAAATCTGGAAATAAAATCCTCGGATTTTGATTTTCTTGAACTTGCATTTTCTACAAGATCTAAGATTTTTGATACAGTGGATTCACCAAATTCTTTCGTGGTTTGAATTCTCAGTACCCCTGTCATATTGATACAGCCACTTATGATTTCATCGCCAACCTCAGCCTCTCTAGGAAGACTCTCTCCCGTCAAAGCGCTGGTATTCAGACTGGATGTACCCTCTACGATTACGCCATCAATTGGAACTTTCTCTCCCGGCTGTACTACGATCACGCTGCCGATTCCGACCTCGTCCGGATCAATCTGTTCCAGTTTGTTATTTCTTTCTACATTTGCATAATCGGGACGTATATCCATCAGATCACTGATATTGCGGCGGCTTTTTCCAACTGCGTACCGCTGAAACCATTCTCCTACCTGATAGAAAAGCATAACTGCAATCGCTTCCAGATATTCGCCATTTTCATAAACAGCCAAAGCCAGCGCGCCAACCGTGGCTACTGCCATCAAAAAGTTTTCATCAAATACCTGGCCATTTTTAATTCCTTTCAATGCCTTAAGTAAAATGTCATACCCGATGATCGCATAATCAATCAAATAACATGCCAGACGTATCCATCGTCCTGCTGACGGGAACAAAAATTCATCCAGCCGATTAAATATGTCTGCCGATAAAGATTGTAATACCAGCAGTATTACCGTAGTTGCCAATATCCGCACCAACATGGTTTTCTGCTTTTTTGTCATTCCGGAATTCTTTTTATTTCCGATAATGAGAAAAATAATTGCCATGATAATGACAGCCATAAATAATATGTCAAAAATAAGATCCTGCATGATTATCTCCTTTCAAAGATTGCTTACTTGTTTAATATTAGTTGTAAAGATACGCCCTCGAAACTGCTTTGACTCATTTCAAGGGCGCTTTTCCCCTACCCCGCCGGTTGAGGTTTAGAGTAAAATCTCACAGTCAGGCTCTACCTTTTTGCACGCCTTTAATACGTTCTGCATAACGGTTCCCGCCTCTTTTCCTTCCTCAAACTCTACAATCATCTTCTGTGTCATAAAGTTTACAGTTGCTGTTGAAACCCCTTCTGTTTTACGAGCTGCATCCTCCTTCAGATTTGCACAGTTCGCACAGTCTACCTCAATTTTATACGTTTTTTTCATAACTTAATATCTCCTTTTATTTATTTTTTATGAATGATTAAATACTCGTTTAATCATCTTGGTTCTATTATACCTTCATTTTCTGCTCCGTCAACAGAGGTCCCCGTGTTCGTTCCGTTTGGGAGAAAGGCCATTCCGTTTGGAGCAAAAGGATAGGATTTATTCCAAAAAGTAAATTTCCATTTGGTGCAAAATATTTTCCGTTCGGATTGTACAATTTTATTTTTATGCGTTATACTAAAACTGCAGATATTACTATAATAAAAATAAGAGGTAGATAACATGGTGCAAATTACATTGCCGCATAATCATGGAGAACCAGCCGATGAGCTGTTTTCTCTTCTTCCAACTCCACACGATTTTCAAACAGCCGCAGAACTATATGGACTACTCAGCGATGAAAGCAGATTGCGTATTTTCTGGATTTTATGCCATTACGAAGAGTGCGTAATCAATCTGTCCTCTCTTGTAGATATGAGCAGTCCCGCTGTCTCCCATCATCTAAGACAGTTAAAAAGCCATGGCCTGATTATCAGCCATAGAAGTGGAAAAGAAGTCTATTATAAAGCTGCTGATACCGTAGAGGTTCACACCCTGCGTAACTGTCTCGAAAAATTGATTGCTATATCCTCTCTGACGGGTCAGCAAACGGAGGTAACAAATGACACAGAAATATTATAAAAAAATAAAAGATGCTTTAAAGGATGTTCCAAATGGAAAAATCATCATAAATCGACATAATGATGCACATGAAAATCTTATCTACAATAAGGATTTTCACTATTGCTCCGATGGGAAAGGATTGGTAGAAACCTATTCCGTATTTCCGGGTATAGAGCTTTCTTTTAATTATTACTACGCAAGCCGTTTTGATTTTCAGCATGAACCGGTTCACTCTGCCATGCAGATTAATCATTGCCGCGACGGAAGAATCGGCTGGGAAATGCAGGATCACACCAGTATCTATTTATGCCCCGGAGACTTATCGCTCCACACACTCCACTCCTGTGCAGAATCAACAATGAACCTGCCGCTAGGCTATTATCAAGGCGTAGCCGTTCTCATTGATTTAGACATTCTGACTGCTGCACCACCGGATATTCTTTCTGAGGCCGGCATTGACGGAAGTAAACTTTATGCAAAATTTTGTAATGGTCAAGGAAGCACTGCTATGCCAGCCAGTGAGAAAATTGAACATATTTTTTCAGAATTATATAATTTGCCGGAGAGAATGTATCTGCCTTATTTCAAATTAAAGGTTCAAGAATTGCTGCTGTTTTTAGATATGTTGGACTTAGAAAGTATAAAAAAGCTAAATCAGTATGTTTCCAGCCAGGTAGAACTCATTAAGGAAATGCATAAACAGATGACGTCAGATTTGAAACGCCACTATACCATTGAGGAATTGTCAAAGAAGTTCCTGATGAATACCACCTCTTTGAAATCTGTTTTTAAGGCAGTATATGGGATGCCTATCGCTTCCTACATGAAAGAATACCGTATGAAGCAAGCAGCAAATATGTTGTTACATGAAGATAAAGCTATTTCTGAGATTGCAGCTGCTGTGGGTTACAAAAGCCAAAGCAAGTTTACGTCGGCATTTCGAGATGTCTTTGAGACATTGCCTACCGCATATCAAAAACAATATCGAAAATAATGACTTTTATTACAGAACTGCACCCCAAAATATAAGGTGCAGTTTAATGTTAATTAATACTTTCTCTTTTTTTCGCTTTCCGTAAATCTTCTAGTATCGTTCCTATATCGCCTAGAATCACCATTCCCTTATCCTCGATAAACTCTGGAAGCAGTGCATATTTATCATTGACAGAAATATAGTAAGCGTCCTTTAATCCCGATGTCAGCTGCCAAAATGGTTCCTGAATAAACATCGGCGTCATTCTTCCCACGCCAAACTCGAGAAATAGGATTTTTTTGTTTTTATGGCTTTCCAGATAGTCGGAAATTTTCCGATACTGTTCTTCGTATTGCTTTCCCTGTAAAAAGTTGCCGTAGCCACGTACCCAAGGAAAAGCCTCGGCTCCACAATGTGGGCAATGTGGAATCAATTCTGTCGGCACACTGGTATCATCCCCCATCGCCTCTATCATCTGGCGAACCGGTTCCACCGCATCCCATATATCGTCGGTACACTGCCTGGAGCATTGGAAAAAACGATTATCTCCTTGAATTTCGCTTACCAAATCCTCCGGATACAGCTTGACAAACTGGGTATCTTGATTGGTAGTCAATATATGGAAGTCTTTACCCCTTAAAAGTATATTCAAATCAAGGTAAGGCTCTCTTACTGGCGCTGTCTGCGTAGTATGTAAAAACGTTGCTACGTAACCCCAATGCTCCTCTCTGGTAGGAAAACGATTACTAATCATACCGTCAAAAGCACCTTTGAAACCGTATTTCTGAGCATACTTGCCAAAGTATTTACGAAATGAGGCATTATCTTCATAATAAAAATCGCCTCCACCTGCAGCAGAAAGTCCGGAAGCGCCTCCCACAATTACGCAATCAGCTTCATCCAGTTTTTGCAGGTAAAGCGCCAACTGCTCCTCATAAGGGAGTGGATTTTTTTTGGTCATGGAGTATGCAGACTGTCCACCAGAAAAATATCCTCGTGCCATCATTCCTCTCATTTGTGTTTCCGTTACTAAATTTTCATAAAAAGTCATGTTTTCCCATCCTTCCTTTATCTTACACAGACAATTTCTCTTAAAGCTGACGCAATATCCTGATCCACGCCAATGGATTTTTCCTGAATTTCGTTTGGAATATAAATCTCTCCCTTATTAAACGTAATATAATTTGCAAAAGGCTCCGCAGCAGTAAGACGCATGAACGGCGCTTTAATCATCTGGTTTCGCCAGCCAACGCCAAATTCTAAAATCACCAGCTTTTTGCCGTGCATCCGATCTATAAACTTCTGATACCTGTCTGCTTTTTCCTGCCAGCTTTTCTCTCCCCGAAAAGAAGAAGCCTCTCCATAATTTACGATCATGCTTCCCCCACACCTTGGGCACTTGGGGCAAAGGCCACTTGGCACGCTTCCATCTACTTCTGCATCTGCCATCTGAAGCACCACTTCTTGATCCGAATAAAGTTCTGCACAGCAGCCGCTGGCACAACGCATCTCAGTCAGCTTTCCTTCCATTTCAAACACTCGTTCTTCTGCAAATCCAGCCGGAACAAAATGATCCTCTGCATTAGATGTGATAACAAAATAGTCTTTCCCCTTTACAAGCTCATACATGTCTTTCATCAGCTGTGTCGGCTCGTCCTGCAAGCTTTTTGCTTTGATAATCCTGCTGTAATAGGCCCACCTTTCCCCCTCTGATGAAAAAGGAATGGTCATGCCCTGCAAAATACACCGGATTCCATATTTCTTTCTGAAATCTCCCATGTTCTCCCGAAACCATTCATCGTCCGCAAATAGATGATAACCTTCTGCTATGGACAATCCATTGCTGACTCCAATTAGCACACCGTCTGCTTCTTTGATTCTTTGATGTATTTCCTGATATACGCTCATTACCTGATTCCTTTCCTTACGTTGTCTGATATTTATCTTGACTTTCGCCCTCGCTCTTGTTAAAATTAAATTTACAAGTCGAAGTTATTTTAACATGTAAATTTATAAATTGCAAGAAGTTTTTGAGGTGACTTATGAAATATTCTACGAAACTCAGCGACACTATTCATATTCTTATATTTATTGCTCTCGGAGATGATGAACAACTCTCCAGCACAAAGATTGCCCAGAGTATCAAGACAAACCCGGCTTATGTCAGACAGCTTATGGCAACCTTAAAAAATGCCGGCATTGTGGTCAATACACAAGGACGTGCAAATGCAGCTTTGGCGAAATCGACAGATGAAATCAGTATGTATGAGATATACCGAGCCGTAGAGGGAGATAAGCCGCTGCTTCATTTGGATACAGATACAAATCCAGAGTGCGGAATCGGTATCAACATTCAGTTTGCCATTGGCGACTTCTATCATGAAATTCAGGATATGGTGAATGAAAAAATGAAATCTATTACATTGCAGGATATTATCGAGCGGTATTATTCACGTCTGTCGTAAAAAAAAGCAGTAAATCTTTTCAGACTTACTGCTTGTGTATACCGTTGTGGCAGGTGTGGGCACTACTCCCTATCCGCTTAATAATACAACCAATCTATCGGTACGAAGTAAAAATACGGTGCAGTAAATACTGCTAACGCGATAGAAATTTTTCTCACCTGTTCTTTGTTTAGGCTGGTCTTGCCAAAAGAAAAATGCGAATTTAGTTTATATATGCATAATGCGGAAATGCATACTGCCAAGGCTGTTCCCGCAAAGGCAAACACACTTTCGTAGCTGTCAAATATCTGAAAAAGCAGCATACACCCTGCCCCGACAAAATCTGACAAGAATCCAAAAACCCATACCTTCAGAATTGAACATTTTGCATTGATACGAAGATCCGGCACTTTCAGCCTTTTCATAGTCAATACGATGACAGCCAGATCGATAAAAAAGTTTGCAGGAAGCGCAATCAGCCAGACGACTGGTACTAACCATAATAAATACATCGGTAAAATAATATTATAAATCTTGATTTCCTTTTTCATGACAGCCTCCTTTTTCAATCATTTTATATCAATTAGCCCTGCCTCACAATAGAAAATGCAAAAAAGACTGTATATTCGCCGATGTAAAAGATATTTGATAGACAAAACTACTGAAATATGACAAGATATTAGAGAAGGAGCAGACTATGGAAATCGGAAAAAAATTAAAAAACGCACGTATCCAGGCAGGATATACACAAGAAGAAGTAGCGGAGCAGCTGCAAGTTACCAGGCAGAGCATCTCTAATTGGGAAAATGAAAAATGCTACCCGGATATCATCAGCGTAATCAATCTCAGCGAGTTTTATCAGATCAGTTTGGATGAATTGCTAAAAGGAGATGCTAAGATGATCAAACACCTGGATGAGACGACAAATATCGTAAAAAGTAACCGGAAGTTGATATTGGCAATCATCGTCAATATCCTGCTGATGGCGCTGTTTGTTGTAATCAATGTTGTCTTGCCGGAGAATAAATATATCATTGCAGGCAGTTTCAGCGTGATCATCACGAGTACGGCTGCCCTTTTCTACCAGATAATCAAAAAATTTTAGGAGGCAGTAATTATGAAATGGTATGAAATTCTATTATTTATCTCTATGTTTCTCATTGCAATCAATATGGTGTACCATATTTACAAGATGACGGAGCTGGATGCCAGAAGCCGTGGTCTCAAGCATCCTAAGCTCTGGGGAATTTTTGTATCAGGCGGGCAGAACGGCGAAGGGATTCTCCTCTACTTGATTGGCAGGCGGAAATATCCATCCAGTATGACGAAAGAACAGATGAACGAAATGGATCGATACAAGAAAAACATCAGTATCAGTTTAATTGTCCTAGTCATCGTTGCTATCGCGTTCGCCTGCACGATCATCTTCACAGAAGCATAAAAGGGAGGCATAATCCCTCCCTTCTTTATATATTTACATAACTTTTTTATCGTAAACCCATCTGCCACATCTACTCTTTGTCCAGAACCAAATGTCCGTCAATCCTGATGTATGCTGTACCATACGGCGCGTTCAGCAGTTCTGTAATTTCCGGATCGTAGTTGCACACGGTGTTCAAGGCATAGATACCAGAATGCTCGGGATCATCCATGTATTCCGGACTCTCATCACCGGCAGTGAATCTCCAGCCGCTGTCCCAATCGTGGTCGCTGTCAGGCTCTTCCCTGTACATGTACCCTACTTTTTCGCCATCTACCAAAATGCGGTCCGTGGCTAGACAGCCTTCCGGACCATCCCAGGAATCCAGAATAATCTTCATCTCCTCTGCTTTGATCAGAAACACCTTTTCCGGGATTTCGTACCAGGCATTTCTCTGCCAGGCTCCCTCTGCTCCAAGAAGATGATCGATCAGATTCCAATTGATATCGAAGAAATTCATCACGTCCTCATTGCATCCCTGTTCCCTGAACATAAAATAGGCACATCCGCAGAGACATCCTGCGGCATACTCTTTCCACGATTTGTAAAGCTGGGCTGCATTTTTCGCCATCGGCCCGGCAAAGCTCCAAAAATCCTCCTTTGTGATCAATCCTGCCGCATATCCTACCCGCAAAAGACCGATAATCTCGTTACAGTCCCAGGCGTAGAAACCGCCCTCCCCTGCCAACTGGTCGAAGTTCTTGGCATACTCCATGCAAGATTCAAAAAAAGTTCTCGATTCCGGCTCCAGCTCACCGATGTCAAAGGCAGGGCTTTCCTTCCAAAAAGAACGAAAGTCTGACAGATCACTGTCAGTGCTATAGAGATCATTGCAGACGTCAATCAGCGTATCCCTGTCTGTAATATGATAAATTCTGTTCAGATGCTCTCTCACAAGCCCTGCCTTTTCTTCGTTACACTGATACAAGTGCTCGTAGCCCATATGGATGTCGATACCTGGCGTCTTCCTGCAGGAAGAGATTCCGCTGAGCAAAAGTGCAAATTCTTCCAATGAAGGCGCCTTTGCGGCAGCGGATTCTGCACAGTCACTCTGTCTGAGTTCTATAATCCTGTCGATAATTGTTCTCGTCGTCTCTGTCATAAGTTCTCCTCTACTCTATTTTAAATTTAACTTTTCCATTCGATATTGCAGCTTTTGGGGAGAAATGGATAATCTCTCTGCTACTTTTGCCAGCTTCCGATCCTGTCTCAGGGCTTCTGACAAAATAAAAGTCTCGTAGCTTTCCATCATCTTCTTTAAGTCAACCCCTCTTGACGCCAACATTTCTTTTATGGCTTCTGGCGAGAAAATGATATCATCGGGTTGCGTCGAGTTCAATGTAACTGTGTTCTGCACAGTCCTTGATACTGCCCCATCTTCCTCAATTTTTTGGAGCAAGTCCTGGACAGAATCCAACGTGATAAAATCACCGTCCTCCATATTAAAAGCACTCTCGATGGTATTCTTCAGTTCTCTGATATTTCCCGGCCATTTCCACTCTGTGAAAAGATGCAGCGTCATCTGTGTCAGACCTTTGATGTGTTTATTCATTTTTTGGTTGTACACTTTGATGAAATGCTCTGTGAGCAGTAAAATGTCCTCCGGCCTTTCCCGAAGAGGCGGCAGCATCAGCCGTACTACGCTGATGCGATAATAAAAATCAGAGCGCAGCTTTCCCTGCTTTGCCAACATTTCGGGATTTTCGTTAGAAGCTGACACAATTCTGACATTGAATCTGATTTCCTCTTTCCCACCGACCCGTCTCACCTTCTGTTCTTCCAATACTTTCAGCAGCTTCGCCTGCATGGAAATGTCCATAGAGTTGACTTCATCCAAAAACAGAGTACCGCCGTCAGCTAATTCGAAGAGACCTTTTTTTGACTCGGCACCAGTAAATCCCCCCTTCTCCGTTCCAAAAAAGAGACTTTCCAGTAAATTGGGGGGAATTGCAGCGCAGTTTTGAGAAATAAAGGGTTTATCCTTGCGGTTTGAGAGCATATGCAAAGCCTCGGCGACCAGTTCTTTGCCGGTACCTGTTTCCCCATAGATCATGGTCGGTGAATCATTCTTTGCGACCTCCTGTACGATGCGTTTCAGTCTGATCATATCCTCATTCTGCGTCACAATGTCGTCTAAAATGGATAACTGC
This sequence comes from uncultured Eubacterium sp., assembly GCA_900551775.1. Classification (GTDB taxonomy): domain Bacteria; phylum Bacillota; class Clostridia; order Peptostreptococcales; family Anaerovoracaceae; genus Senimuribacter. The sequence goes on along the minus strand of URXI01000010.1, from coordinate 9,460 downwards.
GGGCTAATGGTCTCATCGGTGCCGATATTTTTGCGATCGATCAATCTGGCTACATCAATGGCTCCCTGAATGGATCCATTTTCATCCAGGATGGGATATGTCGTTGAAGAAATCGTCAGCTGCAAATGATCCGTCGTCAAAGTCTGTTGTTGACCAATCGTCACCTGGCCCGTCTTCAGTGTCTTCATCACTGTGCTGTTGTCAGTGGTTATTTCTCTGTAGACATCTAACAGATACTTTCCCCTGACATTTCTTCCAAATTCGATCTCGTCAAAACCGAAATTGCTGCAAGGCTTATAATACTCAATGATTCCGTCCTTGTTTACGACCATCAGTCCGGCGACAGAATCGCTGGATGAAATGATTCGATTCACTTCTTTTAGATAATCCATGTTTATTGCTCCTGTTCAAATAATCGTCGAAGCAGTTTCTCTGTTCCAAACATTCTCGACACCGATAGCAGCCTGCTGTCACTTTCGGTAAATGGACGGTAAATGTTCTGAATCATTCCTTCATCTAAAGTATTGGAATCAATTCCATAGTAAACGCTGATCAAATTCGGTACTGTAAAGTCACCATTGAGGACATTTCCTCCTACAAAAATAGTCAGAGGGCTGTCCAATGCCAACTCTCTCGTCTTTCTATTCATCAAAGTCACAATATTGCCACAGGCATGCCGTAGATCGATTTCGCGAATCAGTCCTACGAGGCGTCCTGAATTAGAAAAGTGGGCCACTCGATCATTGACCCGGTCAAAATCCGGCATGTGTAAGACGCCAAAGGCTTCTACGGATTCTTTGATACTCTCATACGCCTGCATCAGATGTAATTTGAATGCACGATTATCGATGTCTCCAAACAGCGCATATTCCACCTCGTCCAATGCACTTGCAATAATCCCGATATCCGTCTCGCAGATCATCAGGGAATGTGTCGGTGGGTATAAGACCGCAGTGATTGGAATTTCCTCATCAAGATTGTCCTGCAGCACGACAGTGCCTACAATCAGCTCAAAAAGCCACTGCCGCAGCATCGGAACGGTAAATGCGCTGTCCTCGCTGGGGTTGAGCAGAAAATCTTTGATTTTCATTTCGGCATCCGGATCCTCCAAATGTTCCATCCAGGCGCCGCTCATAATATTGATTTCTTCTTCATTTACGAATCTGATCAAATTCAGCATCTGTTTATGGCAGGGCTGTTCCTTATCTCTTATTTCCTTGTAGAAATCAAGTTTTGAAGTCATGGCTTCCACCTCCTCTTCTATGATCTTTTATATATTTTATCACAGTTTGTTCCAAAACAAAAGAGTGCATAGAGAAAACCTCTCATGCACTCAAGATTGGATATATATGTTTACTTTTGATAGACTTTTTCGCCTTCTACATAGGTGGCTTCTACACATACCTTGTCGATATCTTCAGCAGGGACACTTAACAGATCATCGCACAATACGATGAAGTCCGCTTTATAGCCTTCTTTCAGCTGGCCGATGTTCTTAAATCCTGCCACGCCTGCGGATGCTTTGGTGTAGAGCTTGACGGCTGTCTCGATATCCACTGCCTGCTCCTGACCGCAGTCTGTGCCGTCATATGCTTTTCTGGTCACTGCCCCTTTGAGGCAAGGGAACGGATCTGACGGAACTGCCCAGGATGTAGCCGGTGCGTCGGTGGAGAAGCACAGGTTGACGCCCTTTTCCAGCATAGTCTTTACCGGATAGGTTGTCTTGGTTCTTTCCGGACCCAGATTTTTCAGGTAGCTTTCGATTTCCGCATAGAGGAAGATCGGCTGGGTTGCAAAGGCAAAACCCTTTTCGATGGTCTTCTTCATAGCTTCTTCTGAAGGTTCCGTAATATGTTCCAGGCGCAGATGCGGTGTATCGTCCAAAGTCCACTTCTCTTCTTGATAAACTCTGTTGACCATTCTGTCGATGGTCTTGCCGCCCATAGCGTGCATGGAAAGCTGACAATGATATTTCTTGCAGAATGCAATAGCACTTTCCATCTCTTCATCTGTAATTGTAGAAATTCCACATTCTTCTGAATCCAGATAAGGTTCGTTCATCCAGGCAGTTCTTCCTGATACACTTCCATCACCGATGGTTTTGATGCCTGCAGAGAAGATCTGCTGATTCTTGTCAAACTGTTTTTCTGGAATTCTGAAATCCGGATCGCCATGGAAGTAGTTCCACATATAGTAGATACCTACTTTCTGCTTGAATCCCTTTTCTGCTGCCGCATAATAAAGCGAGTAATTATCAGACGGATCCATATTTCCCATATCACAGATTGCCGTGATGCCCTGTGACAGCAACAGCTGGCCCAGATCCGCTACTAAATCTGCCTTCTGTTCCTGTGTAAGCGGCGGCAGCAGATGGTTTACCAAATCTCTTGCATTTTCGCGAAGTACGCCTGTCGGCTCTCCATTCTCGTCTCTGTCAATGGCACCGCCTTCAGGATCTGGCGTATCTTTTGTAATCCCTGCCATTTCGAGGGCTTTACTGTTGAGGCATATGATGTGCGCACAGGTACGCAGCAGATAAACTGGTGAATCACTGCAGCCTTTGTCCAGATCGTATCTGTTCGGTGAACGTTTTTCGGCAAACTTTCCTTCGTCATAACCCCAGCCCTTGATCCATTCTCCAGGGCCTTGCTCTGCTCTGACTTCTTTGATCTTTTCGATCAGTTCCTCGATAGAATACACCACTGGCGGCAGACATGAAATCTGCTTGCTCATTTCGGCAAGCATTGCAGGATGTTCATGGGCATCCACAAAGCCTGGAAGAACGCGCTTTCCTTCTAAATCTACCTTCTCATAATCACCTGCAGGCATTTCTGCCTCTTTTCCAATCCAGGTGATGACGCCATCCTCCACTATCATCGCTTCAGCGTACAGATTACTGTCGTCTGAAGTAAATATTTTTCCGTTTACATATGCATTGCTCATATTTCTACTCCTTTCAGCCTTACTATTATATTAAGTAAAATCTATGTCATTGTCAAATTTTATTACTTGTTTTTAGCCAAATACTTTTTTGCCGTCGATATAGGTCTGTTCTACTTTTACCTTATCGATATCTTCCGACGCGACTGCTAAAATGTCGTCGCTGAGTACGGCAAAATCTGCATGATAACCTGCCTTCAGTTGTCCGGCATTTTTCAGACCTGTAACCACGGCAGCGTTTCTCGTATAGAGTTTGATTGCTGTTTCAATATCGACTGCCTGGTCCTGGCCGCAGTCCGTGCCATCATAGGCATATCTGGTCACTGCAGCTTTGAGGCATGGGAACGGATCCGAAGGAATCGCCCATGATGTCGCCGGTGCATCTGTGGAGAAGCACACGTTGACACCGCGATCCAGCAGCTTCTTTACCGGATAGGTCTTCTTTGTCCTCTCAGGCCCCAGGTTCGTCAAATAGCTTTCAATCTCCGCATAGAAGAAAATCGGCTGCGTTGCAAAGGCAAAACCGTGTTCCACTGTCTTTGCAATGGCTTCGTCGGAAGGCTCCGTCGTGTGCTCGATACGCAAGTGCGGTGTCTCACCTTCATTCCACTTTTCTTCTTTTGCCACTCTGTTGACGATACGGTCGATGGCCGCGCCGCCCATGGCGTGCATGGAGTATTGACAGTGGTTTTCTTTACAAAATGCAATAGCGCTTTCCATCAGCTCGTCGGAGCAGACAGAGATGCCGTATTCGTCTGTACTTCCGTAGTATGGCTCACTGCCCCAGGCTGTTCTGCCAGAAAAGCTGCCGTCTCCTACAGTCTTCAGTCCGGCAACGTGAATCTGCTGGTCTCCGTCCATCTGCTCTTTCGGAATCACAAAATCCTTATCCTGCCAATAATAATCCCACATATAATAGATGCCCACTCTCTGGTTGAAGCCTCTTTCTTTTGCGTTCATGTAATAGCCGTATACGTCGCCGTCACTGAGGCATCCGATATCCGCTACGCCTGTGATGCCCTGGGAAGCAAGAAGTTTTCCAAGATCCACAATCTCGTCTATTTTTTCTTCATCACTTGTTGCAGGCAGTAAGGGTGTGATAAAGGATCTTGCGTTCTCTCGGAGGACACCAGTCGGCTCCCCGTTTTCGTCTCTATCGATTTCTCCGCCCTGCGGGTCAGGTGTATCTTTTGTAATGCCTGCTAGTTCCAGCGCTTTGCTGTTGACGCAGTTGACATGTCCACAGGTTCTGAATATAATTACTGGAGAATCGCTGCAGCCCTTGTCCAGGTCGTATCTGCTCGGTGAGCGCTTTTCAGCCAACTTACCTTCATCATAACCCCAACCTTGAATCCATTCTCCAGCTTCCTGCTTTTCCCTGACCTCTGTAATTTTTTTCTCCAAATCGGTCAGCGAGTTGACAACTGGCGGAAGGGCAGAAATCTTCTTGCTGAAATCTGCAAGCATGATGGGATGCATGTGCGCATCGATGAAGCCCGGGATCACTCTCTTTCCATTCAAATCAATTCTTTCATAATCTCCGGCAGGCATATCAGCTTCTTTGCCTACCCATTTGATTCTTGCACCTTCCACAATCATAGCGTCTGCGTATAAGTTTGCATCGTCAGAAGTGAAAATTTTACCATTTGTGTAAGCTATCGCCTTCGTTGTACTCATATGTATTCTCCTCTTTTAACTTTTATTTGATGCTGATATATATAGCAAGAACCGTGCCATTATCTGAAAGTTCTAAAACCTTCAATTGCAGGGAATCTGTTTTGTGCAGATTTTTTGCGTCATCAGAAAAAGTGTGTTTTGTAAAATTTTTTTGATATAGTAAAAATTTTTATAAGATAAAAAGGACGAACGATCAACATTCGTCAATCGTCCGTCTCAAAGAATCTCTCGTGTGATTTATTTCTGTTTCTTTCTCGCCTGTACTCGTTCGAGGGCTGATTCATACAGCTCCTTTTCTTCCTCAGTTTCCGGCGTATATGGAGGCACCTTCTGCGGTTTGCCCGTCTTGCTCATGGCCACCATGGTAAAGTGGGCGCAGAGGGCTTTTTCCGGACCGTTGCCTGACTCCATATCCTCTGAATCAACCCGGACGTAGACGTCCATAGAGGTATTTCCCACATAGGCGATGGTGGCTGTGCAGGTCACCAGTGCGCCGACAAAGATCGGCAGATGGAAAATCAGCTCATCCACCCTTACAGTCACGCAGTTGCATCTCGCATATTTCATCGCGGCGGCTCCCGCGGCCGTATCCATGAATTTCATGATTTCGCCGCCGTGGACGTTTCCTGCCACGTTGGCCTGGTGCGGCAGCATGACCTGGCTCATCACCACCTGATATCTCGTATCCATATGAATCACTCCCTTTCTCGTTCAATTTCTATTTAAAATATTCTACTGCCGCCTTGAACATACCGATATCAAAATCTCCCGGCACATTCTTGTAAAGGCCTGCACCTGTTCTCTCTGCGTGTCCCATCTTGCCGAAGACTCTGCCGTCTGGTGAGGTGATGCCCTCGATGGCGTAATAGGAGCCGTTGGGATTGAACTGGATATCGCTGGTTACATTTCCGTCAAGATCCACATACTGGGTCGTAATCTGGCCGTTCTTTGCCAGCTCCTGAATCAATCCTTCTGATGCGATAAACCTACCCTCTCCATGAGAAATCGGCACCGTATAGATCTCGTCTGGCTTCGTATTGGCAAGCCAAGGCGACTTGTTGGATGCGATTCTCGTTCTGATCAGCTTGGACTGGTGGCGTCCGATTTCGTTGAAGGTCAGCGTCGGGAAGGTCTCGTCGATGTCCATGATCTTTCCATAAGGCACCAGGCCCAGCTTGATCAAAGCCTGGAACCCGTTACAGATGCCTGCCATCAGTCCTTCTCTGTGATCGAGGAGATCTGTGACAGCCTCTTTGACCTCCTGGTTTCTGAAGAAGGCCGTGATGAACTTGCCTGAACCGTCCGGTTCGTCTCCGCCAGAGAATCCTCCCGGGATAAAGATCATCTGGAATTCTCTCACCTTTGCAGCAAAGTCTTCTACGGATTTTGCCACGGCTTCTGCCGACAGATTGTTGATGACAAAGATCTCCGGCTCCGCCCCTGCGTCTCTAAAGGCCTTTGCAGAGTCGTATTCGCAGTTGTTCCCTGGGAACACCGGAATCAGGACCTTCGGCTTCTCTACGCGAACCTTGGCATGCAGCCGGTCAGACGCATCATAGCTGAAAGTCTCCAATTTGTTCTCAGCCGTCTCGATGTTGCAGCTGTAGATCGGCTCCAGTTTATCTTCGTAAATTTTCTCGATGGCGGCAAGGTCGATGCGTTCATCTCCGCGAACGATGGCCTTCTCTGCTGTCGTCTTACCCAAGTTGATAACATCCGTGCCTTCCAGCACAAATCCGAAATGCATATGATCGCCACATTCAGCTCCCATTGTTTTCTTTATCGCTGCTGTTGAAACCTCTACGACAAAGGCGCCGTAAGCGTATCCGAAGAGTTTCTCAAGATCCGCGTCCTCGCTATATGCAAATCCGATCTCGTTGCCCATGGCCATCTTCAGCACTGCTTCCGCAGCACCGCCGTATCCAGGGGTGTAAGCGCTGATGATGGTTCCATCTTTGATCATCTCATGAATCGCTTCGAAAATCGCCTTCAGTGACTCTGCCTTCGGCAGTCCTTCCTCGTCGTATTCAGGGATAAACATAAATACATTATTGTCAACTTCTTTGAATTCCGGTGAAATGATATTGCTGACGTCGTCTGTGGTCACGGCAAAGGATACCAGTGTCGGCGGAACGTCGATGTCCTCAAAGGTTCCGCTCATGGAGTCCTTGCCGCCGATAGCGGCGACGCCCAGTTCCTTCTGTGCCTTGCGTCCAGAGCTCCCAAAAGGGCTGCAAAAGGCTGTCCCCACTTCTCAGGGTCCTTGCCCAGTTTCTCGAAGTATTCCTGGAAGGACAGGTAGACGTCCTCAAAAGACGCGCCTGCGGCGATCAATTTTGATACGGATTCTACCACAGCCAGATAGGCGCTGTGGTATGGGCTCTTCTCCGCGATGAACGGATTATAGCCCCAAGACATCAGGGAACAGGTCGAAGTATGTCTACTTTCTACAGAAATCAGGTTGACCATGGCCTGGTTCGGCGTTCTCTGACGGATGCCGCCAAATGGCATCAATACAGTGCCTGCGCCGATGGTGGAGTCAAATCTTTCAGAAAGACCTCTCTTCGAGCAGACATTGAGATCGCCTGCCAGTGTCATATATTCATCGATAAAGTTCCCTGCTGGTTTCTTAGCAAAATCGCCGTGCTTCGGAATCTCGATGTCGATGTGTTTCTCCGCACCGTTGGTGTCGAGGAATTCCCTGGAAATATTTACGATTGCCTTGTCATTCCAGAATATCTTTAGGTAAGGATTTTCCTTTACTTCGGCAACGACTGTAGCCTCCAGATTCTCTGACTCTGCCAGCTGACAAAATCTCCCCACATCTTCTTTTGCGACGACAACTGCCATTCGCTCCTGTGACTCACTGATGGCAAGCTCCGTACCGTCCAGACCGTCGTATTTCTTAGGAACGGCGTTGAGGTTGATTTCCAGACCGTCTGCCAGTTCTCCGATGGCGACAGAAACGCCGCCGGCGCCGAAGTCGTTGCAGCGCTTGATCAGCTTTGAGGCTTCCGGGTTTCTGAACAGTCTCTGCAGCTTTCTTTCCTCTGGCGCATTTCCCTTTTGCACCTCGGCGCCGCAGGTTTCCAGGCTTTCCAGCTTGTGCACCTTGGAACTGCCCGTCGCGCCGCCGCAGCCGTCTCGGCCGGTACGCCCGCCCAAAAGGATGATCACATCGCCGGGCTGGGGCTGCTCGCGGCGCACGTTGCGCTCCGGGGCTGCGCCCACCACCGCGCCGATCTCCAGGCGCTTGGCCGCGTAGCCGGGATGGTACATCTCGTCCACCAGCCCGGTCGCCAGGCCGATCTGGTTGCCGTAGGAGCTGTAGCCTGCAGCTGCGCCGATGGTAATCTTGCGCTGAGGCAGCTTGCCGGGCAGGGTTTCGCTGATCGGGGTGCGCGGGTCGGCACTGCCGGTTACGCGCATAGCCTGATATACATAGGAACGGCCGGACAGCGGATCGCGGATTGCACCGCCGAGGCAGGTAGCAGCGCCACCGAACGGTTCGATTTCGGTCGGATGGTTATGGGTTTCGTTTTTGAACATTACCAGCCACTCTTCGGTCTTGCCGTCGATTTCGATAGGCACAACGATAGAGCATGCGTTGATTTCTTCGGACTGGTCAAGGTCAGCCAGCTTGCCTTCCTTGCGCAGCTTCTTCATGCCGATTACGGCAATGTCCATCAGGGTTACCGGACGCTCGGTGTCTTCACCGTAAACCTCGTCACGGGCAGCCATGTATTTGTCATAAGCCTCTTGTACAGGCTGGGTAAAGGTGCCGGGAACGATATCTACATCTTCAATCTGCGTCATGAATGTGGTATGACGGCAGTGGTCGGACCAGTAGGTATCCAGCACACGGATTTCAGTAATAGTCGGTTCGCGGTGCTCTTCATTGAAGTATTTCTGGCACCACAGCAGGTCGTCCAGGCTCATAGCCAGGCCCATGGATTGGCGCAATGCCTCCGCCTCTTCCTTGGACATGGTCAGGAAGCCGGTAACGGATTTAACCTTTTCCGGCTCCTCGCAGGTGCTGATGAGGGTTTCGGGCTTAGCCTGCTCAGCCTCACGTGCTTCAATCGGGTTGATGCAGTAAGCCTTTATTTTTTCGACTTCTTCCGCAGTCAGCTCGCCTTCCAGCACATATACCTTAGCGGCAGCAACCATCGGGCGCTCCTTCTGGGTAATCAGTTGGATACATTGTTCGGCAAAATCCTCGCGCTGGTCATATTGACCGGGCAGCAGCTCTACAGCGAAAGCAGCCTCGCCTGCAGCCAGCGGCAGCTCCTCCTCTACGACATTGTCTACAGGCGGCTCGGACAGCACCAGCTGTTTAGCCATAGCGAATTCCTCATCGCTCAGGCCCATCACGTCATAGCGGTTAATAATACGCATACCAGTAAGATTGCTCATACCAAGGTTGTTGCGCAGGTCTGCCAGCAAGCCATGTGCTTCTACAGCAAAGGCATCCTTCTTTTCTACAAAAAGTCTTCTAATGTTACTCATATACACGGCCTCCAATGTAATTTTTTGAGGTGAATACTTGCTATTTATGTTTCTATTTTAACACACTTCGGCGTTTTATCCAATATGGATAGCGACAAATCTAGGCATATTCGTGAACATTTTTCAGTTCAAACTAAAAAAGATTCGGAAAATCAGCTTTAATGCAAGAATGGCCACCCTAAAAGATGACCATAATTTTATTGAAAAGGAACGTTATTATAACGTTTATTATTTGGTAAACTCTTGGCTTACCCTGGCAATAGCTTCTACCGTAGCGCGGATATCGGGCTGAGCCAGAATGCCGCTGACTATGGCTGCGCCGTCAGCGCCTGCC
>URXI01000009.1 GCA_900551775.1 uncultured Eubacterium sp. | reverse complement strand
TTTGCAGTCTGTCTTTTTTCGCGCCTGCGAAGAAAACGGACGCTGCGGCAGCGACCACCGGGAGCAGATAATTATACTTACAGTTGACAAAAAGTAAAAAAACTTATATCATATATATAGATATTTTAATCTATGGTGAAATTAGAGCATTTATAATTTAAAAAAATAACAAACAAATTACATTCAACTTGCTCAGTTTTGTTATGGATTGAGATATGCTTTTGATAGCGCGCGTATGTCAAACAACAAGAAGAAGACTCCGAAACAGGGTCTTCTTTTTGTTTGATCAGATTGATATGAAATTTATAAATATCTGCAATTTGCATTGACACTTATATTGAGTAGTGATATATTGATGTTAGATATATCGATTGATGATATAAATTGATGTCAGTCAGGAGGCCGCTATGAAGTATAAACTGGAGCTTTGGAAATATGGGTTATTTGATTATGAAGACGCAGAAAAGCACCTGAATCATATGAGCGAAAATGGCTGGGATATAGTAGGCATAGCAACAGAGTGGTTCCCCTTTGCCGTCTATCAAAAAAGGCTGAAAGACAGCAAAAAACGCTATTCGATTGTTCCTATAAAAGAAGAGGATACAGATTTCGTCCGCATTTGTGAAGATGCCGGCTGGCGTAAGGTGAGGGCAATCAGAGGTGGCTTGTGTATCTTTGAGGCTACGGATAGGGATGCAAAGCAGCCCTTTACAGATGAAGTGACGAAATACCAGAATGTTTTAGAAGTAGCTGAATCAAATAATTTGGTCAGCAGCTTTGTCATATTAGCAATTATTATAGCATTTAACTTTTTTCAAGATTTTAAAAGTGGATGGGGCACCACTAGTTATTATGCTATTGCAGGAATTTGCTTGATCGGTATGCTGAACGTTATCGTGGGAGTCAAAGAATATCTTTTTCATAAAAAAGCTGCCGAATATGCAGAGAAAGGAGCTATTCTGAAAAAACCAGTTGTTTACAGGTATCTCGATCTTGTTTTTTGCGGCAGTGCAGTTATTATTGGAGTCGGCTTGTTTGCATACTTGCTATACTGTTACATTAGCATCTATTCTAGCGTTCTGGGAGTCATTCTTACTGCTGTGACACCGTTTGTATTCCTTTTTGGAAGTTTTATCCGGGCTGCGACACCTTTTGAGGTAACGGGGATTTTGTTAACGTATATGAGTGTTATTTCGCCGGGGTTTGTATTACTTTTAATAGAAGGGATATAGTGGGATGAGACACAGATTTAAACTTTGGAAGTATAACAGCTATAATGCAGATGAAGCAGAGGCCATGCTGAACCAGATGGAGGGAGATATCATTGGACATTTTAGCGTATACTGTTCTCTTCTGGCACCGATTCTGTGGCTGTCGGGTACATGTTTTGCGTTGACAGCGGACAGAAAATGGCTGCGAGTAACGGGAACCTTGCTGTCGGCGTTCGGCTATTTAGGAGGTTTGATGGGCATGGCGTATATAGGACTCCAGTTGGGACTGATCTCGTAAGAACAAAAAGAATCATAGAATATTTGAAGAAGGAGGTATTCTTATGGCACGTGAACAATTAAAATCACTGACAGAGCCGATGTATTATATACTGCTTTCGCTGCTCAACGAAAACCACGGTTATGGAATCATGCAGATGGTGGATGAGTTGACTGACGGCAGAGTGGCAATTGGGGCGGGTACGCTCTACTCGTTGCTTAGCCGCTTTGAAAGAGAGGATATCATTACACAAGTTGCTGAGGAAAACAGGAGAAAAATCTACAAGATTACGGAAAAAGGGGGCGAGATCCTTCAAGAGGAATATACCAGGCTCAATCACTTGGTAGAGGATGGAAAAAAATTCTTTGAATTTGATGGAAATCGGAAGGAACCCCCTGATGATGGCGGCGGAAAGAAAGAAGAACCAGTTGCTGTAGCAGCAAAGGAGAAAGCCAAAACACAGGTGTCGCACGAAGAAGCCAAGCCAAAACGAAGTTTTGGCAGTTTAGGGAAAAAGGGCCTGCTGCCGGTATAAAGAAGAACGGTGGTATAAAGGGAGGATTTGATGAATTTTGAACAATATTTAAAAGATTTAAAAGAAATCGTCAACATAGACAGCGGCAGCGATGACTTAGAGGGCTGCCGAAAAATGGCGGAATATTTTGCTGGAAAATTTGAAGATGCAGGCTTTACTGTGAGAATTAGCAGGGAAGCGGGAAAACATCCACATGTGGAAGCCAGAAATTTTATCAGAAAAGACGAGGAGATAGATGTTTTGTTTATGGGACACCTGGACACTGTTTTTCCAAAAGGAACTGCGTCGGAGCGCCCCTTTGCAATAGATGGCGGAAGGGCATTGGGTCCTGGGGCAGCTGATATGAAGAGCGGTGCGTTACTGGCATTCTATCTGGCGGAGGAGATTAAGAAGCATGCACTTCCCATAAACCTCTGCATTGCGCTTAACAGTGATGAGGAAATCGGCTCTGCGGACTCTGTAGACTGGATAAAAGAATTAGGATCAAAGGCGAAATATTGCTTTAACTTTGAACCTGGAAGAGAGACTGGCGCCTTTGTCAAGGAACGGAAAGGGGTCTACGACTATCATGTCATTTTCCAGGGAATACCGGCTCATGCTGGCGTTGCACCGGAGAGGGGCGCCAGTGCAGTCATTGAGATGGCCAGATGGATCTGGGCATTGACAAATCTCAATGCACCAGCGCAGGGGACGACCCTCAATCCAGGTATCGTTAAGGGCGGCAGCGCATCTAATGTGGTAGCGGAGCATGCGGAAATGCTCATCGACCTCAGATATACGAAAGAGAGCGAACTACAGCGAATCGAAAGGGCTTTCGATGAGATGGCAGCGTATCCCAGAGTGGATGGTGTCAAAATTATCTGGGAGAGAAAAGGAGGGTTTCCTCCGATGACGCCAAACAATAGTACAGAGGAAATGATAGAGATCATGAAGACGGCGGCAGCGGAACTGGGGCAGGAAGCTCCAGCATTTGTCCACACAGGAGGCGGCTCCGACGCCAATCACTTGGGAGGGATGTCTGTCTCTGTGATGGACGGGTGTGGCCCTGTGGGCGGCAATTACCACAGTGATAAGGAGTACATGGTCATTTCCTCGATAGAACAGCGCTTCCAGCTGATCTTGAAGACCATCATGATGATTGCAGATCGTTGAGGTAAGCCGTCATGAATTCATAGAAATCGTTCTTTAATGGCGAGGACGATTTCTCTTTTTTTTGTGCAACGTAAATTTGGCGCGTACAGTCAGGGTGTGTGATGTGAAGCAGCTTGACTTTGTTGCTGCGCTGTTTCCCCCAGGAATAAGCGGGCCAGAATGCAACGCCCATGCCGGCGCCGATCAAATCTCTCACCGTGGAAGGACTGTCGCTTTCAAAGACGATCTTCGGTTCGAAACCGCAGCTCATACACCAACCGGTGGTCAGGATGGAAAAAGGCTTGGTTCGGTCGTGGCAGATGAAGGACGCATCACAGACTTCATCTAACCTGATCGATTTTCTCATTGCAAAGGGGGAGTCGACGGGAACGGCAAGGTAGATCTCTTCCTTTAAGACGGTATGGGTCGTCTTCGCGTTTTGATCGGGTATGACTGTGGAGACACGGATATCCCAGTCTTTATTGTCGATTTTTTGGGAAAGTTGGAAGTTTACTTCTGGGCATCGCTCCTTGTATAATATAACTATGTCAGTGATCATTTCGGAGGCCGAGAGGATGTTCAGCTTGATCGTTCTAGCGGCCATCTCAGCGGCATAGGTCAATTCTCCTGGTATTTCATCTAGAGTTTTCATTACTGGCTCTAATTTTTCGGCCAGGAGGATTCCTTCGTCACTGAGTCTGATATTTCGGCCTGAACGGATAAAGAGACTGACGCCCAATTCTTTTTCCAGTCTTTTGATGGACTGGCTCAACGCAGGCTGTGCAATATGGAGAAAGTCAGCAGCCTTTGTCATATGCTGATATTGTGCTGTTACGAGAAAGTATCTCAATTGCAGAAGTTCCATTTTCAAACACTCCATTCATAACTTCTAAATTATCAAAATCATAAAATATATATATTATACATTAGCATAAAATGATGCTATTATAAAGTGAAAAATAAAATTAATTGCAGAGTTTACAGGAGGCAAGTGAAATGTCACAGATTTTTGAAACGTTAATGCTGATTTGTTTTGGATGTTCTTGGCCGATTTCTGTCGTCAAGTCCTATCGTGCGAGAACCGCAAAAGGAAAAAGCGTGGTCTTTACTTACGCGATTATCATCGGATATATCTGCGGGATTATGAGTAAGATTACAGGTGGCAATATCAATTACGTATTAGCATTGTATGTTATCAATCTGGTCATGGTATCTGTAGATATGATGCTTTACTTTAGAAATAGAAAGTTAGATCGGAAAGAGGAACTTGCCAATGATGGAAAAACAGTTAAAGAAATACTTGCAGCTTAATCGTATCGCACAGAAGGGAGAGACGGTCTTTCTCGGATCCACACTCCTTGCCGGAATGGACTTCGGCGAATTCGCACAGCGGTTCAATTGTATCTACAAAATTTATAATCGCAGCTTTGAACATTTGACGATTGCGAAGGCAGTGAACGCTTATCGGGATTGCGTCAAAGACCTTGCGCCCAGGAACTTGTTTCTGGGTCTGGGCGAGGAGGAGAATGCTGCGTTTCATGATGAATATATAACTTTGATTGAAGAAATCAAGGCTGATCAGAAGAAATGTAAAATATATCTGTTATCGCTTTTAGGCGATTCGGAACGGGTAAAAGCGATGAACAATCAGATTAGGGAAATTGCAGCAGAGACCGGCGTCGAATATATTGATTTGATGTTTGAACTGGTAGATGAAAAGGGCGTCCTGCGAGAAGCCATTTTTGACGAAGACGGCGATCCGACGATCGATGCGCAGATCGCTTTATGGCGCAGAATCGTGTATCCCATGCGCAGCGGCTACGAAGCTTACGGCGATGGAATCGGACTAGTAAGTTCAATTAATATGATATCGTAGTCTTTTCTGCAATTGCAATTTTTACTTAGTCGTGATACAATGTTCTTACCATTAAAAAGAATATAAGACCTATTTCATGTTCCAATTTCTATATTGGCTAAGAGGGAAGCAGGTGAAAGTCCTGGCGGTTGCCGCCGCTGTATTGGAGGAGCGATATCTGTTAAACCACTGGAATTCTGTGATTTCCGGGAAGGGAGATAACGTTACGATACCTGAGCCAGAAGACCTGCTAGAAATAGATTGACATTTTCGACGGTTATCGAAAAATCAATAAGATCATAGTATTACAGAAATACGGACTGTAGCATATTTGTGCTACAGTTTTTTTCTTTGCACACATGATATTGAAAATTAAAAGAGGGAAAGAATGAAGGACGAGAAATTAGACGAAAAAGATATCTTACGGTTGAAGGAACTGCTAATCAACAAGCTGGCGAAAAATGAGGATAAGAACTTCCAGAAGAATAATCGCAATTCTGCGATTTGGAAAAATTATGCCACATCCTGCGCTAGGGGTAATGCTGTTTACGAGAGCTTTACCGACGAAGAACTGCTCAATTATATACGATCAGAGGCGGAACAGATGGACCATGCGCCGGCACAAAAAGAATTGTTTTGGGTGATGCGGGATTACATAAAGAAAAGATTTAAGCGGTGGCCCTATGCCATGAAAGCGGCAGGACTGACGGCTGCTGCCGGGAGTGGCGGTAAAACCTTAGCGCAGATTGAAGAAGAGCGTAAACACTTGGAGGGACTTCTCACAAAAGTCAGGGAAAAAGCGTTAGAACTG
Source organism: uncultured Eubacterium sp. (assembly GCA_900551775.1). Classification (GTDB taxonomy): domain Bacteria; phylum Bacillota; class Clostridia; order Peptostreptococcales; family Anaerovoracaceae; genus Senimuribacter. Next base: position 27,258 of record URXI01000009.1, on the reverse strand, counting down.
GGAAAAATCCCCCATCCAAAAGATATGCCCGATGTATGTGCAGAGATCAAACGATACTACAACGACTGGGGCAGAGTCATAGAAGCCGCCAATATCGATCCGGCTGTTTTGAATGAGGAAGTCGTCTATAAGATTGAGAATCTGGAGCCGGCATATCTTACAATGCTTGATAACGTCAAATCCTTTGCTTATGAACTGGGGCGCAGTCCGATTCACGATGAAATCGACATAGAGGTAAAGCGAGCGCTGATCAAAAGATGTGGCTCGTGGAGGAATGCTTTGTTTCAGATCGGACTGGAACCAGTAGTGAGAATCAGACCTTTCCACGGCATCTATATCGACTACAGAAAAGAAAAGAATCGGGACGGACATTCCAACAGCCTCTATAATTGTTATTACAGGGTCCTGAACCTTTCGGAACAGGACAAGGACGATTTAAAAAAGGTAGAGTCGATTTACAAGCAGACAAAAGCGATTCCCGGCAAAAAAGACGTTCCCAAGGAGCTGCGTCTGCGCCTGCAGGAAGCGTGCGGCTCCTGGGCTAACGTTCTCTACCAAATTGGAATTAACCCGAAGGAGTATCACAAGATGATCAAGGACAGGAAAGAAAATGAGAAGTAAAGGTCTGGGTGAGAGTGCAGAATTCTGTTCTTATCATCCTTTCGTGAATATGTTGTATTTCTTGTTGACCGTGGGAATCACCATGTTTTCCATATCACCATATTTTTTAGCGGTGACATTTTTGGCTTCGTGGGTTTATTCCATTTTGTTAAAAGGAAAAAGTGGTATCAAGCTGAACCTTGTCATGAGCATTGCCATGTTGGTTATCATGGTGCTCATTAACATGTTTTTCAATAACAACGGAGAGACTGTGCTGTTCTATATCAACACCAATCGAATCACGTTGGAGGCCATCTGTTACGGAGTTGCAGGCGGAATCATGTTGATTTCTGTCATCGTCTGGTTTTCCTGTTTCAACGTCGTCATGACTGCTGACAAGCTGATTTACCTGTTTGGCAAAGTGGCGCCGGTGCTGGGACTGACACTGTCCATGATATTCCGTTTTGTGCCGTTGCTGAAGAGCCGATTTGCGGAAATATCTCTCGGTCAAAAATGTATGGGGAGAGGAAATCGCCAGGGCGGATTGATTATGAAAGCGAGACAACTGCTAAAAGAAATTTCCATTTTGATTGCCTGGTCACTGGAAGCCTCTATCGAGAGTGCAGACTCTATGGAAGCCAGGGGATATGGCCTCAAGGGAAGAACCAGTTTTCATCTCTTCAAGTTCTCGAAGCGAGATGTTGGAATGCTTCTCTTTCTGCTAGCAACAGGGTTCCCTGTCGCAGTGGCAACATTTAAAGGGGCGACGGGGATGTATTTTTATCCGAAGGTCATCATGCCGGAGATGAACACGCAGACGATATGTATTCTGATTTGTTACTGTCTGCTGCTCGTCTCACCGATTGTAATAGATATAGCAGGAGAAATTAGATGGAGACAATTAGACTTGAAAATGTAACGTTTTCATACCCGCTGGCAGATAGAAATGCCCTGGAGGATGTGAGTTTTTCTATAGATTCCAGTGAATTTATCGTTTTATGCGGAAAATCGGGCTGTGGGAAAAGCACTTTGCTGAAACAACTGAAAAAAAACTTGATTCCCTATGGCAAACTTTCGGGGCAGGTGTTGTATCGTGGTGAGGAGGTATCGGAACTGGAGGATCGGCGAAGTGTCAGCGAGATCGGTTTTGTACAGCAGAATCCTGATAATCAGATCGTGACGGATAAGGTATGGCATGAACTTGCCTTTGGACTGGAAAGCCTGGGACTTTCTAATGCGGCGATCAAGAGACGGGTCGCGGAGATGGCAAGTTATTTTGATATTCAGGGATGGTTTCGTAAGAATGTAAATGAACTGTCAGGCGGTCAAAAACAGCTTTTGAACCTGGCATCAATTATGGCGATGCAGCCAAAGCTGTTAATCTTGGACGAGCCGACATCGCAATTGGATCCAATCGCAGCCTCCGAGTTTTTGAGGACTGTTTACAAGATAAACCGTGATCTGGGCACCACAGTGATCATTTCAGAACATCGATTGGAAGAAATTTTTCCCATGGCAGACAAAGTCATGGTCATGGATCAAGGCAAGGTGATTGCTTTTGAAAGCCCTGAGCAAATTGGCGAATTCCTCGCTGGAGACGGGGAACAAAACAGACATCCGATGTTTTACGGATTGCCATCGGTGATGCGCATTTTTTCGGATGTCTGTCCCGCCTCGAAAAGTCCTTTGACAATCAGAGAAGGCAGGCTCAGGCTGGAAGAGATGCTATCAGGAAAAACAGCAGAAAGTACGATGCCTGGTGATCGTGAATCACTTAAAGCCGATGAGGCTGGGAATGCAGTAATTTCCATAAAAGATGTATGGTTTAAGTATAATAGAGAGAGTGGAGACGTGCTGCGCGGTTTGAATTTAACTGTGGAAGAAAATCAATGGTACTGTCTTCTTGGCGGGAACGGAGTCGGGAAGAGCACGACGATGAAAGTCATATCAGGTATCCTGAAACCACAGCGCGGATCGTTGAAGGTGGATCGAACAAGACTTTCTATGCTGCCGCAGAATCCACAGGCCCTGTTCACAGAAATCACAGTAGAGGAAGAGTTGCTGGAAGCGCTTTACTATGTAAAGCAATCTGACAGGGAGAAGATCGAGCAGGTCGATGGCATGCTCGCTTTGATGGAGATCGGGCATCTGCGGAAGGCCAACCCCTACGACCTCAGCGGGGGAGAGCAGCAGAGGCTGGCGCTGGGGAAAATCCTTCTGCTGAAACCGAAAATTTTGCTTCTGGATGAGCCGACTAAGGGCTTAGATCCGTTTTTTAAACGTACATTGGCGCAGATATTACGTAAGCTGGTGGAGGGCGGTGTAACGATTTTCATGGTATCCCACGATATCGAGTTTTGTGCGGAATATGCTGACCGGTGCGCCATGTTCTTTGATGGAGATATTGTCTCGGTGGGAAAGCCAAAGGAATTCTTCTCTGGCAACAGTTTCTACACGACGACGGCGAACAAAATTATCAGGGAATGGAAGAGAGACGCTATCACTAGCGAGGAGGTGTCGACATGGCTAAAAGCTATGATTTAACACAATATGAAGCGTCACACAAAAAAAGAACGCTTCTGTCCGCTCTCCTGATTTTTTTGGCGATGCCTGTGACGATTTTGATCGGTATTCAGTTCGGACAGAACAGGTATATGATTATCAGTGTGTTAATTCTCATTTATACAATGATGCCCTTTTTTATGGTCTTTGAAAATAGAAAACCGAAGGCACGGGAAATCGTACTGATCGCCATGATGTCTGCCCTCACTGTCTGTGTGCACATCTTCTTTCATATCACGCTTCCTATTCAGATAGGAACGGCTATGATCATCATCTCGGGAATTTCCTTGGGGCCGGAAGCGGGTTTTTTGATAGGAGCGATCTCTCGATTTGTCTGTAACTTCTATATGGGTCAGGGTCCATGGACTCCATGGCAGATGTTTTGCTGGGGAATTTTAGGGTTCCTGGCAGGACTAGCCTTTAACAAAGTGGATTTGGATCAACTGAAATCGAGGAATTTCAAAATGATTATGGGTCCGGTCATCTGTATTTTGTTCGGTCTGGTTATCGCCTATATCAGTTATCAGCTTTGGCCGGGCAGAGATGATACCTTTTTTGGTTGGCGGCTCTATGTCTTTGGGGCATTGGGATTGCTTGCCGGAATGCTGCTGCAGAGAAAGAGACTGCCGGTGGACGGTATCACATTAGCGGTTTTTACATTTTTTACGACGTTTATCATCTATGGCGGTATTATGAACATCTGCGCTTTGGTGACATCGGCTGGGGTGCCGGGAGGAAACAATCTCAGTTTGGAAAGTATGCGGATCTTATATATATCAGGCGCGCCTTATGATGCATTTCACGCAGGATCAGCGGCACTCTGTATCTTCCTTTTTGGCAATAGTATCATCAGAAAGCTGGAGCGGATTAAAATTAAGTACGGGATATATAAATAAGTTATGAAATAACTGCATATACAGGAAGCGCCCCGCAAGGAAATGCAGGGCGTTTTCTGTTGTGATTTTCCTGGATTTGACGTATACTATAGATAGTGAAAAAAGGAGGGGACGACATGAGGAAAGCAGTGCCGATCGGTCATGAAGATCTGAAGACATTTATAGACAGAAATTTATACTACGTGGACAAGACTCTGATGATCAGGGAACTTTTGGACGAAGCAGCCAGCGTCACTCTGCTGACACGGCCCCGCCGCTTTGGAAAGACATTGAACCTGAGCATGGTGCGCAGGTTTTTTGAGGACGAGAGGACCATGAACGGGGAGAAAACGGACAACAGCTATATCTTTGACGGCCTTGCCATCTCGGGCTGTGGGGAAGAATATATGCGGCACTGCGGGCAGTACCCGGTCATCAACCTGTCACTGAAGTTGGCAAAGCAGAAGAACTATGAACTGGCGTATGAGGAACTGAAAAAGAGAATTTCAGAGGAGTTTGAACGCCATCAATATATCCTGGAAGGGCAGCTGATACCGGCTGATAAAAAAGAGATTTATAGCTTAATTATGGCAAGGGCGGACGAGGAGTCTCTGTACCTGGACGCAATTCGGTTTCTTTCCGAGTGCCTGTACCGCTATCATGGAAAGAATGCCATCATCCTCATTGACGAATACGATGTTTCTCTTGAGAACGCCTACCTCGAAGGGTTTTATGATGAGATGAGCTCCTTCATCAGATCTCTCTTTGAGTCTGCGCTGAAGACCAACCGGTTCCTGGAGTTCGGCATGATCACAGGGTGCCTGCGGATCAGCAGGGAAAGCATTTTCACCGGGCTGAACAACCTGCAGATTCACTCCATACTCAGTGGGAGCTACGGAGACGCCTTTGGCTTCACGGAAGAAGATGTCAAGGCTATGCTGGACTATTACGACATCAGTGGGAGCTATGGGGAACTGAAAGAGTGGTATGACGGGTACCGCTTTGGCAACGCGGAGATATATAACCCGTGGAGCATCGTCAAATATGTAAGCAGCGTCCTTGCAGGCGACGAGATCCCCACCAGGGCATACTGGTCAAACACCTCATCCAACGGCATCATCCGTGAATTGGTGGATGATGCGGACGGAGAGACGCGCAGGGAACTGGAGGTGCTCATGGAAGGCGGCACGATAGAGAAGCCTATCCACGAAGAAATCACCTACGCAGACATCCACGAAAGCCAGGACAATCTGTGGAACTTCCTGTTCTTCACCGGCTACTTGAAGGTGGGCAGCCAGAGGAAGGATGGGGAGGATATCTACTTGCAGCTGTCCATTCCAAACCGGGAGGTCAAGTATGTCTACAGACAGTCGATCAGGATCTGGTTTGACCGTAAGGCGAGGGGGATCGACAAGCGGCCGCTGATCAAGGCGCTGGAAGAAGGTGACTGCAGGGCGGCGGAAGACTTTATTTCCCGTCAGTTGATGGACACCATCAGCTATTTTGACTATGCAGAGAATTATTATCACGGCTTCCTTACCGGGCTTCTGTCGGGTACTGGGGATTACGAAGTTTTGTCCAACAGGGAGAGCGGCACAGGCAGACCTGATATCATCCTGATGGAGAAGAAATTCATGGGAAGGGCCATGGTACTGGAGCTGAAGGTTGCGCAGAGCTTTCATGAGATGGAAGAAAAGTGCCGCCAGGCGCTGGCGCAAATTGAGGAACAAAATTACGGTACACCTCTGGAGGCGGATGGCTACCGCCCCATCCTGAAGTATGGCATCTGTTTTTTTAAGAAGGGATGCCAAGTGGTGGGAAGAACTTAGAATGTGCTTGGAAAAATATGGACTGCATTAGGGTAACCTGGTGCAGTTTTTAGGTCAAATAAACATTTTGCAAAATTCCAAATTGACTTGGGGGGGGGGTCAATGCTATAATAGGAAATACAAGATTTTATGTTCTTCCCGATAGGGGAAGCTAAGAGGGAAGCAGGTGAGAATCCTGCACGGTCCCGCCACTGTAAATGGAGAGTTCTGATCAGGGCTTATGCTATCCACTGGGCAAAGAAACTATTTGCTGCCTGGGAAGGAAGGTCAGAATGATGATTCATGAGTCAGGAGACCTGCATAGAATTAGTTTCCACTGGCGGAGTATCAGTAGGGAAAAAAATAACAGTTAATACGGGCTGTAGCATTTTTTGCTGCAGTTTTTTTTATGCGGAAGAATCGCAGCATACGTTAAAGAATGTAACCTTTTTGGTGACATAAAAAGCCCGACACCAGGAAACCTGAGAAATTTGCGGGTGTCAGGCAGCAACAACACAAACGCACCAGTCAAAGCGACGAAGGCGGGTTTTGCTGTTAGAAGAATTATATAGGAAATGAGTCTTCTTTTCAAGCAAAATCTCTTTTGCTCTTTGCGGTGCGAGGAAAAAAGGAGGAAAGAACGATTGAATTGGAAATCAAGAAGTAAGTTAAAACAAATCGCTGTCATGCTCCTGGTGATGGTAACGGTTGTTACCTATATGCCAGGAATGAGTATGATCGCATATGGGGATGATGGCGTAAATGAACCCATAGAGATTGACACTGTAGCGGAACTGAAAGCTTTTGCCGCCCAAGTGAATGGGGGGGACACTAGCGCTAATGCAGTTCTGACAGCAGATATTGAGGTTGACTCTGCGTGGGTACCGATAGGCAGTGAAACAGCTTATAATGGTACATTTGATGGAGGAAACCATAAAATTATCTTCAAAGGCACAAGTGTAGGATTGGCGGGCAATTTAAATGGTACTATTAAAAATGTAGTTACTAAAGGTATCATAAATGGCACTGCAACGGTAGGTGCTATTGCAGGAACAACTTCCGGGACCATTGAAAACTGCCTTAATACTGCAGCGGTTACCGTGAATGGTGATTACGCTGGTGGCATTGCGGCTAAAATGACAGGTGGAACTATTACCTCCTGTGGCAATACTGGAGCTATTGAGAATGAAAATTCTTCAGGCCGGTGGACGGGAGGAATTGTTGGGAGCGCTGCCGCAGGGGCTATAACAAATTGTTATAATCAAGGTTCTGTAACATCTACCAGAGCAAGTAGTGCGTATTGTGCAGGAATTGTAGGGAATGCTGTTACAATAACTATCAGCAATTGCTACAGCTCGGGTTCCGTAGGCGGCAGCGCTACAAGTAATTTTGGCGCGATTGCAGGCTGGGCCACAAGCAACACTACAGTAAACAATTGTTATTACCTTGAGGACAGTTGCACAAACGCAATTGCAGGATATAATCTTCCTGTAGAAATAACAGGTCAGGTCACAAGTAAATCGGAAGACGAAATGAAGAGCTCTGATTTTGTAACGTCATTAGGCAGCGCATTCATGTCAAAGACGGGAGACTATCCAGTTCTTTCTTGGCAAATTCCTACTGCAACAACGGCCTTTGACATCACACCAGAAGATGCGGTATTGACCGTCACTTCAGGGGACAATGTTATATATACCTCAAAAAAGGGTGCAACAAGAACAGTTGCTTTGCCAGAGGGTGAATATAGTTATAACGTGACAAAAGAGGGCTATATGGAAAAGACGGGAAGTTTAACCGTTACAGCTGACCAGGCCAACAGTGGGGCGACGTTAGATAATATATCCGCAGTTCTTACTAAAGACAACTCTTCATGGGGGAATTTAACCTTTGAAGTTACGGGATCTGAGGCCTATACGATTGTCGTAAAGGATGGGGACCAGGTAGTAACCTCTTCTGCAGAAGCAACGGTATACGAATTGCTGAAAAATAAGGCGTATACTTATATCGTTTCTGCCGATGGCTGTGAGGATGTAACAGGTCAGGTTACCCTTACAGATGGAGACACAACAGAAAACGTAAGATTAAATCCGGTAGAATCAATCAGTGTGGAGGAAGGAACCGTTAAAACAGAATATTATGTTGGCGATAAACTGGACAAGAAATTGTCATTGAATGTGAATTACGCAGATAAAAGTTCCAAAGAAATTGAATCGGGTTTTGAGATAACAGGCTTTGATTCCTCTGCGTCGGCAGAATCGCAGACACTGACGGTTACGTATAAAGGTACAACTACAACATATGATATAACAATTAAAGAAAAACCTTTTCCGAGTACAGTGTTTAACGGACTGGCAGGCAAAGCGAAGGTTGAATACAGTTCTAAAGATTGGAAGGGTGAAGCTGGACAAGAATTTATAGACGATGAGGATGCCTTAAAATCTAACAGTTACGATCAAAACAAGTCTCAAGTTAAAATAACGATCACCTTTAATGAAGACATTAAGTCATCAATCCTTAAATTTGACTATAAAGTTAGTTCAGAAGCCTCGTATGATGGGCTGGAAATCAATGACGGATCAATGATAGGTGGGGATATAGACTGGACGACTTATACGCAGAAAGTTAAAGGCGGCGACACCATTACTATAGCTTATGTAAAAGATTCCAGCACCAAAAATGGTTCGGACTGCGCATGGCTGAAAAACTTCCAGCTGGAAGAATTGCGCACCGCTTCTTTCGCAGTAACGCCAACAGATGCGGACTTCAAGCTGACAGAAGAAGGCAAAACAACAGTGATTGAACCAGACTCCAAGTCGGAGGGACGCTATGTTTATACCTTGGAGAATGGAACGTACACTTACACTGCATCAAAATTCGGTTATAATACAAAGACAGATAAGATTACCGTGAACGACAGAAACGTTGAAAACACGGTAACCCTGGAGCAACAGGACGTGCAGAAGGTGAGATTTGAGGTCAGCATTCCAGAAGATGTTGAAGGAAAACCCACTATTGAAGTAAAATCTGGTAATACTGTAATGCAGGCCGAAGAGGATGGTATAACTTACAAATTGCCGAGCGGAACTTATAGTTATACCATCACACATGATAAATGTGAGACGGTAACAGATTCTTTTACTGTTGAATCTTCAGACCAGGAAATAAAGAAAACACTGTCACGCAGACTAGTATTCAGCGACTTCTTTGATTCCTTTGAAAGTAAGTTCTCGGTCAAAAATGATGAAACTTATCCGTTTAAAGCGGTAACGTCAGATGAGGGTGTCAAATACCTAGAGTCAGGCAATAAACAGTATAACTCTACTGAAAGCTATATTACATTGGAGATTAAGGAAAATGTAAAGTTGACTTTCGATTATTGGACTTCTGTTTCTAATACTTATGGTACTTATGGACTAAAGCTTTATTGCAATGGTGAGTTGCAAAACACCTTTAATGGGACGAGTTCAGCATGGAAAACGCATAGCATAAATACAAAAAAAGGAGACATTATTAAAATCTCCTATAAAAACTATTATTCCAGTAGTGACTATGTCAGGCTCAAAGGGTTTCAGGCAGATACAATCTACGAGACATCTTTTTCAGGGCAACCTGATGGAACTGTCATCACGGTGAAAAAAGGTAACACTGAAATTGAGCCTGATGGAGATAAATATTATCTGGAAAACGGCGATTATACCTATTCTGCGACAGCTTTTGGTTACGTGCCGGTCTCAGATCAAGCATTTACTGTAGACGGAGAGGATTCGAACGTCACCGTTAACATGCAGAAAGCCGATTCCTACGCCGTGAACTTTAACATCAATAAACCAGGTGGCATTGATGCAGAGCCGGCAATTGAAATAAAAAGCGGCGACCAAATTGTAGACTTTACCAATGGAGACAGTCTTCCTGTGGGTGCCTACACATATACCATCACTTGTGAAGGCTGTGAGCCTGAAAAGGGTTTATTTACAGTAAGCAGTAAAGCGGAAACGATTACTGTCGATATGATCAAGAAACTGACCTTTGCCGACTTCTTTGCAGATGTTGCGGACCGTGTATCGGCAAAGGACGATAATACATACCCGTTTTTTGCAACAAAAGATCATGACACAAGCTATTTACAGTCCAGCAATAAGAGAACGAATACCACAAGTGCTATCACACTGACTTTTGACAAGCCAACGGAATTGACTTTTGACTATATGATTTCTGAGCTTGGAAGTTCTTTTACAGGCAGCGATTATGGTTTGATTATAAAGAAAAACGATCAGCAAGTAGATCGATTTGAGGAAGTCAGTCAGGATTGGAACAGCTATAAGATTTCTGCAGATAAAGGGGATATCATAACACTTAACTACAAGTGCTATGTCAACGGCTCTGATATGAATCCAGGAGATGAGAATTGGATTCGCCTGAAGGGGTTTGAAGCAAAAGCGCTGACGGCTGTAACATTTGAAGTCACACCGGAACAAGCGGCGATCACTGTCAAGAAAGATGGAGATATCGTAAATCCAACAGGAGAGAAATATCTTCTGGAAAAGGGGAACTACACATATTCTGTTGAGGCATTTGGTTATAAAGATATCACAGATAGGCCGCTGAATATCGGTGATGAGGAAAGCAAAAAGGAAACTGTATCCATGGAGGCAGTGGAGCAGGCTACGGTAAAATTTGAAGTGTCGGCTTCTGAAATCAACTCGTATGTCATAGACGTTACAAACTCCTATGGTGATACGATGGAAGCATTTAAACAGGAAGACGGGACGTATAAGCTTCCAGTCGATGAGGTTTATAATTATACGATTTCAGCAGAGAACTATGTGACAAAGACGGAAAGCTTTACTCCAGATAAGGATATGACTATTCCTGTTACTTTGGAATTTGCAGGAGATGCCTGGGACGGCAAAACTCAGACCGAACCAAATAAAGTTGGAAATGTGTATCAGATATCTAATGGCGCAGAACTGGCATGGTTTGCAGATCAGGCCAATAACCAAGAGCAGTCATCAATCAATGGAAAACTGACTGCGAATATCAACTTAAATAACAAAGAATGGACCGGAATTGGTCTATTTGATAAAAGGTATGCCGGGACATTTGACGGAGATGGCAGAACTATCAGTGGATTAAAAAGTAGTGATGGTCTCTTTGACTCTATCGATGAAACGGGTGTGGTGAAGAACTTATCTGTATCTGGTTTCGTCTCAGGAAACGGGAACTTGGGAGGCATTGCCGGATCAAGTAAGGGTGCTATTGAAAATTGTAGCTTTAGCGGCAGCATAAAAAACAGCAGTTCATACTCAACTGGCGGTATCGTTGGAAGAATGGAAGGCGGGGCCAGCGTTATCAAAAATTGCGTGAACTATGCAGTTATAGAAAACACCTGTGTAGCCTTTAACAGTCCGCTTAACACCGGCGGTATTGCGGGTTATACCTATGGGGTAATAGAGAATTGTTACAATACTGGCAGCGTGACTGCCGACACAAGTAAAACTACCAACAGAGCCATCGGAGGCATAGTAGGCACGCTGTATGCAAGCGGAACTCTGAAGAACTCATATAACACGGGAAAAATAACCGGACCGGGGGCTGGCATCGGCGCAGTTGCGGGTTCTGTACAAGGAACTGTAAAGAACGCATACTATCTTCGTGGTACAGCAGCAAAGGCCTTTGCAGAAGGAACGGCCGTAGCAACAGAGAAAAACGCGGACGACATGAAGACCGGGAGATTTGTTCTTGAACTTAACGGAACCGGAAACGCATTTCGCCAGGACAGTAACCTGAACAGCGGGTATCCTGTGCTCTCATGGCAAGGTGGTAAAGAACCTGAGCTCAGCGATGATTACAAGACTGCCATGGCAGCCAAAGCAGCGCTGCGCATCAAGGACAGAGCGGGACTTGCCCTGGCACCTGATGCAGAAGAAAAATATCAGTTCAAGGAGCCGCAAAGCTTAACTTTGGACAGCAGTGTAAATGGGTGCAGTGTAGCTTGGAGCAGCAGCAATCCAGCATTAGTAAGCAATACAGGTACAATCACCTTACCGGAAACTGCAAAAGAAGAAGTGACTTTGACGGCAACGATTACTAAGAATAGAGAAAGTGTAACAAAGACCTTCACCCTGGTGCTGTGGTCTGGTGACTCACAGGACTTAGAGAAACTAAATGGAATTAAAGACAAACTGGAACAGTCAAGCGTATTCATTCAGCCATTACAGGCGTACAATCATACAAATATCTATCAGGCGATGGAGCAGTATCTGGCTCGCGCTGGCTATGATGTGGATACGAAAGACTATTCTTATGATGACGGTGAAGGAAAAATCAGCGTAGAGTTTGTCGGTGCAGGAACCAAATCTCTGCCAAATAACGATGAAGTAAATCTTGAAAGTGACGGAACCATCAAATATTTCACAGGGGCAGAAGGCGCCACAAAATATGCGCAGTACAAGGGCGTTACTTTCAAACTGAAGCTGGGAACCCAGTCTGTAGACGTTAAGGTCAGCGTGCATATCGGCTGGGACGAAAAAGTCGTCGAGCAGAAGCTGGACGATGCAGTCAATACGATAACTTGGGATACCATCAAAGGTGCCAACGAAAATACGGCAACGATTGGGAAAGAAAACCAAGCCGACTGGTGGGATACGGTAACCGTAGACGGGGAAGTCTCGGAAGACCTGATCCTGCCGACCAGCATCGCGGGACAGCCAGTAAGTGTAAAATGGTCTTCCCCTGATACCGATGCAATTTTGGTGTCAGAGAATGCGGACGGAAGCTACTCGGCAAAATTGAACAGACCGAGAAAGGGAAGCGAACCAGTGACCTTTAGGCTGACTGCCCTGACCACCTTCAACCTCTTTGATGACTATACAGAGGATGAATTTAAGAACAAGGGCGAAGATACCTTGTGGATGACAGGGACGAGAACCTTTATAATTAACATCGCGCCACTGACAGAAGATCCAAGTGAACAGATGCAGAAGGCCTTAGAGGACAAATACGAAGGATTGCTGCGCGATTTTGTCGATAAGAAAAAGCCAATTGATACTAATGCAGTCACTAGCGACATTCAAATGCCGACATCACAGACTTTGACGGATGAAGGCGTTATGGATCGCTGGGACTACCAGGTCAAGATGGAGAGCGGAAACACAGATGTGCTGGAGTTTAACGGCTACCATGCTGAAATCTATCGTCCGCTGCCAGGACAGAAAGAAGTGAAAGTCCCATATACGATTACAATACATAAATATAAAAATGACAAAGACGTATATGCAAAGAAGACTTTTTATCTGACCGTAAAACCTTTGACAGAAAAGGAACTGGAAGACGGAGCAGCGTTCATGAAGGCTGCGTTGGAAGAAAGTGCTTATTGGGAAGGCATCAAAGGCGAGAATACTGCAAAGGACGAGATAAGGAAAAATTTGAACCCGTTTGTAGAGATTCTCCAGAGGGAAGATGGTTCCCTGAATTATGTCAGAGGAGTCATCAACCTGACTTTTGGCGGCATCGAAGTAGATGATCTGCCGGGATATGATCCGTTCCTCAACGACACATGGAGAGAATTCCGCACCAGCAAGCCAAAGGTAATTGAATATGAAACTTTGGAAGTGACACAGCCGGAATACAACACGCAGGTGAAGATCGATAGCGTGCTGACACACAGTGAATTCGGAAAGTATTGGAAGAAGTTCAAAGACACGGCAAAAGCTTCCCAGTACCAACAGTTCCAGCAGTTCTACAAGCAGCCGGTTTCAACGACGGTCAATGTCAAAGGCAGCACTGGTACGGACAATCCAAATCCGCCATCAGAAATCAAAGCCTCCGTCGCTATAGATGGTAAAGGCGTAAAGGGCTTTCAGAACATGCCGTCCTATACGGTAAGTGGCCTTGATGCGGACACGACTACCGTTTGGGATGTTGTAAAGACTGCCATGTCTCAAAATAACTATACCTATACCGGAGTAGGCAGCTATGTGGCTTCCATTACCGACCCTTCTGGTGCGACGCTCTCCGATACAGATTCGGCGAACAGCGGTTGGATCTATAAGGTCAACGGCAAGTTGCCGGATGTATACATGGGTAGTTACTATCTGAAAGATGGCGACAAAATTGAGCTGTACTATACGGGAGACTATACCCAGGATCCGGATGCCGGAAATTGGGGAGAGAAGGAGATTGAGACTTCCCAGAACGTCGCTTCGACGATCAAAGACGGCGAAGCTTCTGTATCTGTCAGCGGCTCCGAAATCGACAAGCTGATCGATGAGGCAAAGAAAAACGAATCCACACAAATCAGACTCAACGTCACCGGCGCAGACAAAGCGGACAAGGTCACTCTGGAACTGCCTAAGACTTCTTTGTCAGCCATCGCAGAAAAGACTGATGCGGCACTGAACGTGGCAACACCTGTGGGTAACGTGACTTTGGACAGAAAGACCATGACGGAAGTTGTGAAGGCGGCAGAGGGTGCCACTGTCAAAATTATTCTTGAGAAGAAAGCGGTAACAGACGAGCAAAAGGAACTTCTGGGAGAATCTGCAGCCATCACGGAAGTGACCATTCTTTCTGACGGTAAGGAAATCACCACCTTCGGCGGGAACAAGCTGAAGCTGCTTCTGCCGGTACCGAATCAGCTGAAAGACAAAACCGTTGCAGCAGCAGCCATCGGTGACGACGGCAGACTGGAGAAGGTGAGTGGCAAGGTCGTAACCATCAATGGCAAGCCATATTACCAGCTCGAGACGGAACACCTGTCCAAGTTCGTCATCGCAGAGGAGTCTAAGATCGATGCAGCCATCAAGGCGCAGGGCAGCGAAGAAACCGATGCGGAGAAGAACGCCAGACTGAAGGCGGGCGTTGCGAAGACAACCCTGAAGGCGAAGTCAAAGGCAGGCAAGGGCTACATCAAAGTAACCTGGACCAAGTCCAAAGGCTACAAGGTGGACGGCTATGAGGTGTTCAGATCCAAGAAGAAGAACAGCGGATATGGCACCAAGGCCTTCTTCAAGACCAAGAAGACCTCCTACAAGAATACGAAGAGCCTGAAGAAAGGAACCAGGTATTACTACAAGGTGAGGGGCTACAGAACCATTGCAGGAGACAAAGTGTACACCAAGTGGTCAAGTAAAGCAATCAGAACAGCAAAATAGCTGATGAGAATATGGAACCCGGGCGAGCCTCGGGTTCTTGTATTTCAGTAAATCAGGAGACACAACAGTGGTAAAGAAACTTCTGCAATAGGTTTGTGTTATTAGAGAAGTTGTTCTCTATGTGACCTAAATTTCTTAATCAAAGGATATTTGTAAAGAGTACCAGAAAATCTAAATATCGTTAGATTGACAGGCAGTATTTTTTGAAATATAATAGAATAAATTGAATACTTCGTGTTCTATGTTCTTCTCACTAATAGGGAAGCTAAGAGGGAAGCAGGTTTCAGTCCTGCGCGGTCCCGCCACTGTAAACGGAGAGTTCTTGTTGCGGCTGTGCCATCCACTGATATCATATCGGGAAGGATAACAACGAACGTTGAACCGTAAGCCAGGAGACCTGCATAGAGCGAACCTTCTACTGGCGCGGAAACCGGTAGGAGCTTTTTTAATGTCAGTAAATACGGGCTGTGGATTACCACAGCTTTTTTAATTCATAGGAAATTGTGTTTTACAATTTCCTATGAATTAAAAAGTGGGGTGGCGCCAGTCACTTTTTATTATTTTGGACTGCTTAAGGAGGAAGAGAATGAAAACAAACCAACGGATCAAACACATTACATCAGTAGTATTAATCGGCATTATGTTGTTTACTTGTTTGAGCCTTGTAGGCCTCAATAGAGAGGACGCGTACGGGGCTGCCGAAAAAACAGCAACGATTTACGTTACCATGAGCGTAAAAGGAGACATTGCAGTGGCTGATGGTATGGTCATGGCAGAGGTTCCAGTGAAGGTAAAGACGGCTGATGGAATGACGACCATCGATGCTGTTATGGAAGCTTTTCATGAGGAGTATAAACCGGACGGATATCTTTGCGACCAGTTTGTTTCCAAACTATGGGGAATCGAAACCAGCAACACTTTGTTTTTTATCAACAACCTATCCATCACAAGCGGTGTGAAATCTGAACCTGTGAAGAATGGAGACAGAATCATTGCCTCTGTCAATGCAGATGACAAATATTACTCCGACTACTTTTCCTATTTTGGCAAAACAGCAATTACGGGGGTCACAGGAGGCTCTGTTACACTGTCCTTACAAGGGTTTATGGGGATGACACAAAACGCAGATCCCCAGGCCATTCCGAATGCAGAACTGGGAATTGTGTCAGAAGATGGATTTCAGAAATTGGACGGCATAGTAACGGACCAAGACGGTAAAGTGGTTATCAAACTAGATAAAGATACCTTTCAAGCAGGAAAAACGTATTATCTTTCTGCAAGAGGAACCGTACCGACAACTGCAACGGATTGGAATACAGCAGGCAACCCCGCTGTCAATGTGGATGCCCCGCTGATTGCGCCCATTTGCAAAATATCTGTGGACAGCAAGGTAGCCGCCGGCGTGAAAGCAACAAGGATAACCCATTTAAAGACAAAGGTATCTAAAGGAAAGGTAATGCTGACCTGGAAGAAGACAGTAGGTTACAAGGCCGATGGATATCAGATTTATAGATCTGTCAAAAAAGACGGCGTATATAGAAGCATTGGTAAAACCACTGCTAAAAAATATACGAACAGAAGCAGCTTAAAAAAGGGAACCCGTTACTACTACAAAGTGAGAGGCTATAGAACGATAGACAAGAAAACTGTTTATACGAAATGGTCTCAAATCGTTAGTGCGAAAGCAAAATAGAAAGATGAGGTAGAAAGAATGAAGAGAAAAATTTTATCGCTTCTCGTTGTCCTCTGTTTAGTCATGTCGTCTATGACATGCTTATCATGGGGCGCAGGCAGCACAGGAACGTCTTATAAGACGGCTATGAGTAAAACGGAGAACTATATGATAAAAAAGCTGTCACAGCCTGGATATGGTGATGAATGGTATATCATCGGACTGGCCAGAGGCGGCGCTGCCGTTAAAGATTCTACATATGAAACTTATTATAATAATTTAGTCAAAGAAGTAAAAAAGTGTAAGGGCATACTGGACAAGAGAAAATATACAGAGTATTCCAGAGTGTGTTTAGCCGTAACCGCGATTGGCAAAGACCCAAGAAATGTGGGCGGCTACAATCTGCTGAAAAAGCTGGCAGACTTTGAGAATGTAAAATGGCAGGGTATCAACGGACCGATTTGGGCTTTGATTGCGCTAGACAGTGATATGTATGAGATTCCAACCGTAAAAAGTGTGGAAGTACAGACTACAAGAGATTTACTGATAAAAGAAATTTTGGATCAGGAAATTGAAGGCGGCGGATTTTCTCTCGATGGAAAAAAGCCTGACAGCGATATAACCGGTATGGCTATCCAGGCCTTAGCCGGATATATGAACCGAAGCGATGTAAAAACTGCCGTAGGCAGAGCGCTGACCGTACTCTCTGATATGCAGAAAGCTGACGGCGGTTTTGATTCATGGGGAACGAAAAATGCAGAAAGTAATTGTCAGGTAATCGTAGGGCTGACAGCTCTGGGGATTGATCCAACCAAAGACGATCGCTTTATCAGGAATGGAAAATCCGTGCTCGACGCTTTGCTGACTTACTACGATGAAAACAGCGGCGGATTTCGCCATGTAAATACTAGTACTGCAGGATATAAGCCAGAAGTCAATTCCATGGCTACGGAACAGGGCTATTACACGTTAGTGGCTTATGACAGATTGCTCGCCGGAAAGAGTTCGTTATATGACATGACGGACGGAAAGACCATCTCCAAACCAAAGAAAGCAGTCGTTATCTCGCTGAAATCGACGAAAACAAAGACCATGACGGTTAAATGGAAAAAGATTAGCGGGGCAAAGGGGTACCAAATCAGATATGCGGCCAATAGCAAGTTCACCGGCAGTAAGACTATAGCTGCCTCCAAGTCGTCGACGGTAAAAACGATAAAATCTTTGAAAAAAGGTAAAACATATTACGTAAAAGTAAGAGCTTACAAAACAGACGTCAAGGGCAACAAGATTTATGGAAGCTACAGCACGGTGCAAAGGGTTAAAGTGAAATAAGTATGGATAAGGATTTTGAGAGGAAAGTGAAGCGCAAACGGCTGCGCGTCATTGCCGTAATTCTGATTGTAGTCGCACTGGCTGTGTACCTGATTCTTGATATGAACGTTGAAAAGGCAGATTACTCGGATTCTTTGCAGGATCAAATCAAAACAGCTCAGGAACTGCTCTCTGCTCAACGGAACAACGCAGGAAATGAAAAAGGCCAGTACGCCCAGTACACACTGCTTGCTTTTGAAAAGCAGATTAAGTCGGCCGAACAGATTTCAAAATCTGAGGACAGCGAGTATAACGACAAAAAAGAGGCTTATGAAGCTTTGAAAGACCAGACAAAAGAATTTAAAAATGCGGAAAACGGAGATGTCGTTGAACAGTCTGTAGTTGAGAAACTAGCTGCATCAAAAGAAGTAAAAGAGTATACGACTGAGATCAAGGATAAGAAGGAGATGACCTATACCCTTGATGGCGCAAATGTAAAAAAGCCTGTAACAATTAATTTGACGGCAAAGGAAGAGGGGCCGTATTACGAGCAGATTAATGATATTCTTCGCAAATTGTCATTGCAGGGGCAGATGATCTCTTTCTACCAGCAAGGCTCCTTTGGATGCACGCTTAAGGTCTCTATTCCTATCTACAGTGAGAAGAAAACGACCGGATGGGCGTATAAAGTCGATTTAAAGCAGGGCAAATTGGAGTTTATATCCAAGGCGAAGATCGACCTAAAGGCACAGCAGGCGGCATTTTCTGTTGAGGAAGGCGGAGACTATGTCGTTTTGACGAAAAAAATCCACAAAGACGCTAAGAAGACGGTGGATATTAAAAAAGCGGAAAAAGATATTGAAGAAAAGAAAGACAGCGGCCCTTCAAAGGATTCCGATCAGAATAACAACACGGGAAACGGCGGCGGTTCTTCACCGGCAACGCTTCCGGAAGAGAAAAAAATCTCCGTTTCCATAGAAATTAGATGTGACACGTTGGCCAACGATTTATCAAAGTTAGAGGATCCGGCGCTGGAGGCTTACGTACCATCAGACGGAACCATTCTGCCGACCACGAAGGTGACTGTCAAAAAAGACAGCACAGTCTATGATGTACTGAATAGGGTATGCAGAAATAAAAATATTCAAGTAGAGTCGTCGTATACGCCGACTTACGGTTCCTATTACGTAGAGGGCATCAATTATCTCTACGAGTTTGACGGCGGCAAGTTAAGCGGCTGGATGTACAAGGTCAATGGAAGTTTCCCTAATTATGGAAGTTCTGAATACACGCTGAAAGACGGAGATAAGATCGTCTGGGTTTATACTTGCGATCTGGGAAAAGACGTAGGCGATAACAGCATGTCTCGATCATAAAAAATTGTGTTGATTTTATGTTAGTATAGTGATAGAATGAAGACACTGAAAACAATTACATATCGGCGTTTTATGTTCTCCTCTTAAGGAGGAGCTAAGAGGGAAGCAGGTGTAAGTCCTGCACGGTCCCGCCACTGTAAATGAGGAGTTCTTCTCTAAGGCACAGCCACCCACTGGGGAAACCGGGAAGGGAGAGAAGGACGATGATCCACGAGTCAGGAGACCTGCATAATTCGATTCTTAGTCGGCGGAGAAACGACGAGGATGGAAAGAGATTTGTCAGTTAATACGGACTATGGCTATTTGCCATAGTCCGTTTTTGTTTGACTGAAAGAACGCTGGACAATTGAGACCGGACAGACGGCAAAAAGAATGCCGCGCATATATTAGTTTGTACAGCAATCCACGTTCAGGGGGACTGCTTACATATAAAAAGAGTGGCCACTCTTTAGCAGAACCGCAGCAATTTCGTTGAGGTTCTTTGATAACGTAGAAAGAGCATTTTGCTCTGGAAGACAAAGGAGGTCAAAATGACTAAAAAACGTTCAAGAAGAGTCATTGCCATGATGATGGCAATGGTAATGACCATGGCAATGCTGTTTGCTATGACAACAACATCGTTTGCAAGTACAGCGGATCCGTCCGTAAAGGTATCCGTTACCTATGGTAACTTTGATACATCTGGTAATTATACGGGCAAAGGCTTTGCTAATGCACAGCTGCCTACACAGATTTCAAACTATAATGTAGATATAGCAACAGTTGATTACTATATCAGCAATATGAACTTGAAATCGGTTTACTTACCAGCAGGTGTCACTGATCCACAAGCAGGTGATGCAACCGTCATCGATGCAATTATTGCGGCAGTTTGGGATAATTACTCCAATGAAGATGAAAGTGGAAATCCTACCGTCGTAGGCGGATGGGACAGCTGGACAACACCAAATGGCGGCTATATTTCCAACATCGTCAATTATCCGCTTGAGTCCAACGCAACAACCTATTTTAAGGGCGAGAATGGAAATAAATGGGGTCGCTCAACAGGTACTGGATGGAACGTAGCGTATAAGTATGCTGACGGAACCATGACAGCAGCCAGCGGATATACCAGCAACATTAAATTGGTAGATGGCATGGAAATCATATTTGATGTCAGCCCATATGATATGACTTGGGATACAGGATCCGCTTGGACCGAGTAAGTTATAGCTATGACAGAACAAGCTGCTGTCCAGTACAGCGGCTTGTTCGTTTCTTTGCTTATAGGGAGAAATGATGAGAAAGAAAGTAATAAGTATAATTGCTGTGTTTGCACTGATTCTTTCCATGCTTCCAATTCAGGTCATGGCAAGCGATGTTCCAGAACCTCAGGAAGTGTTGCAGAACGATATTAGTGGTATAGAGATTCAATTAACTGATGGGCAGAATTTTGTGCCAAAAGATATTACCTTAACGGAAGAATTTAACCAGGAAAAGACAGAGTATGATATTGAGCTGCCTTGGCATTTTGCCGCTGGAGGAAGACTCCAGGTTAAATATCAAGGAGACAACCTGTCAAAGGATGTAAAAGTAATTGCAAAATATCCAGGTATACAAGGGGGAGAAACCGCCGATCTATCCTCGGAAAACTTTGCAAAGCTTGGGACTTTTTTGGACAAGGATGTGAAAACCTTGGAAATCCAGATAAAGGACGAGGATACGGTTCAGAAAACATATACAATTCACATCAAGTATCAACAGTTTTTAACAGGCCTGGAATTAAAGGACAATAATGGGAATACACGAGATATAGAACCCGTTTTTTCTTATGATACTCTCAGCTATTCAGCAGAGATTCCACAGTCCGTTACAGAAATTACAGTAAAAACGCAGAGTGCTGGAAATGCAGATGTTACTGTGAACGGAGTCGATGGGGAGGAAGCCCAAATAACGCCGGTCTGGAATGATGAGGGTAAAATGGAGATCCCTATTGTAGTAAGTACTGACGGCTTTGAAAGTACAACGTATACTTTAACACTGAAGAAAACGGAGATTGACTACGTACCATATTTTACAACAAACCTCAAGACAAGTGCGAGTACCTATGTACAGGGGGCAGAGAGTGAGCCTTTAACTGTAGCAGTACATACAGAAGGAGAGGGAGCGTTATCCTATCAGTGGCACAAGGTTGCCGCTAAGACCACAAAGCCAAATAATATGACTAAAATTGCTGGTGAAACTACAGCCTCCTACAAACCTCCAACTACTTATGGAACAAGTGGAATAGGCAATTTTTATAAATGCAGTGTTACATATATAGTTAATGGAAAAACCTATACGTTATACAGCAATGCGGCGAATATCAAGATTACGGCGACAAGTGCTGCGACACCGGAAATTACAAAACAGCCTGTAACGGAGGCAACCTATGGACAGGGGGAAAAGGCTGAGGCATTATTTGTTACTGCAAAAAGAGCGGATGGCGGAACATTGTCTTACCAATGGTATAAAGCTGCCAATGTAGACGAAGCAGGAGAACTAATAGAGGGTGAAACGAAAACTACTTATACCCCGGACACTTTAGAAAGCGGCGAATTCTATTATTACTGCAAGGTAACGAACACGATAAATGAGCTTACCGCATCGATGGACTCTAATCGTGCCAAAGTGACTATAAAAGAACAAGAATTGGATAAAATCTTTACGAACGGGGGGAAAGGCACTAAAGATGAACCGTATATATTAGAGACTAGTAAGGATTTATCCGCAATACAAAAGCTGGTAAACGAAAGCGGAATTAGTCTGGAGAATATTTACTTCATTTTCTCTGATGATGTGGATGCAATTACTCTTCCAGCAGAGTGGACCCCAATCGGTGTTACAAAAGATGGAACGAACGACATTAAAAAGGGCGAAAATTTAAACGCATTTTCAGGCAATATTGATGGTAACGGTAAGCAATTGACGATTCCATCAGGAAGCAAACCTTTACTGGGTTATGTCAAAGGTGCTACCGTCAAAAACCTGAATCTCTATGGTGAAAAAATTGATGGATACGGATTAGTCAATAACTATTCAGGTGTGGATTTAAGCGGAAATGCAATTGTCATAGATAATGTAACCCTGAAAACGAAGACACAGACAAAGAAGTCCGGGTTAATTGGCGCCGAGATTTCCACAAATGGATTTGCCGGCTGTTCTGCAGATTTTGTTGTAACAATTCGTAACTGCACCATCGAAGAAGGTGTTACCATCGGCTATAATGCAGATCAGACTATGATTGGTTCCTTTGCTGGTCGAATGCAGGGAACCATTGAAAACTGCACAAGCAAGGCTACGGTGAAAGGCAAAAACTATGTCGGCGGCATGCTTGGCGCAAGAGATAATGCACTTGGCATATGTGAGGTAAAAAATTGTTCATTTACTGGAAACGTAAGCGGTGATGAAAACGTTGGAGGCATTGTCGGCGGTGGTTATGTGAACAATTCGGCCCCCAATGGAGCGCATATTACAGTTAAGAACTGCTCTGTGGAAGGGACTGTAAAAGGAAACAAAAATGTCGGCGGCATTCTTGGCGGAGATGTTTTTGTGGCACATACATGGAATGCCTCTTCTTTTGTTGGAAACACATTTACAGGAAGCGTAAGCGGCAATGAAAATGTCGGCGGTATTATCGGATACTATAATGGCATAAATAAGCTTGATAATATTGCAGGAAACTTTTATACCACTAGTTGCGGTGCTGCCAAAGGCATTGGTTCAATAAAATATGTAGATACCAATTATAAAAACCCGACTTCTGTAGATGGAACGGTTTACTTTAGTACAGAGAAAGGTACTGACAAATGCCCGCCAGTAAATGGATGCATTTGGAAGGCAGCCTCAAACCGTACAGACGACCCATTAGGCAAGGACAAGGATTCTCTGGCAAAAGCAACGGATGAAATGCCTGCTAAAATTTGCTATGAGCTGGCCGTTTCCGGTGACTATAAAACTACATATTATATAGGGGATGAATTGGATCTTTCAGGGGCAACATTCACCGCTCAATGGACAAATGGAGACGTTACCAATCCAGAGGCGAAAGACATTACAGTAACCGGTTATGATAAAAATACCCGAGCGAAACAGACTGTTACACTTGCCTATGGTGATGCAAAAACTGACATTACAGTAACGGTACTTGAAAAGGTAGATCCTGATAATCCAAATATAACGGTATACTTTACCTTAATGGGAGACAGTGTACATGATAGTGCAACGACACATACCTTATCAGCAGGAAATCTGACAACATGGATCAGTCAGAAATCCTATGAGGTTTCTGTTAATGCTACCGTATGGGACTTAATGCAGATAGTACAGGAGCAGAACTCAGGCCTGAGCTTTTCTAATCCGAGCGGTAACTATGTTAACTCGGTTACATATGATGGAACAACTCTCGCAGAATTTACGAACGGTCAGAATTCTGGTTGGCTATATACTCTTAACGGAAAGCATCCAGAATTAGGTGTTAGCGAACAGTTCTTAAGTAAGGGTGACACTATTGTCTTCCACTACACAGACGACTACACGAAAGAAGAAGGTTCTGATAAGTGGCAGGAAGCGGACAAACCGACGGTATCCCAGGATATAACATCCACGGTTAAAGACGGTGAGGCTTCTTCTACAATTACATCCTCTGCTATCGACAAGCTGATCGAGTCTGCGACAAAAAATGAGGCGACGAACATCAAGCTTCATGTTGTAGGAGCAGAAAACGCTGACAAGATTTCTTTGGAGATTCCAAAGGCGTCCTTGGCAGAGATTGCAGACAAGACCGATGCAGCTCTTAACGTGGTAACACCTGCTGGTAACGTAAGTTTGGATAGAAAGACCATGAAAGCAGTCGCAACCGCAGGGGAAGGCACGACAATAAAGATTGTTCTCGAAAAGAAAAAAGCTACTGATGAACAGAAAGCGTTGTTGGGCGAAGATGCAGCAATTACGGAAGTGACTATCTTGTCCGGCGATAAGCAGATTAAGCGCTTTGGAGAAAATAAGCTGAAACTTAGCTTGCCAATATCAGAGAAACTGAAGGGTAAAAACCTGGCAGCAGCTTACATGAGTGATGAGGGGAAACTCTCAAAGATAGAGGGTAAGGTTGTTACCGTAGATACTAAATCCTACTACCAATTTGAGACGAATCATCTGTCAGCGTTTGTGGTCGCTGAAGAATCGGTAATTGATGCTGCAATTAAAGCGCAGGGCGAAGAAACAGACGAAGAGAAGACAGAACGCATTAAGAAAGGTGTTCAAGATACTACCCTAAAACTGAAGACCACGGCGGCAAAGCGCTACATTACGCTGACCTGGACCAAATCCAAGGGTTACAAGGTGGACGGCTATCAGATTTACAGGTCGACCAAAAAAACGACAGGGTTCAAGAAGTACGACACGACCAAGAAGACGTCATATAGAAATGAAGCTAATTTGAAGAAAGGTACAAGGTACTACTACAAGGTGAGAGGATACCGCAAGATTGAAGGTAAGACCTATTATACCAAGTGGTCCAACCTGGGAATCAGAACGGCAAAAGCTAATTCTGTAGATGTTGGTGTAAAGAAGACGACGGTCAAAGCCTCCGCTGTAAGCGGGAAGGGTTATATCAGGGTAAGCTGGAAAAAGTCTGCAGGTTACAAGGTGGACGGCTACCAGGTATACCGTTCGATGAAAAAGACGACCGGCTTCAAAAAATACATGACGACGAAAAAGCATTCATATAAGAATACGAAGAACTTAAAGAAGGGAACTAGATATTACTATAAAGTGAGAGGCTATCGGACCATTGATGGGAAAAAGGTCTATACCAAGTGGTCGAATGCAGTTTACAGAACGGCAAAATAGCAATTGTTTAAAACGAGAGACAGACTATCGGACTGTCTCTCATTTTTATAACATAAGATACCTCAACGGTGATATTAGAATTTAAAAAAATGAAATCCCTTGACCAGTTTTTTTGCTGCTGATATACTTGAAAGAAAAGCAGTCAGGAACGGAGAGATTTGGAAGATGAAATTTGTAATGTCATACAGCTGCGGCAAGGACAGCACCCTTGCTTTGTACAAGTTAATAGAGGCGGGCAACGAACCTGTGGGCCTTTTGGTCATGGTCAACGAGGAACTGGATCGATCCTGGTTCCACGGTGCCGACTACAAGCTTTTGGACAAGTTTTCAAAAGCCTTGGACATTCCCTTGATATTGTGTCCATCAAAGGGAGAGGAATATCACATAGCCTTTGAAAAAGGATTGGCAGAGGCCAAAAAACGAGGCGCAGAAATCGCAGGGTTCGGAGATATCGACATCGAGAATAACCGGCAGTGGTGTGAGGCGCGCTGTGAAAATGCAGGAATCAAAGCGGAATTTCCCCTTTGGCAGCAAGGCCGCAGCGCAGTCGTCAAAGAAATTATTGATAAGGGATTCTGCTGCATCATCAAGTCTGTGAATAATCAGTTGCTGCCCAAAGAACTTTTGGGTAAAGCCCTGAGTGATGAAACTGCGGAAGTCATGGCTGCACATGGAATCGACTTATGCGGTGAAAATGGGGAGTATCATACGATTGCTGTAGACGGTCCGGTATTTAAGCAGAAGCTAGAGTTTGATTTGGGAGAGATAATGGACTTTGGCAGCAGATCGGTCATAGAAATTGGATAATTACCACACATTGTGCGTATTTCATTATTTCCCTGGAGGATTGAACAGAGTTAACGATAAACACATCAAGATGCACGCACAGCATGACGAATCTTTTATCGGAGCATATTGACAAGGATTTTTGATACTGATATACTAATCTCTGTAAGAACTGAATAGTTGCGTTCTATGTTCTTCTCCGCCTTGGAGAAGCTAAGAGGGAAGCAGGTGTAAATCCTGCGCGGTCCCGCCACTGTAATGGAGGAGTTTCATCGTATATGCCACTGGTTATCACTGGGAAGGCGGATGAGACGCAGATTCCAGAGCCAGGAGACCTGCATAGAATGTTTCCTTGCGGCGGAGAACCGATTAGGAAAATCGATGATCAGTATAATACGGACTGTGGCCTTGGCCGCAGTCTTTTTTTTGAAAGGAGATTACATATTATGAATCTGAGTTGGTTTAAGAATCCCAACAATGTGGTCTATGCAAATGTCGACGAATTTGTTGACAACTTCTCCAAAGAGACTGGAATCGAAAATCTGAGACAGAAAATTGAAGAGTTTGACGCATATCCCACGAAAGAAGGACTCGTTCTAAAGGGGAAGAAAAGAACGTCAATCAAGCTCTTTATTCCGGATTTGGTCTTTGATGAACGCATCGAAATGGGGGAAAATGTTTGGATCTATATGGGGGAGAGCTACGAGTGCTACTGCTTATACGGAATCAATGATAAGGGGTTCTGTGAAGACGCGTCGGAATACAAATTTTTTAGTCACAAAAGCTGCGAGTACTTTCCCTGTCACAGAACAGTAGATGAAGAAAATTATAACTGTATTTTCTGCTATTGCCCGCTTTATGCCATGGGCAGGGACTGCGGCGGCAACTTCCTCTATCTGGATAACGGCGTCAAAGACTGCAGCGGCTGCATGGTCCCGCATAAGAGAGAGAACTACGATCACATGATGGAAAAACTGATGGAATTCCATAAAACTCTGCGCGAAAAGGTTTGACTTTGGGGACAATCTGCAATATAATGAAGTAGTAAATCAATACAATTTTATGTTCCTTTTATCTGTTTGGATAAAAGGCTAAGAGGGAAACAGGTTAGATGCCTGTGCGGTCCCGCCACTGTAATGGAGGAGTTTCATCTCATATGCCACTGGATTATCTGGGAAGGCAGATGAAGCGACGATCCCAGAGCCAGGAGACCTGCATAAAATTATTTCTATTCCGGCGTGACGCATG
>URXI01000008.1 GCA_900551775.1 uncultured Eubacterium sp. | reverse complement strand
CCGCCTTCAGCAGCTTGAAGGTCCTAGGAACGCCTTCTACGTCAGTGGAACCGCCGATGATCGGCTTTGTGGAGTTCTGCATCTCTGTAAAGTACAGGTACTGGGAACCCAGTTCGCCCGGTGCTTCCTCGCAGACGATGGAAGAAGATACGAAATCGATATGAGGAAGGCTCTGCGCTACCTTTGTCAGCAGCTTCAGATCCTTGACATTGGACAGTCTCACCGTCTCTCCGTCGCTTTCCAGTACGTTGCTGGCGCTGCTGCCCGGGTTGAATCTGGTCTTGCCGTCTCCGAACGTGCAATAGAAGTTTCCTTCTCTGTCGTATAAATCAAATGAACCAGGGGCTGATTCGATGCATTTCTCGACCAGCTCTCTAGGGAATTTTACCTTCTGTGTCTCTCTGTCAACAGTACATCCCGCTTCTTCCAGAACGTCAAGGGCTCTGTCGTATGCAAAAATAATACCTAAATTTTCTAAAACATACATCGCTTTTTCGTGCATCTCTTTGATCTGTTCGTCATTCAGAACTCTGAGCTGCGGCAATGTGTCAAATTTGAATTTGTCCATTTCCTTACCTTCGCCTCTCTAATTTTTATTTATGGCTTCATGATAACACATCCCCCTTTTGATTCTTTGGCTATAAATTTACTTCTTTTTGTAAAATAATTATAAATTTCAGATAACTATTTTCCGCGGCCCTTCGTCATAAAAAAATACCAAACTTTATAATCATTTTATTAGAACGATAGCAGGTACAGTGATAGAATGAACATATTAATATGATAATTTTATTGGCTGAAGAGGAGAAAATTATGGTGAAACAGATTTATCCAAGAGTGGAAATCAACTTACAATACCTGAAAGAAAACGTGGCAGAAATCGTCAGAAGATGCGGCGAGTTCAGTATCGATATTGCCGGCGTCATCAAGGGCACGACCGGTATCCCTGAATGCGCAAAGATGTTCGAAGAGGGCGGCGCCAAGATCATCGCTTCCTCCCGTCTGGAGCAAATAGAGGACGCCAGAAACTATGGCATCGACTTGCCTTATCTGCTGCTCAGAGTTCCGATGATGACAGAACTGGCAGAAGTCGTCAGACTTACAGATATCAGCCTTAACAGCGAGATCAAAGTGCTCAAGGCTCTCAACGAAGAAGCCGGAAAACAGAACAAGAAACATAAAGTCATTTTGATGGCCGACCTGGGCGATCTTCGTGAAGGTTTTTGGGACAAAGACGAAATGGTCAGCGTGGCTGTCACCGTAGAAAACGAACTGACAAACTTGGAATTAGCAGGCGTGGGCACCAACCTGGGCTGCTACGGCTCCATCGAAGCGACGGCAGACAAACTGGACGAACTGGTTGCCATCGCCGAGAGAATTGAAGAGAAAATCGGCAGGACACTGGAATACATATCCGGCGGCGCGACCACCAGCCTTCCAAGAATCATCAACAACGACATGCCAAAGAGAGTCAACCTTCTCCGCGTCGGCGAAGGCATCCTTCTTGCAAGAGATCTGGACGTGTTCTATGGCTACGACATGAGCTTCATGCACCAGGACGTCTACACCCTCAAAGCAGAGGTCATCGAAGTCAAAGACAAGCCGTCACACCCTGTAGGCAAAATCTCCATCGACGCCTTTGGTCATACGCCTGAGTACGTGGACAGAGGCATCAGAAAGAGAGCTTTGCTGGGCATCGGCAAAGTCGATTACGGCAGTATCGACGAGATCTTCCCGAAAGACAAAGGCATCGAAGTCATCGGCGCCTCCAGCGACCACACGATCCTGGATATCGAAGATGCTGAGAGAAACCTGGAACCAGGCGATATCGTCTCCTTCGGCATCAACTACGCATCCATCGTATATCTGACCAACTGCAGAAACGTACAAATGGTATTTGTATAAAAGGTGTAATCATGGCAAAACTAATTGATTTTAAATGCAAGTATGCGGAATACAGCGGCATTTCCCGGGACGACGCAGCAGAAAAGGGGCTCTCTCTTCCGGAGTGCTATTTCCATGCAGATCAGATTGCCGCTCTGGCAGGCTGCAATGCGGTTCTGCCCTTTGACCCTGTCCTGGAAGCCGAAAACCTGGGTGCGAAGATCAAATTTGACGACTCTTCCCTGGGACCCCGCAAAGAAGAAGATATCGTCACAAAGATCGATCAGCTGCAGGAACTTCCTGCACTGGATGTGAACAAAGGACGCCTGAAGGAGACACTGGCAGCCGTAAGAATGATCAACGAAAACGGCGGAAACGCAACGGTTGAGATGCACGGCCCTATCACGATCATCAATGGTCTTGCTGATATCATGAAGATTCTCATGGGCTGGCGGAAGCGACCGGAAATCATGGATGATTTTTTTGCCACACTGATTCGCGGCCTGACAGATTACGCTCTTGCGGCCAGAGAAGCAGGCGCAAAGATCATCTACTATACGGACTCGCCGGGCAGTCTGAACATCCTGGGACCAAAGTACGCAAAACAGGTCACAGAGCATTTCACGGTGCCGCTGCTAAAAGCCTTAGATGCGAATCTGGATCAGAACTGCGTCATCCACCTCTGCCCCAAGACCTCCTTCCTATTGGCAGGCTGTGAAAAGGCTGCGTGGAAAAAGCTGCAATTGGACAGCTCCATGCCTTACATCGAGGCTTGCGAAGTCGCCTGCGGCAAGGTCCGCATCCTCGGCCAGCGCTGCCGCAAAGATGACCGTATCAATGTCAATGTAATCAATTACCTGGAACTCATAGAGTAACGAGATGGGGAGCTTACAAAGCTCCCCTGTGTTATATATAGGAGAGAATCAATGAACCGATATTATAATTCCTATTTTAAGGTGGATATGGATCAAGTCGTCCGAAACTTTGAAAAAGTGCAGGCGCACGTCGGCACCAACACAGATATCATTCCCGTCATCAAAGGGAATTGTTACGGCTACGGACTGGTCCCCATGGCGAAACTATTTGAAGAACGCTGTCATGTGAAACTCCTTGCAAATGCGGCTATGTACGAGGCGGTAGAGCTGCGGCAGGCAGGTGTCCGGTGCGGCATTCTGGTCATGGGCGGCATCCCCCAGCATCTGCTCTGCGGTGCCGTAGAATACGATCTGCAGATTCCCCTCTTTGAAGAGGTCACGGCGCGCAAAGTCAACCAACTGGCAAAAGATTCCGGAAAGAAAGTCAAAGTCCACCTGAAAATCGAAACCGGCATGAACCGGCTGGGGGTCCGCCCCGGAAAACCACTGTACGATCTGCTGACTTTGGTAAAATCTTTAGATAATTTGGAAGTCGTAGGTGCCTATACCCACTTTGCCACCTCGACTGCCGATTACTATGACCCTTTTGCCGTAGAACAATTCGACAAATTCAAAGAGGCGGTCGCCCAGATTGCGGCGGCAGGCATTTGGCAAGAATACATCCATTGCTGCAATTCTGCCGCCACTACCTGGTACAGAGAAGCCATCGACTTCTGCACCCATGTCAGATCCTGCTCCTCCGTCCTGGGACACATGGCCATGGAGGACGGCAGAGAGCCAATCGGTCTCATCGAGCCCGTAGAAATCGGCGCTTACATCACCAACATCCACGACGTATTCCCGGGCGAAAGCGTGGGCTACAGCCGCGCCTTCAAGGTGACTGAACCCATGACAATTGCAACACTCTCTGTCGGTTTTGCCGACGGCTTCTATCCGAAGTGGATGCGCGGCCAGGGGCCTGTTTTGATCAGCGGCAGAAAGACTCGTTTTCTCGGCTGCTGTATGGATCAGTCTTTTGCAGATGTGACTGGTATCCCCTGCGAAATCGGCCAGAAGGCGATTTTGATCGGACGCTGGGACGAGGAGCGGATTACGACCTGGGAGATGGAACAATTCTGCGAAAATACCTTTGAATATCTTTACGGCACCATCGGGCTGCGGGTGCAGCGCATCTACTGCAGTGGACAGGATGCAAAAGAACTGTAGATTTTTGATGTAAGTGAGTATAATATAGGTGTATACGAATCGAAAGGATGTATGGACCATGATAATAAAACTCACCACTGACAAAATTGACAGGCTGAAGGAATACGTTGACAGTGATATCGTCAAACGGCTGGACGAAAACAGGAACTTATTTATGGCCCTGGACGAGAAAGTGTATTTCATCACATTTCACTGGCTGGACGAGAAAAAAGTAACCTTGTTTGCAAATCGCGATCATTTCATCTGCGCTACAGACAGCGAAGCGGTAATGGAATGTGTGGATAATATCGATATTCCAGACGACGGCATTTTACAGCTCCACGAATTTATGCTGGAGCTGACAGCCAATGACGTCTACAAGCTGGAATCTCTGGAAAATATGATCATCTCTCTGGAAGACAATCTCCTCATGGACAAAAGCCCCAGCGGAGACGGCATTCGTGATATCATCAAAGTCCGCAAGGATCTTCTGAAGGTAAAGCGCTACTATGAACAGATGGAATTTCTCACTGACGAAATCGCCGCCATCGACCCCGCCTTCGGATTCATCGACAAGAAGTTTGACCGCCTGCTGGAGTTCGTCCTTCATCTGCAGGAATACATCGAACAGGTGCGAGAGGCATATCAGTCCCAGATCGACATCGAACAGAACAACATCATGAAGGTCTTCACAGTAGTGACTTCCATCTTTCTGCCCCTGACGCTGATCGCCGGCTGGTACGGCATGAACCTGCAGATGCCGGAATTCAAGTGGACCTGGGGTTACCCCTTCGTCATCGGCATCAGTCTGGCCGTCATCGCTGCACTGGTGATCATATTCAAAAAGAAGAAATGGTTCTGACACCAGCCACATATATCTTTTCCAAAAACAAAGTAGTCCGAATCCAGACTACTTTGTTTTTGCTTATGTATCATGTATAGGAGCCAGTGAACGTGTCAAGTCAGCAGTCAGCCGCTTTGCTAATTCTCAATAATTTCCCCATTGTAGAACACATACTTCGGCAGCTTTTTCATCACGTAGATGTCTTCGTCGGGCCTTCCCGCAACTACGACCAGTTCCGCGTTTTTACCTTCTTTGATGGTTCCAAGCTGGTCGTCAAGCTTGGCGATTTCAGCGCTGTATTTGGTGGCCTGCAGCAGAATATCTTTGTAATCAAAATCATACCACTCGGTTCTTGCGATAAACTCATAACCGGGATGCTTGACGAAGGCGGTCCAGTCGATATCGGACCCGAAACCGATTTTAAGGCCTGCCCGGTAGGCTTTGTTGACCGACTTGCGCTCGATTTCTTCAAACTGCTTGCTCTTGTCCAGACTGTTTTCGCTAATGAGATCATTCTCCTCGTCCAGACTGTCGAGGCCGATGGCGCCCGTCGCCACCATGAAACAGTTCTCATTGCCTTTCAGCATTTCGATGGCCTCGTCATCGATGAAACTGCAGTGTTCTACGGTATAAACCCCTGCCCTGATGGCTAATTTAATACCTTCCGCACTGTGAGTATGGGCGATGACATAAGAGTCTTTCATCTCTGCTACTTTGACAGCCTCGCGCACCTCATCCTCCATGGCGATGACGGCGCCCGGATCGCCGCTTTCATTGAAATAAGCCCCTGTCACCATGTATTTGATGGCATCGTTGCCCAGCTCAAACTGTTCTCTTGCCGCCTTTCGTACCTCCTCCGGCGAATCCACGACCTTGTACAGCGCCTCAAAGGTGCTGTTGCCATTTTCCGTCGGCGTTAAAATCAGTCCGGTAGAGATGACGCGCGGTACATTGACGAGACCTTTTCTTCTCGCCCGCTCCAAAGCGACCGTGGAATTATGGCTGCATCCGCAGTCTCTGATGGTCGTATAACCTGCCTTTAAGTAATCTCTGGCATAGCCGTAGACATCAAAGGCGGTATCCGCCGCACTGCGTCCGTTGAGTCCCTGAAAGTCAAAGGACGACAGATAGAGATGGGCGTGGAGATCGAAAAAGGCCGGCAGCAGTGTGTTTCCCTCGATGTCGATGATCCTGGTCTCGTCCTCTGCCGTAATCGTCCCCGGCTCTGCGATTTTCTGTATCTTCTCGTCGTCAATCAACACATCTGCCAATTTTCCCTCGTAGCCCTCTGTCAGTTCCGGAATCAGCCTGCAGTTTTTCAGTAATATCATTGTTGTACCTCCTCATCTCTTTTCCTTCATTGTAACCGACATCAAAAACTTTTACAACAATTTCAGCTGAACTTTCAGGAGGCTCTGCTGCAAAGAGGCTAAGGAAACCAGCCCGCCATGTTTAACCGAAATCAACAGGTTACAGACAATTTCTGACACACATCACAAATTTTACATTCAAAGAGCATAAAAAGAGTGGCTGCGCCACTCCGCTAGGGAACCCTAGGTTCCCTTCGGCGCCTGCTACGCAGGCTGAGCACCCTCCTGAAGGCGGCGAGGGGAATCCCCTCTGCACACCCCTTTTTTGTTTAATAGGAAATCAATATTTCCTATTAAACAAAAAACAGAGTATACATAAAGTATACTCTGTACCTATGATATCTGTCAGGAATTCACCTTGATGACCTTATAACTGGCAGACGATATGGCTGCAGCTTAAATAAAGCGCACCAGCTCTTCTACATCTTTCCTTCTTGGTGCTGACGGCGCTTCTCCCTCCGCATAGCCTATGGCAATCAGAGCTGCAACTCTTTGGCCATCTGGAAGCGAAATAGCATGAGCGACCTTCTCCTCGTCAAAGATGCCGAGAATAACAGTCCCCACGCCTTTTTCATAAGCCGCCAGACAAAATGTCTGTGTAGCAATCCCTGCATCAAAATGCTCCCATCTGTCTTCTTTAGATGTGGAATAATTTCCATCTTTTTCAAAACCTGACCTGCCGGCAACATAAGTTACTGCCACCAATTGCGGCGCGCCTTCAATCGTTTTCGCATTGAAAGTGAATCCAAGAACACATTCTTCTGCTATCTTCTTCTTGATAGCTTCATTCTCGACCACGGCATATCTTGTAATCTGTGTATTCTTCCAGGACGGTGCAAAGGCAGCAGCAGCTACAATCTCTTTGATGACTTCGCGCTCTACTTTTTCTTTCCTGAACTTCCTGATACTTCTTCTTTCTGTGATGCATTTGATTGTTTCCATTGATTTCTCCTAAATTTCGTATACATTTATTCGATGACTACACCGTCTTCATCGACCTGTAAATCAGCAGCCGGCTCTTCTGAAACTTCTTCTGGTTTCAAGGTTTCTAACAACTGTCCTTCGATCTTGTCTAAAATTTTCGGGTTATCTTCCAGCCATTTCTTTACATTTTCACGGCCTTGTCCAATTCTCTCTCCAGAATAGCTATACCAGGAACCTGCTTTTTCGACGATTTTTTCTTCTACAGCACAGTCCAGCACGTCTCCTGCTTTGGAAATGCCTTGTCCGTACATGATGTCGAACTCCGCCTGTTTAAACGGCGGTGCCACCTTGTTCTTCACGACCTTGACCCTGGTCCTGTTTCCCAGCATCTGGTCGCCGCTCTTGATGGTCTCGATTCTACGCACGTCAAAACGCATGGAAGAATAGAATTTGAGGGCGCGGCCTCCTGTGGTCGTCTCTGGATTCCCAAACATGACGCCAATCTTCTCACGCAGCTGGTTGATAAAGACTACACAGGTATTAGAACGATTGACATTACCGGCAATCTTCCTAAGCGCCTGAGACATCAGTCTGGCCTGTAGACCCACATGGGAATCGCCCATCTCGCCCTGAATTTCAGCTTTAGGAACCAGCGCAGCTACGGAGTCAATGACGATGATATCCAGCGCACCGCTGCGTGCCAGCATATCGCAGATTTCCAGTGCCTGTTCTCCTGTATCCGGTTGCGACACCAGAAGTTCATCCACTTGCACACCTAAATTTTTGGCGTAAACAGGATCCAGTGCATGCTCTGCATCGATAAAAGCAGCCTTACCGCCTTTCTTCTGGGCTTCTGCAACAATATGCAAGGTCAATGTGGTCTTACCGGAAGACTCAGGTCCATAAATTTCTACAATTCTTCCCTTGGGTACCCCTCCAACGCCCGTGGCAAGATCCAAACTGATGGATCCAGTTGAAATCGCATCTATATTCATCTGGGCAGCCTTTTCGCCCAGCTTCATGACAGCACCTTTGCCAAACTGCTTCTGAATTTGGGCCATTGCCTCATTCAAAGCTTTTTCCCTGTCATCTTTTACCATTGTACTCATTTTTCACCTCCGAATGCGAACGTTTGTTCTCGTTCAATCATACCTTATAACTCGTAAAAGGTCAAGTCCTTTATCGTAAAATAGGCAGACTTTATTATCCTTATTATACATTATTTTCCATTATATGTCAAACATTCTTATATTCCAACATCTTATTGACGATATCCAACATGCACAGGACTGCATAATGCCTATTCCACTCTCGATTCACATTTCGCATTCTGATTTCTTTTACTTCTGTCCTGTCGTCAAAAATACAGCCAATATAGATCAGGCCCACTGGTTTTTCAGGGGTGCCTCCGCCAGGGCCTGTAAGGCCTGTAACTGAAATACAGATACGACTACCCGTTTTCGCTCTGAGGCCTTGCACCATCTCTAATGCCACCTGACTGCTTTCTGCCGTATATTTCGAGAGCGTTTCTTCCTTGACAGACAGTTCTTTCATCTTTGCGTTATAAGTGTAGGTTACAAGACTGCGATCAAACACTTCCGATATGCCGGAAACACTTGTCAAGGCGCCTGCAAATAACCCGCCTGTGCAGGATTCACAGGCAGAGATAGAAATCTTTCTTTCAATCAATTTTTTTCCAACTACTTGCGCCAGTTCTTCATCATCATAACTGTAAATATACTCGCCAACACGGTCTGCAACCTGTCCTGCCATTTCAGATACTGCTCTCTGTGCCTCCTGCAGGCTGTCCCTCTTTGACGCGATCCTAAGACTGCATTCCCCCTCTTTGGCGTAGGTTGCAATCGTCGGATCTGTCTGTACATCAATCAAATCCAAAAGCTCTGTTTCCAACGAGGATTCTCCAATACCGAAGAGACGCAGCGTCTTGTAATAAATCACAGCCGTCTGTGATTTTTCAAGAAATGGCCGTACTCGCCTGCCCCACATTCTCGTCATCTCTCTCGGCGGTCCCGGCATGCAGACGACCGTCTTTCCGTTTTCCGAAAGCGCAAAGCCTGGCGCGCTCCCCGCGTCGTTATCAAAGACCACAGCCCTTGACGGCATCATCGCCTGTTTATAATTGTTTTCCGTCATCGCCCTGCCTCTTTTTTTCGCTATCTCATGAAGGGCCTTGAGGCTGGGTTCGTGCATGACCAGCTGGTCGTGAAGCGCCTGGCAGACGGTTTCTTTGGTCAAATCATCTTCTGTCGGTCCCAATCCGCCTGTCGTAATGATGAGATCGCAGTCACGAAAAGCCAGCTCTATCAACTCGGACAATCTGCCAGAATTGTCACCTACCGTATAATGATACATAACGTCAAACCCCAGCAAATTGAGTTGCTGGGATAAGTAGACGGTATTCGTATTTGTAATCTGCCCAAACAGGACTTCTGTTCCAACACTTAAAATCGCAGTTTTCATCTTTCCCTCCCCTTATTGAGCAAAGACATTTTTGTTCTTTGCGATGTATTCGATACCCGAATACACCGTCATGATCAGCGACGCCCAGAGGAAGATCTGCGCAGCCAGATTGATGTAGTAGAAAACATCGAGATTGTCAATAGCCGCCGTCAAAAGCAAGAGCGGTACCGCAATCATCTGCAGCACCGTTTTGATTTTTCCGCTCATGCCTGCAGCGATGACAGTTCCATCGGATGCAGCTACAGTCCTCATACCTGCAATGGCAAATTCCCTCGCCAGGATGACGATCAGCATCCAGCCCGGCACAGTGCCATCCTCCACCATGAGACAAAAGGCAGAATACACCAAAATCTTGTCTGCAAGCGGATCCATGATCTTGCCAAAATTAGTCACCAGATTGTATTTTCTGGCAATTTTTCCATCCAGCATATCAGTCAAAGACGCTGCGATAAATAATATAAAAGCGAGAATATAATAGCCGAACATATAGGCCGCGATAAAAAACGGTACCGATATGATTCTGGCAATTGTCAATTTGTTAGGTAAATTCATTTTAGGAAACCTCCCGTCCCACTAGATCATAGTCAAAAGCATCATCAATCAAAACTTTTACGATGTCACCAGGACTGTGCTTGCAATCAGAAGTAAAAATGACCGCGTTGTCAATCTCTGGTGCGTCGTATCTGCTTCTGCCAATATAACTGCCGTCTGCATCTTCTTCCTCAACCAGGACCTCCAGCGTACTGCCGATTTTTTCTCTGTTCAGTTCCAGGGAAATATCCAGTTGGCGCCTCATGATTCCATCCAGGCGCTGTTCCTTGATTTCCTCTTCGATCTGATTTTCCATTTCCCCGGCGACCGTACCTTCCTCTTGAGAATAAGCGAAGACCCCTAATCGGGCAAAACGCTCACGTTCAACAAAGTCGATCAGTTCCTCGTAATCTTCTTCTGTTTCACCTGGAAACCCGACGATCAGGGTCGTTCTGATGTGAATATCAGGAATGAATTTCTTCAGTTTCTTTACAGTTTGGTCGATAGATGCAGCGGTAGACCGCCTGTTCATGGCTTTCAGCACATTGTCACTTGCATGCTGAATTGGAATATCCAGATAGTTGCAGATCTTCTCTTCGCTGGCTATGGTCTCGATTAATTCATCAGTGATTCTATCTTCATAACAATACATCAGCCTGATCCAGACGATGCCTTCGATTCTGCAAAGCTTTCTGAGCAGTTTTGCCAGTCTGTACTCACCATATAGGTCTTTACCGTAGTATGTGACGTCCTGGGCGATTAAAATCAGTTCTCTACATCCTGCCGCTGCCAGTTCTTCTGCTTCTCTGATGATATCTTCTTCACGTTTACTTCTGTATTTACCCCTGATTTTAGGAATGACACAGTACGCACAGATATTATTGCAGCCTTCTGCGATTTTTATGGTCGCTGTATAAGGGTTTTCATCCAGCTTTCTGACGGAACTCTCTAAAATATCGAGATCGCAGCCGTTTCTGACGATCTGCCTCTCTGCAAGATTCTCCAACAACTGTGGAAGTTGTTCATATTCGTTGACACCGATAAAAGTGTCAACTTCTGGCATCTCTTCAAAGAGTTCATCTGCATATCTCTGCGAAAGACATCCTGAAACAACCAGTTTCCGTCCATTTTCTTTAAACTGCGCCATATCAAAGATACGGTCGATAGACTCTGCCTTTGCATCGTTGATAAACCCACAGGTATTTACGATAATGACATCTGCTTCTTCTGGTGATTCCACCATCATATGATTATTCTTTTCTAATATGCCCGCTGCCACCTGAGAGTCATTAAAATTCTTCGGACAGCCCAACGTCTCTATATATACCTTCATCCATTCTCCACTTCGTATTACTCGTTTACTTCATTTTTCATTTCTGCCAATTCCTCCTCAGACAGCAGGACCTGTCTTGGGCGGCTTCCATCTTGTGGGCTGACAATGCCCCTGGCTTCCATCATGTCTACAATCCGGGCAGCCCTGTTATAGCCGATGCGGAATCTTCTCTGCAGCATCGATACCGATGCTTGTCCTGCGGTTACAACACATTCGATCGCTTCTGGCAAAAGCTCATCTGCGTCGTCATCTTTTGACTGAGGCAGATTTCCTTTCTCGATCGTGTTGATTACATCGCCGGAATATTCCACTTCTTCCACCTGAGATTTGACGTGTTCTATCACGCTATGTACCTCGCTGTCTGATACAAAGGTTCCCTGCACTCTGACAGGTTTCCCCATACCTAACGGATTAAACAGCATATCACCTTTTCCCACCAGCTTTTCTGCGCCAGACATATCCAATATGGTTCTGGAGTCAAATTGAGAGGATACGGCAAAGGCAATTCTGGAAGGGATATTCGCTTTGATTACACCTGTGATAATATCGACCGACGGTCTCTGTGTAGCTACAATCAAATGCATGCCTGCAGCTCTGGCCATCTGTGCCAGACGGCAGATCGATTCCTCTACTTGAGACGGCGCCGCCATCATCAAATCGGCCAATTCGTCGATAATGATCACAATCTGCGGCAGAACCTGGTCGTTCTCACCCACTAAGCGCATGGTATCGTTATAACTTTCTAAATCCCTGACTTGGTTTTCTGCAAATTTTTTATATCTGTCAGTCATTTCCGCTACTGCCCAGTTCAGTGCTGCTGCAGCCTTTGCCGGCTCTGTGACCACTGGAATCAGAAGATGAGGAATCCCATTATAGTTTCCCAGCTCAACCACCTTTGGATCGATCAGGACTAGTTTTACCTCATCAGGGTCTGCTTTATACAGAATACTGGTGATAATGCTGTTGATACATACACTCTTTCCAGAACCAGTGGAGCCTGCAATCAGCAGATGGGGCATTCCCTTCAAATCTGCCACAATGGCTTTGCCTGCGATATCCTTCCCCACAGCAAAGGTAATCTTGGAGCTGGCGCTCTTAAATTCATTAGAGTCGATAATTTCTCTCAGAGTGACCATGTTGATCTTGTCATTTTCCACTTCGATGCCCACCGCTGCCTTGCCTGGAATCGGCGCCTCGATTCGGATACTCTTCGCTTCCAGATTCAGGGCGATGTCATCTGCCAGTCTGACGATGCTGTTTACTTTGACGCCTACGTTGGGCTGGATTTCATACCTGGTGATAGCCGGCCCCTGGGTTACTTGTACAACTCTCGCATCTACATGGAAATTCTTCAGCGTTTCTTCCAATTTAGCCGCTTTCATCTTTAAGTCGATATTGATATTGCCTTTGTTTTTTACTTGAGGCTTATTTAATAAACTGATGGACGGCTTTTTATAATTACCCGTTTTCTTTGTGACTGCAATCTCCCCTGGTGCCAAAGTGATAGACTCTGCTTCCTTCTTGGATAATTTCGGCGGAGTCTCGCAGGTGACGATACCGCTGGCTTCCTCACTATCGAGCCCCAGCCCCTGCGTCGGCTCAGCACTTTTCGTCTCGCCATCGAGTCCAAACCCCTCGCCATAGCTGACTTTACCTTCCAAACCAAAAGCTTTGTCTTTTTTTTCTGCTTTTTCTTTCTGATCGGATGGGCTGAAAAGACTATCATCATTCATGTATTTCAAGACGTTATTCTTTTTATTCTTTGAAACAGGCTGGCCTGCATTTTTCCCCAAAGGGCCTTCGTCGTCGAAAGGTGTAATGATCTTAATGTCGTGCTTTCCTCCAGAAAACATGCTGAGCTGGGACTTCTCTTCTCGATCCGGTGCTGCTTCATAAACCGGTTCCGGCACATAAGTCTCCCTCATAGCTCTGCGTGCTTCCGCTTTATTAGAAATCTTTTCAACTCCTCTCGAAAACGGTGTGTTGATGACAAGCAATAAGCACACGATGATCACCACGATGGAAAAGACATACAGACCTACCCGTCCGATTGTCTTGATTAAAAATGTGCCTATGGTCATGCCAAAGATGCCGCCGCTTTCCAGTTCAATCCCATTCTCGTAGAATTCTTCATAAGCATAGACCAATTCATTGCTGTCAATAAATCTGCCTGAATTGAGCAGACACAGCATTAAGAGCGCAAGAAAAACCAGTGCAAGAGATCTGCCCGAAAGATGCACTGTCTTATTTGCAAAAAGAAGGATTCCAAATCCTACAAGGTACCAAGGAAGCAATAGTCCAATCATTCCAAAGACACCTTTTAAAGCATTTCCAATGCTGTTGCCAAGTTCTCCAGCCGCATTAAACTGCACCGCAGCAAAGAGAAAAATTCCGATTGCTATAAAAATGACGCCCCATATTTCATCAATTACTCGTTTATCTGCTTTTCTTTTTTCTTGTATTTCTTTTATCTCTGTTTTGGCTTTGCTATTGTCTGCTTTTTTTTTGTTTTTTGATCCTGGCGGTCTGCCAGGTTTTTTCTTAGCTTGAGCCACTTTGTATCTCGTTCCCCCTCCTGATAAATGATGTGATGTATTCTGAACCAATTAGGCCCAAAATACACCATATGCTATCGTACATACGCCTAATATCCATACATAGTATGAAAAATAGCTCAATTTCTTATTTGAGACTATTTTAATCATTGTTTTGATTGCAAATAGCCCGGATATCGCTGCTACTACGACTCCCGCGACAATCGGACCCATTAGTGAAGGATCCGTTCCAGCCTTAATTGCATCAGGCAGTTCTAAAATTACAGAACCCAAGATCGATGGAATTGATATTAAAAATGCAAACTTTACTGCAAATTCTCGTTTCAATCCAGTCGTCAGACCGCCCACCAATGTAGAACCGGATCTTGAAATCCCCGGATAAATAGCCACTCCCTGCAAGAGACCGATGAAGATTGCGTTTCTGAAGTTCATCTTCTCAATCCCTTTATTAGCCGAACTCATCTTCTCAGCCAGGAACATAATGACGCCTGTAATGAGAAAACCTACACCAACGGCAACCATGGACGTGTACAATCCTTCAAAGAAATCATTGAGCAGCAGGCCGATGATCGCAGTAGGAATCGTAGCCACAATGATCATAATTCCCAGTTTTCTGATCGGTCGCTCATCCAGTCTGAGCCCTTTTCCAGTGCATAAATCTTTTATTGTGATTACCAGTTCAACCAGCAGCTCCCAGATGTCTTTCCAATAGACGATAAAAACGGAAACTAACGTTCCTAAGTGGAGCAGCACTGCAAAGAGCAGAACCTTCTCTGCATCTACATGAAAAAGATCCTGCAGCAGCGCCAAGTGTCCGGAGCTGCTGATAGGCAGAAACTCTGCCAGCCCCTGTACTAATCCCAGAATAATCGCTTCAATATAACCCAATGGCTCTACCCCCTACTTTATTTGCTCTCAATATATCCTTTTTCCACTAATGATTCTGCACACAGGACAGCTCCGCCGGCAGCACCTCTGACCGTATTATGAGCCAGGCCGATAAACTTAAAGTCGTAAATAGAGTCTTCTCTGACCCTGCCGATTGTGACACCGAATCCATTTTCGTAATCCACATCCAGTTTTACCTGTGGTCTGTCGTCTTCTTCCATGTATTTGATGAACTGCTTCGGTGCATTTGGCAGCCCTGCTTCCTGTGGAAATCCTTTAAAGTTCTTCAGCTTTTCAATGAGCTGTTCCTTTGTCGGTTTCTTTCTGAACTTCACAAAAACTGCTGCCGTATGTCCGTTCAGCACGGGAACTCTGACGCATTGACAGGTGATAACTGGTTCTGCAGCCTTGACGATCTGTCCATTCTCTAAATGGCCCAGGATGCGAAGCGGTTCCTGCTCACTTTTCTCTTCTTCCCCGCCGATATATGGAATGATATTCTCCACCATTTCAGGCCAGTCCGCAAAGGTTTTTCCGGCTCCTGAAATCGCCTGATAGGTAGTTGCGACGACTTCATATGGTTCAAATTCTCTCCATGCTGCCAATGCTGGTACATAACCCTGAATAGAGCAATTCGGTTTTACCGCGATAAAGCCCTTCTTTGTCCCCAGCCTTTCTCTTTGGTATTTGATTACATCAAAGTGATCGATGTTGATTTCAGGAACTACCATCGGCACATCCGGCGTCCATCTGTGAGCGCTGTTATTTGAAACGACTGGTGTTTCTGTCTTTGCGTACTCTTCTTCAATTGCTTTGATTTCTTCTTTTGACATATCCACTGCGCTGAAAACAAAGTCAACCGTTCCGGCTACAGCTTCCACATCTTTTACGTCCATTACTTTTATGTTCTTAACAGCCTCCGGCATTGGAGTGGTCATCTTCCATCTTCCGCCCACTGCTTCTTCGTATGTCTTGCCTGCGCTTCTTGCGCTTGCAGCGATTGTAACAACCTCAAACCAAGGATGGTTTTCAAGAAGAGATATGAATCTCTGGCCAACCATTCCAGTACCGCCCAAAATGCCAACTCTTAATTTTTTCTCTAACTGTCTCATAACGTCTCCTTTTAATCTATTTATTTATACAATAAATCATATCGTTATATTTTACCATTTATTCGTTGATTTTTCAACACATAAAAAGGACGAATCAAAGAATTGTCTTTTTTCGTCCTTTAAGACTTTCAATTACAGTTAAGCTTTCGCTTTAATCGCTTTCCTAGTGTCCGGATCCAATTTTCCGCACCAATTCACCGCCTCTCGTCCAACAGTTCTTAAACCTTCTATATTTAGATTTATATTTTCCAAAGAAGGGCAATCTAGAAAAGCACCTTTTTTTATCCATTTGACGGTGTCAGGAAGAGTCACTGTCTTGATATTGCGATTGTGGGCAAATGTATATTCGCCAATAATCGTAATTGGTTTTCCGTTTATTTCTGGTGGTACAATGACATTCTTTTCTTTTCCATAATACTTCGTAATTTCAATTCGATTGAAAAATTCTTCGTAATCATAATATTGTGTCATCCCCGGTCTTCGGAATTTTGACAAAACATAACTGTCCAAA
Source organism: uncultured Eubacterium sp. (assembly GCA_900551775.1). GTDB lineage: Bacteria > Bacillota > Clostridia > Peptostreptococcales > Anaerovoracaceae > Senimuribacter. The sequence continues at coordinate 17,083 of URXI01000008.1, read as the reverse complement.
ATCGTTTCCGTCATATCTCCAAATACCGGTCCGGTCAGCACCTGGTGCATCCTTAAATCGCCAGCAAAATTTGCTTCAATAATCTCAGCCTCGTTTTCATCATCAATGGCAATATCCCATGAAACGACCTTAATCTTTGGAATACAATAATGAGCTTTTTCCGCCATCTCTAAAACACTGTCAAAGCAAGGAACTTTGGTAAAACCTCCCTCACCTAATCTGACACCTGAAGGAAGTTCCGTAATTCTCTCTCGGTCTATATTTAATGCCCAAGGCAATACCGTACCATCCAGGTTGACGCCTAACAGACAACCACCATGTTTATAATTATCCACCCTGACATTGGGAGCGCCGATCTTGATCAATGCTGCTGCAGCTTTGAAACTACCATTGTGAAGAACAGTGGTCAGTCTGATCGTATTTACAGTGCTCGGATTGAGTTTTGCCATTTCGGGATGCTGTTTGATCGCTTTTTGCACTACAAAAAGCTTGCCTTTGGCTTTAAACATGGCATCTAGTTCTTTTTCTGTAGCACTGGAAAGGAATTCAACGCCTTTTCCCCCGCCTTTTCCGCTGGGTTTTACGACTATCTCCGTGCCCTTCTGTAAAGTGTCCAAGCAAATCTTTACAGCCTCCCCTCTGGTAATATGATCAAAATTACCATTATAATATATATTGTCTATCTTCCTGACGATCATTTCCGGTTGTTTTGTATTACCCATCAAATTAGGCAGATATGCCTTATTCTGAAACGGAACCATATAATTATCCGGCACTGTATTAGGGCGTAAAAAATACGAATATATATATTGTGGAAGATATTTTGGGCTGAAAATTCCTGAGCGGTTGTAATAAGTCTTAAAAGCGCTGTAATCAATCTTCCCTAGAAATTCATATTTGCTCCAAAAGGCATCAATTTCAGCTATCTGCTCTGACGTTAAGCTTTTATCACGAGGAAGAGCATAATCTTTTTCACTTTTCTTTCTATTTTCGATTTCCCTTTCAGTCTCTTCGTTTTTCAACTGCAGGTACATCTTTCTTGCCTCATAATTGCATGACTGCAAATCTTCGGAAATATTTCCACTGTTTTTATTTTTCTTAAGTAATCCCATCTTATTTCCTTTCCTTTTCAAAATGCTTACCTAGTATATCATTATTGTATACAAATACAAAAAATAATCAATAGTATCTAAGAAAAATTAACATAAATTTTACTTGTCGTTCTCATTACCGACAACTGCCTATAGGTTTATGCTTTCATTCGTATAAATAGTAATATGTTTTTCTTGTATAATCAATACATCTCGTCAAAAGTTAACAAAAGTTTTGCGTTATGAATACTATAAGAAAAGAATAAAAAAGTTTAAGAAAGGAGCAGCCTATGTCATTATTTAAAGGTTCCGGTGTAGCTCTGGTTACGCCATTTAAGGACGGACGGATAGATTATGATGCGTTAGAGAGGCTCATTGAATGGCACGTTGAGTCCGGTACTGACGCTATCATCTCCTGCGGTACTACAGGCGAGGCATCAACACTCACTGCCGTAGAAAAGCTCTCTGTCATTGAATTTACCGTAAAGAAAGTTGACAGGCGTATTCCAGTCATTGCCGGAGCTGGCAGCAACGATACAGCTCACTCCATGTATCTTTCCAAAGAAATTCAGTATTCAGGAGCTGACGGTCTGCTCGTTGTGACACCATATTATAACAAGGCCACCCAGCAGGGTTTGATACGCCATTATAATATGATTGCAGACTATACAGACCTGCCCATCATTCTCTACTCTGTGAAGAGCAGAACAGGTGTGAACATAGAACCAGACACAGTAAAGGAGCTGAGCAAGCATCCAAACATTGTCGGTATCAAGGAGGCCAGCGGCGACATTTCACAAATCGCGCGCATCGCCGCTCTGACAAATCGCGATTTCGACATATACTCAGGCAACGATGATCAGACCATTCCGATCATGTCTATCGGCGGAATCGGATGCATCTCTACAGTCGCTAACATTATACCGGCGGATTATCATCAGATGACGACTGATTTTCTCAAGGGAAGATATAAGGCGGCGGCAAAGATGCAGCTGAAAATGGTGCCTCTGATCCGCGCCGTTTTCGGAGAAGTCAACCCGATACCGGTCAAAGCGGCGCTGAACATGATGGGTTACATCGAAAAAGAATACCGCATGCCGATGTGTGAACCGACCAATGAGACCCTTTATTGGCTCTATGATGAAATGCTGAGATACGGAATACGCGTATAATCATCTTTTGTCTTCAAAAAAATCTTCTGTGCAGGACGGTATCCCCGTCCCGTGCAGGCAGATTTTCCATACAACAAAAAACCTGAGTGCGCACGCACTCAGGGAAAAGTACTTTTTTCTACGGTCTTAAGCTTCTACAGCTTCAGCAACAACTTCCTTGCCATCATAATAGTTGCAATTAGGGCATACTCTGTGCGGAAGTTTTGGCTCGTGACACTGTGGACAAATTGAGAGTCCTGGTAATGATTTCTTCATGTTCGGAGATCTTCTCTTGTCTCTTCTAGCTTTCGATGTTTTCCTCTTTGGAACTGCCATTGTCTACACCTCCTCGTCTGTGGTTATATGAAAAAAAGCGTTCATTTTTCGTCAACTTCTAAATTATATACGTAAAGTATTAGAATGTCAACATTATTTTAATTTCTTTGAAATATTATATGTGTCTCTGGCAATCATCAGCTCTTCATTTGTCGGAATCAGAAGGAGTTTCACTTTTGAATCTTCTGTAGATACAATCGTTTCTTTTCCTCTGACCTTATTCTTGATCAGGTCGAGTTTCACTCCGATATTTCCAATGTCGGTACAGATCAGTTCTCTCATGTTTACGTCGTTTTCACCGACACCTGCAGTAAATACGATGGCATCTACACCGTTCATCTCTGCGATATATGCGCCGATGTAGAATCTGACCTTCTTCGCGAAGATGCGAAGCGCCAAAGCTGCTCTTTCGTTTCCTTCTGCAACAGCATCCTCTAAGTCTCTGAAGTCGCTGGATACGCCGGAGATACCCAGTACACCGGATTTCTTGTTGAGGATTTCGTTAGCGACACCCTGTGGCAGATTCTCTTTCTTTCTGATATAAGTTACGATGGCCGGGTCGATGTCGCCGCAACGAGTACCCATTACCAAACCTTCCAACGGAGTGAAGCCCATGGATGTATCGATACATCTGCCGTGCTTGATTGCTGAAACCGATGCGCCGTTGCCCAGATGGCAAGTGATCAGTTTGAGGTCGTTGATGTTAACGTTGAGCATTGCAGCTGCTCTCTGTGCTACATATTTATGTGAAGTTCCGTGGAATCCGTACTTTCTGATTCCATACTTTTCGTAATATTCGTAAGGAAGCGCATACAGATATGCTTCTGGCGGCATCGTCTGGTGGAATGCTGTGTCAAATACAGCTACCATCGGTGTATTCGGCATCAGATCTTTACACGCCGCGATACCTAACAGGTTAGGCGGATTGTGAAGCGGAGCCAGTTCAACACACTCTTCCAGTGCTGCGATAACAGCATCATCGATCAATACAGATTCAGCAAATTTTTCACCAGCATGTACCACTCTGTGTCCGACTGCACCGATTTCGTCCATGGACTTGACAACGCCGTATTCTTCGTTCTGAACCGCATCCAGAACCTGCTTGATAGCGTCTTTGTGATCCTTCATCGGAACTTCTGTCTTGATCTTGTCCATTCCGATCTTCTCGTGAGTGATGACGGAACCATCCATTCCAATTCTTTCAACTAATCCTTTTGCCTGCAGGCTCTCATTGGTCATATCCAGAACCTGATATTTCAGTGAAGAGCTGCCGCAATTTATTACTAATACTTTCATTCCAATCCTCCGTGTTCATATTTGGTATAGTGACCATAAGATTATACACCCAAAGACCAGGTAAATCAAGGGGTATTTACAGCTTCCTGTATGGTTTTACAATAAAATCTGCATAATCATACAGATTATTTTTCGTGATGATATTATAGATATCTGAGGCGAGAATATCCTTCTCCAGAGTCTCTTGAATGCTTTTATGGCTGGACAGCTCTTTATTGATATTGGTGATAATCGGCAAAGTCGCACAATCCTTTTTCTTTATCTCTTTTACAAATTTTGCGCCAATCTCATCAAAGGCCAGAATGCGGATATACCCTTCCGCCTTTTCAACCGATTCCTTGTCAATATTTAACAAGGACTGCGTCAGCAGTCTGGATATTCGGCTATAGGTGTATCCCTTAGACTTAATTCTGCCGATGAGTTCTTCCGTAGAGGAAGCATAACGGATTTCATTTTTCAATTTGTTGCCTAATCCGTCGCCGGCGGAGAATAAATTTTCCAATTCTGCACCGTCAGATTGAAGAACTTTTGCTGCGACAAGCGCCCAGTAAGCCTGGTCTATCTGCGCAAAAACCTGTGGGTTCTCCTCCGTCAGTTTCTTCCTGATCATCGAAGCGGACTGATGGTAGCCGCAGCCTTTTCTCTTGATGGTAAACGGTCTCAAAGTCTTTAATTGTTTCAGATATTCGATCGCCAAAATATTATTCGGTTCTCGAATCAAAGCCTCATTCATACCGGGACACAGATCCGCGGCAGCAATCTGCCTAGCCTTTGGATAAGAATGTCCCTGCTTTGTGAGCGCCTGAATCCTGCTATGCAGTTTTTCGTCATTGTCCATCAAAAAAACAGCGGCATCCTGCAATTGCCCGATATCTCCGCTTTCACTGCCAAAGGCAAGGGTGTCAATACAGCCGAAGCCCTCTAACACTTCAATGCCGCCTTTGGCAAAGTATTCAGCGCTGCTCACTGCAAAAACAGTCGGAAGCTCCACGACCAGATTGACGCCATGCTTAACGGCTTCTCCTGCCCGTGTCCATTTGTCACTGACGGCAGCACTTCCGCGCTGCAGGAAACTGCCGCTCATCACTGCGACACAGACCTCTGCGCCCGTCTCTTTCATGGCTTCTTCTATCAAATACTGATGTCCCTGATGAAAGGGATTAAACTCTGCTATAATTCCTAAACTCTTCATGCCTCTCATCATAACACAAAACTGCAAATTGAAAAAGCAAAAATTGCGCTGATGATGCCTTGTGTCAGCTTCATCTTGCAGATCTGTCCGAATCCGATGTCACAATTCCTGAGCATGCTCATGGACTGACCGGCAACAGACAGCCCTCCAAATGTGATGATAAATGAAGCCAGCGTGGTCCTGAGTGCATCGCTGCACCCGCATACCATCAAGCTGTTGCATCCCACCGTCATCTCCAGCGCGCCTTTTAAAATCGCTACGATTTCCGGGCTATTGATGAACATAAAGATACCCGAAAACTGCAGCAGATCTGTGGCGATCATGAACATGACAATATATGCCAGTATAATCGCAATAGAGCGAAAGCTGTCCACGATAGCATCAGTCAGGATATTGTAATAACTCTCACTTCTCTCCACCTTGTTTCCCCGCAGCGGTTTTTGGGAAGCGCTGCCCAGCCCGTAAAACGTACAATTGACGAGTGCGCTGGCATAGTGGCTTACCGCAAGAATCACACCCAGCTTATGAGAGCCGAGAAATTCCACACCTACTGCGCCGATCAAAAAAGCCGGCCCTGTGACCATGCTGTAGCTGAGAATCCATTTCAGCTGATCGCGGTCGATGCATCCGTCACGGTAATAATCACCTGCAATCCTGGCTCCCATAGGGTAGCCTGACAGCAGCGCCATGGCAAAGGGATAAACCTTTGGTGAAATTTTGTTGACAATGCCCGTCTTTTTCAAAAAATTTGCCACGATAAAAAAGGGCAGCAGTGTCGGCACGATTGAATTCAGCCACAGATTGATTGCCTCCTTGGATGCTGTAGCCGTGACCTCGGGAAATACCACCATGATCAGACAGCAGAGAATTGCTCCGCCGATTACGATTCTGTTTTTTCCTATAAATTTAAAACCCATAGTAGAAGATATTCTCCATCTATGGGTTTTATGTGTACATTCTCCCCTTACTCTGCTTTTCGCAGATTGTCGATGATATTACCCTTGTTGTAAATTCGATCTGTCACATAGGCAATCGCTGCCGCAAAGAGAAGGAAGATGAGGGAAACGAGCAGCGCCGGCAGCACGGTAAAGTGGTACTGTGCAAACCAGAAGCCTCTCGCTATAGATCTGATCACTGTGGCCGACATCAAGCTGCTTAATATCGCTGCAAAGACGGTCACGAGAAGCATGTAGGATATCCCTTCATAGATGAACAGTTTTCTCAGCTGTTTCCTCGTCATGCCGATACTCCTCATGACAGCAAATTCATTCTGTCTGGCGATAGCACCCGTCATGATGACGTTGAGCAGGTTCAAAAGGCCGATGACGCCGAAGATCAAAGCCAGAATCGTTCCGCTGGCATCGTATGCCGCTGTGATATCGCCAAAGTCCTGTTTTGCCTTCTGTCTTGTCATGACGCTGATCCCATAAGAACTGCTGGAAGTGTCAATAAATTTCATCATTGCGCCAAAGTGATCCTTTTCTGTATCAAAGACGCAATGAATCGGATTTTTTTCCGTCTCTGGGTAAAGATCCAGGAACTTCCCTGCTGGCAGGATGACACTTTCGTAACCGCCGGAACTATAGTCGGTCAGTAACTGGGTTGGTGCCCCCACCACCGCCATGACGGTATATTCTCTGATCTTTCCCTTTATTTCCAGATTGACCACATCTCCTGCGTGGAATTCCTGCGCTTCTCTGTCATATTCGCTCTTATCGCTTAAAAAACCTGCCATGAGAATATAGTGACCTGTGCTGAGCTTCTCGTAATCGATCTTTCCTTCTATGAGCTGTACCCTCTTGAGGGCGTTCTCGTCAAAACCGAAGAGCTGTCTGCCTGCATCAAAGACATCAGGATCTTGTGACACAGCACTGCCATTGACGGCTGTGACACGGATCAGTTCTCTGTTTTCTGCAGTTTCTTTGTCATAGTCCACAGGATGGTAGTAGACAAATCCCATATCTTTTATCCCTTCTTTTGCCCTGATATCTTCCGCAAATTCTGAAGAGATGATTTTCTGGCTGTTCGGTGCAGATTTTGTCCAGGTACTGCTGGAAACGGTAAAGTCCGCAATTGCGTCTCTTTTCACATAGGTCTCCTCGTCAAAACACTGAGTGAGGTTCAAAACGCTGTTGAGCAGAACGATGGCGATAGAAATAGAGAATACCACCAGAACCGTCTTGCCTTTATTCCGCTTCAGATTGGCAAAAGCCATCGAGGCGATCCGGTGACGGGAAGCCTTCCCTCTCTGTTCACTCCTCTTGCCAGTCTCTTGTTCCTGATAGCGCAGCGCCTCTACCGGCGAAATCCTGCCTGCCAGTTTTCCCGGCCTGCTGCAGCTCATCCATACGGTTACAAAGGTAAAGGCGGCAGCAGCAGCCCATACCCATAAATCCGGTACGACAAAATGCAGTTCCCTGAAATTGGTGCTGCTCATTACAAAGCGCAGGAGCAGGTTCCCGATGAGCCATCCCAGGAGAAGCCCTGTCGGTAGTCCGAAAACCAGCAGTTTCATGCCCTGTCGCCTTACCATGTATTTGATCTGTCTCGGTGAAGTGCCTACAGTTTTCAGTTGTCCATAGAGGCGAATATCCTTCAGTACCGAAATTCGAAAAATATTATAGATGATCAAATAGCCTGCAGCCAATATCAGGAGTACACTGATCAAAACACTGAAGATCATTCCTGTATCTGCCCCATGTTCATACATATACCCCTGACAGATGTCATGTGCGGTTTCTTCTGGATCCAGACCTGCATCTTCCAGTACCTGATCCAGGTGTTCATCCAAATCATCTTCTGACTGGAAGATACCGCTTGCCACATAGGTTTCTTCGGGACATCTCTCCGCTGCAAACTTCTCCGAAATCAGCACCTCGGCTTTCTGCTCATACCTTTCTCCCTCCCAGATACCACAGAGAATCATTTCTTTTTCCGCGAGACTGCCGGAGACTTCAAATTGAAGGACGAATTTTGTTCCTGTCTTTGCGGGAATTCCAAGTTTTCGAATCACCTCTGTATCACAGGCGATCTCGTTTTCTTTTTCTGGCAGATGGCCTTGGATGAGCTCTTTGTAAGTATTCTTCGCATAATTTTTATCGGCCCAGATCAAATTTGCTGTGATACTGGCTAATTCTCTGTTCTGCACGCCACCGACAGTGCGCGATAATCCTGCCTCCAGAAAATCGGGATGGTCTTTGACTTTTTCCGCATCCTTCTTAGCCAGGTAGTTTGCAGTAACCATATACTTGCTGCCCGCCATCTCTAAAGCCTGCTGGTTCATCGTCTCTTGTGAACCCTGAAAGACGGTAGCGACGGACATGAAGAGGATGGTAGTCAGAATGATAGCAAGCACTGCAATTCTGTTCCGGTTCTTATTCGCTGCAAGGCAGCTTGCCGAGAGGGTCTTTATGAATTTCTGATTGTCATTTTTTAGCAGCATCTTCCCCACCTCCTTATAGCACGTGATCCGTGCTGACGATTTTTCCGTCCTCGATGCGGATCATGCGGTCTGCTACCTGTGCAATTTCAGGATTATGGGTAATCATGACCAGTGTCTGATGAAACTCCGCCGTGGTCAGTTTGAGAAGCTGCATCACTTCCAGAGAAGTCTTAGAGTCCAGGTTTCCAGTCGGTTCATCAGCGAGGATGATGGCTGGTTTGCCTGCAAGGGCTCTTGCGATGGCGACCCTCTGCTGTTGTCCGCCAGACAGATTATTAGGCAGATTAGAAAGCTTCTCTTCTAAGTGGAGCAAATGTATGATATTGTCGATATAGTTCTTGTCAATCTTCCCGCCATCCAGTTCGATCGGCAGTACGATATTCTGATATACGTTTAAAATCGGTACCAGATTATAGTTCTGAAAGACGAACCCGATGTTTCTTCTGCGGAAGACAGATAGCTGTTCATCGTTCATCTTGGCGATTTCCTTTCCCCTGATGACGACACTGCCCGATGTAGGGACATCCAGCCCTCCCAGCATGTGCAGCAGCGTGGATTTTCCGCTTCCGCTCGTTCCGATGATTGATACGAATTCTCCCTGTTCAATGGCGAGATCGATGCCATTTAACGCTTGGGTGAGATTTGGTTCCTTCCCGTAATATTTTTTCAATTCAGATGCTTCTAAGATATATTTCATTGATTCTCTGTCCTTTCACTTAAGTTACCCTGAGTATAGAAAAAAATTGTCTCATTCTGTTCACAAAAAAATCACAGCATTGAGACAATTTACTTTTTCTATGGTTCCATGGGAAGATTGAGAGAAAAGCGAGAGCCGTATCCGATTTGTGACCGCACTTCGATGAACCCTTTTTCCTTCGTGATGATCTCTCTTGCCAGGAAGAGGCCGATTCCCACACCCTCTTCTTCTGCCGCTGACGGCTCTCGATAGAATCGTTTAAATATCTCCGTGATATGAGACGGCTCAATTCCCCTGCCATTATCACGTACTTCGATTCTGACAAAGAAGTCAGTGGCGGCAGCGGAAATTCTGATTTCGCCGCCTTCTCCCGTATATTTCACCGCATTATCTATGATATTGAACAACGCTTCTGCCGTCCATTTCTTATCAAAATAGGCAGTAAGCATCTCGCTGCAATCCACAGAGAGACCGATCTTCTTGGCCTCAGCTTTTATGGCCGCGTCACAAACTGCAGATTCAATCAATTGATATACCGACTCGTTCTTTGGCGACACGTTAACTATCCCCGTCTCCAGGCGTGACATCTTGATCATGGTCTGAATCAGGAATTCCAGCTTGTCCACCTGGCTTTCCGCATTGGTGAGAAAGGCGTTCTTGTCTTCTTCGCTGATATCAGGACGCATCAAAATGTTTTGATACATGCGGACACTGGCAATGGGTGTCTTGAGCTGATGGGAAATATCAGAAATCGTCTTCTCCAGATTTTTCCGATCACGCAGGTTTTCCTCTGCCCGTCTCTGCATGATATCGTACAACTTACGCATCTTGACCTGCAATTTTCCAATCAGGCTTTCCTCTTCTTCTTCAAATTGAATTTCTTCCTCGCCTGCCGCCATACTGTCCAGGCAATCTGAAAGCTTTCTTGTATATGTGAGAAGACAGCTTCTCGTGTAAACCAGAATCCCTATAGATATCAGAAGAAACATCCCCGCCACGGCGCATAGTATGACTGCTAACATTTTTCCTGCCCCTTCCACTGATATCCCATACCGTACATGGTTTTGATGTATACATGTGATTCATCTTCTATTTTCTTGCGCAGCCTGTTGATGTTAACCGCAACTGCATGTTCATCGACAAAGTTTCCTGCATGATCCCACAGTTTTTCTAAAATCAGCGTCTTCGTCACCACTTTCTGTGCGTTTGCGATGAGCAGCCTCAGCAGCTTAAACTCCGTAGGCGTCAGCACAAGCGTTTCTCCGCCTTTGTATGCGGTGAGCCCGTCAAAGTCGATGAGCAGATATCCGTCGTCATACAGATTTCTGTGGCAGTCGTCAGAGCCGCTCCTGCGAAAAAGCGCTTCAATCCTCTTATGAAGCACTGCCATGCTGAAGGGTTTGGTAATGTAGTCATCCGCGCCGCTGTCAAAGCCTGTAATCTCGTCTTCTTCCAAATCTCTCGCAGTCAGCAAGATGACGAGAAGCCCGCTTTCCTCCTTGACTGCCCTGCAGAGATCAAAACCGTCGCCATCAGGCAGATTGCCATCCAAAAGAAGAAGGTCCACTTCCTCCTTTTCGAGAACCGCCATGGCATCACCAAGGGTTCTGGCTGAATGTACCTGATATCCCTCGGCTTTCAGGTCATAGGTGAGTCCCAAGTTCAAGTCTTTGTCATCTTCGATTAATAATATTTTTTTCATCATTTCTCCTAAAGCTCTGCATGAAAAAAGGCATCAGAAAAATCTGCTGCCCTGGCATCTCTTTAATATTAGTCCTCTTCTCTTCTCACAATGACACCGTCCTGTCCGTTCTGCGTCATATAGGCCATCTCTTTGATTTCATCCCTGTTATTCTGCAGTACCCCATTGATTTCCTCAAAGGATTTTTCTAAGTTCGCATACATCTCGCCAAAATATTTGAGGTTCAGATCGTCCATCTTGGCCTGCATGTCGAAAAGCATCTTGTCCACATAATCATATGTACGCATCTTCAGTACCTTGGAATAGTCTTCCGCCGTCTTCTGAATGTTTTCGGCCATTTTCTGCGCTTTCAGTGTGATATCGTCAGTCTCGACCAGATAATCCGCCTGCTTCTTCGCTTCAATGATAATCTTCTCGTATTCTGACTTTGCTTCGCTCAGAATTCTCTCTTTTTCATCCTTCACCCATTTTGCCTGTTGTACATCATCCGGAAGACTCAATCTGATTTCCCTTACGATTTCGAGCACTTCATTTGCGTCTACCATGATCTTGCCAGTAAGCGGCAAACCAGGGGCAGTATCAACTATATCCTCGATTTCCTCTAATAATTCTAATACTGTCATCCTATCCTCCTAATTTCTGGTATATTTTACTTTAATCTCTTTGAGTATGATTTCCGGTACCAATCCATCTACACATCCACCCAGTGAGACCACTTCTTTAATCATACTTGAACTGATAAATGAATACTTTGGACTGGTCATCAAAAATACCGATTCTATGCCTTTGTCAAAAAGACAGGCGTTCATCTGTGCCATCTGAATCTCGTATTCGAAGTCCGATGTCGCTCTAAGACCTCTGACGACTGCATCGAAGTGATTTTTGTTTACATAGTCTGCTAAAAGTCCGTCAAAACATTCTACAGTCACATTTTTCAAATCCGCAGTAACTTCTTCTATCAGCTTGACCCGTTCTTCTTTTGTAAATAACGGCTTCTTGTTTGGATTGACGATGACACCGACGACCAGTTCATCGAACATCTTTGACGATCTGGTAATGATATCCAGATGGCCGTTGGTCATAGGATCAAAAGATCCCGTGTATAAAGCCCGTTTTGTCATTCTTCATCCTCCGCTGTATATCTGTAAATGCTGACCAATGTTTTGCCATATTTTCGCTCTTTGACTTTTGTCAATCGGCCGATTTGCTCTGGCACTTGATCACGTACACCGTGTTCTGCTATTATTATACCTTCCTCAGTCAATAAATCAAGAGAATCAATCATCTCCAGACATTTTTCATATAAGCCGGCCTGATATGGCGGATCGAGAAAAAAGATATCAACCTGCTCCTTGATCCTGGTCAAGGCCTTTGTGTAATCTCCGGCCAAAACCACAGACTGGTCTCGTGCGCCGCACTTTTCGATATTGGTTTTAATCAGATTCAGACTTTCTCTTGAATTATCACAGAAATAGCACTTTTTTGCGCCTCTGGACAATGCCTCCAAGCCTAGATTTCCCGTTCCGGCAAAGAGATCCACACATATCGAATCCCAAATATCATTCATCAATATATTAAAAACTGCTTCTTTTACTTTATCTGTCGTAGGCCGCACATCTGTGCCTATAGGAGTCTCTAACTTTCTCCCCCTGTAATCTCCAGTAATTATTCTCATCATCTATCTCCTCAAAATACGATTTCTTTTTTGTATAAAGTGTTCACCTTCGCCACCGCCTTCTAAACCAATAGTATACCATGAATTATAAAAGAATGCTATTAATTTATGCCCCGTCCGGATGGATATCCAAACGAAAAAGGACCGTCTCAAAGTTAATTGAGACAGCCCCTTTAAGCAAAAAGTTTATTTCAACTTCTTATTTAAGGAATCAGATTCCTTATTTTCCAGCTAACTGCTGTTCAGCCATTTCTACAAGCTTCTTAGTCATATAGCCGCCTACATAACCATTCTGTCTTGCAGTTAAGTTGCCCTTATCAGTCTGTTCGTAGTTAGAAAGACCAAGTTCGTTTGCAACCTCTGTTTTCAGGTTGTTTAATGCTGGTTTCACATTAATTCCCATCTGCTGTAAACTGTTGTTATTGTTGTTATTGTTGCTCATTTTTTTCACCTCCTGTTTACGTTATTAATTTAACCCGAACGGAGATTTCTATGTCTTGTAAAATATGGATAACGTCATAATTCCAGTTTAATGTCTTCGCCAAACATTTTTCTGATCCGTTTTTTCAGCTTTGCAAATTTCTGTGCCTTTAAATTGGGATCTCTGTCGATGATCGCTTTAGCCGTATTCTTTGCCTTTTCTAAAACATCAGCATGCCGTACCAGATCGCTGATGTGCATTTCCGGCAGACCATGCTGCCTGGTTCCGAAAAGCTCGCCCGGTCCTCGCAGCCTCAGATCTGCCTCTGCGATTTCAAATCCGTCATTGCTCTCACACATAATTTTGTTTCGTTCTTTCGCTACATCAGTTTCGTTGTGGCAGATCAAAAAGCAATAAGATTGATCTTTGCCACGGCCTACGCGCCCTCTCAACTGGTGGAGCTGGGCCAGGCCAAATCTCTCGCAGTTCTCAATTACCATGACGGTAGCATTGGGCACATTGATACCTACTTCTATTACAACAGTAGAAACCAGTACATCGATATGTCCCTCAGAAAATTCACCCATGATAAAGTCTTTTTCTTCCTGTTTCATGGCGCCGTGTATCAGTGCCACCTGGTATTCCTTAAATTTCTGACTCAGTTCTTTGTGCAGTTCCTCTGCCGATTTGGCATCTATCTTATCTGATTCCCCAATCAGGGGCGCTACCACATAAGCTTGTTTCTTTTCTTTCAATTGTTTTTTAACAAAATCGTAAACCTTGTTCCGGTTTTCCATATCTGCCTGCAAGGTTTTGATCGGCTGCCTGCCCCTTGGCATGGTTCTGATCTGCGAAATATCCAGATCCCCATAGATGATAACCGCCAAAGTTCTCGGAATCGGCGTCGCTGTCATGACCAGTACATTAGGGTTTTCCCCTTTTTTGGATAAAAGACTTCTTTGGTTGACCCCAAATCTGTGTTGTTCATCTGTGATTACCATGCCCAGATTTTTAAATTTTACATCAGGCTGTATGACAGCATGGGTGCCGACCAAAATCTGAATCTCGCCTGCTGCCAGACGCTGCAGAGTCTCTCTTTTCTCTGAGGCCTTCATGCTGCTGCACAAGAGCCCCACCGAAACGCCGTATTTCTCGAAATCAGACGACAGTGACTGCAGATGCTGTTTTGCCAGAATTTCCGTTGGAGCCATCATGACACTCTGATAGCCGTTTTTAGCTGCAGCAAACATGGCCATTTCCGCTATGACCGTTTTTCCAGAACCCACGTCGCCCTGGATCAGCCTGTTCATCACTTTTTCCGCCGTCAGATCCTTACGTATGTCTTCCCATACGCTTTTCTGTCCTTCTGTCAGATCAAAAGGCAGCCCTTTGACAAATTCGTCAGCGCAGCTGGCATCGATGACGATACCCCCTGTATCTTTTCGCGTCTCATTTTTTATATAAAAAAGTCCTGTCTCCAAAGTGAGAAGTTCATCGAAGATCAAACGAAATTTGCTTTTTAGAACCTGTTTTCCATCTTTAGGAAAATGAATATTTTCGATGGCATAGGAAGGGCTCGCCAGACGATTTTCTGATACAATTTCCTCTGGCAGCCACTCCTCCACTTGCGGGTAAAGTTCCGCCAGCTGCAGCTGAATTTTACGAAGTTCATTTTGGGAGATGCCGCTGATCTGAGGATAGATAGGAATAATGCCTCGGATATCATTGGCATCCCCAATCCGATGAAACTCCGGATGAATCATCTGTTTGCGGTCTAAGTTTTCGGAAACTCTGCCATAAAAAGAATACTCCTGGTTGACGTTAAATAGATTTGCAATATATCTTCCATTAAAGAAAAGAATTTCTATAGTTCCTGTCTCATCGGAAACTAGAAGCGTCAACGGCGTATTTTTTTTATATGGATTACCGGAATATCTGCGGGAAAGCACTTTGCCACAGATCAGATATTCTTTGCCCTGCTGTAAATCTGCAATTCTTGTCTCCCGTCGTCTGTCTTCATATTTTCTGGGGAACAGATAGAGCAGATCCTCCAACGTATCGATGTTATTCTTGGAAAAACTCTCTGCTTTTTTCGGTCCGATTCCCTTCAGACTGCCTACCTTGTCATTCAGATTCATATCTCTTCACAACCTCTAGATTCCTTCTTGCCACCTGTCTCGATTTGACGCCGGCGATTCTGATTCTGATCTGATTGGGTTTTTTCCCCTGTTTTTGATAAATAACGTCGGCGATGTAATCGCTGATATCGTCAGTAATATTTCTGATACTGGTCCCGAACTTCACGATGATATTAAATTCAATATCGACGCTTTCTCCATATAAACTGCGTTCCACTTCTATATTGTTAGCAAATTCCGTAATATTATATTTTGTGTCACTGCCAATCTGGCGTCCCTTTTTCGTTGAAGGCCATACTTTGCCCAGGCAGCTTTCTATCTTAAAGCTGTCTGCAATAATCTGCGCAAAGAGCAGATTAGAAATGGTGATGGTTCCCAGTTCTGTTTCTCTTGATAATGTCAAATCACTTACCTCCATAGATATATAAATCTATTTTACCACATACAGTAACAAAAATGACCTCCAATTCATAAAATATACCGAGGTGTATTATGAATAATAATAGAAAGAGAAAACCGATCTGTAAATATAAAGAAGCCAAAGACATCGGTTTCGTACTCATCGTCTTCGGCATTGTTACGGTATGTGCATTTTTTTTACCGCCAAGAGCCTGGATCTTAATGCTTGGCGGCGTTTTGGTCTTGTGCGGCATCAGCCTGCTGCGTCACTACTAGAATGCGGCAGGCAGCTTTTTCCTATCGGAATACAGCCTTCGAACCTAATGCGATGATTTTATAAGCAGGATTCTCCAACCGTTTTACAACCTGCCGCAGCCCGTCTCTGATGGCAATTTCCTGCGGGCAATGCGCTTCACACTTGCCGCAGTGGATACATAGGGATGCATTGGTTCGCTGGACACGGAAAGTAGTACACATCAAATATTCCCTCATACCAGTGATGAAGCCATCTGCATAGCTGGCGTTATAGCACCTGAAAATACCAGGAATGTCCACGACATTTGGACAAGGCTGACAGTAGCCGCAGCCGGTACAGGGGATTTTAATCGTCTCGTTGATAGCCGCTTTTACCGCCGCAAAAACCTGATTCTCTTCATCTGTAATCTCTCCTGCTTTTACCGACTGTGCAGTTTTGATGTTTTCCCGCAGGATTTCCATCGTGTTCATTCCTGACAAGACGGTTGACACTTCTGCCTGATTCCAAAGCCAGCGCAGACCACATGCAGCCGGACTGCGCTTTGGCACGGCTTCAGCAAAGGCAGCTCTCGCCTTCTGCGGCAGACCGTCTGTCAAAAGACCTCCGCGAAGGGGTTCCATGATGATGACAGGAATCCCCTTCTCTGCTGCACGCGCAACGCCTCTTCTTCCTGCCTGGCTGTGTTCGTCCATATAGTTGTACTGCACTTGGCAGAAATCCCAGTCATAGACCTCCAAAAGTTCCATAAACTGTCTGCTGCCGCCGTGATAGGAAAATCCAATATTTCTAATCTGCCCCGAGGCCCGTTTTTCTTCAATCCAGTCCAGGATACCCATTTTGACCAGCCTTTCCCAGATTTTCACATCGGGAAGCATATGCATCAGATAACAGTCTACATAATCGGTCTGCAGTCTGTCGAGCTGCTCTTGAAATACTTTTTCTAAACCTTCGATGGACTTGATCAGGTAATGAGGCATCTTTGTCGCAATCATCACCTGTTCCCGCCAGCCGTTTTTTGCCAAGACAGCTCCCAGCGCTTTCTCACTGCCTTTATAAATATAGGCTGTATCAAAATAATTGATGCCATGAGAAATCGCATAATCAATCAGCGCTTCTGTCTTGTCCATGTCGATATGACCGCCCTTTTTTGGAAAACGCATACAGCCAAAGCCCAGTATCGACATTCCTAGTTTTCTCTGTTCCATAAATATAAACTCCTGCTCAAACAAAAAAAGTGACTGCGCCACTCCGCTAGGGACCCCTAGGTTCCCTTCGGCGCCTGCTATG